>DAOUES010000096.1:0-48896 GCA_034430335.1 Anaerolineae bacterium | reverse complement strand
CGGTGGAGGCCGGGGCACAATCCCCCCGTCGTGACGATTGCAACACGGGTCGTTTCAGGGCTGTAGCGCAGCAGTTTCCTCGGACCGGCCTCGAGGAACGAGGGAATCCCCTGCTCCGTTTCTTCGAAGGCCTTGATCTGCGCCAGGTCAGCCGTCAGCGCCATTCGAGCGCCGGGATCGCAGAAACGTCCCAGCAGTTCTTCGCCCAGTTGATTTTTGATTTCCTCCCGGCCCTCGACTATCGAAACGTCTGTATCCAGGTTCACGCCCCGCTCGAGGTAGTCTTTCTCGCACTTGATGTCTTCTGGCATGCCAGGTCTACGTGACACGGTACTGCTCCTTTTTATGATGGCCCCGGCAGGATCGGTCTGCCAGCAAGTGTGGATTTTACTGAACGCGCCCTGCCTTCTACATCCGAACCTGCCCCGTGAGCAGGTGCTGCATCCGTGCCCGCCGCTTTAGCCCGGTGCTTTAGCGCCGGGATAGACTAACAGGACGAAACCTACCCTGTTTTTGTTTTTATGCGAGCGGCAGCGAGCACCCCAATTCGTGAAATCCGCGCAATGTTCTTTATTGCCAATTCGCGGAAAATCACTGACCGCCTAACAGCACATCTCCATACCCCCGCCGGGGTTCATTGATCAGGTCCGGGTTGAAGTAATTGAACGTCGCCGTCGACAGGCCCTCCATGATCGGGAAAGCAGTGTTTGCCAGCCAGCCCACGTCGGCCCACAGGAAGACGACCATCACGTAATTTCCGCCCGGGCTGAGGACGATCCCCGCGTCAGAGATCGTGTCGTAGGTGTAGCCATGCTTGTGCGCCACCTCGACATATTCCGGAACGCCTGCCAGGATCAGCTTGCCCTCGTCGTTCTTTGACATCACGTCGATCATCATCTGGCACTCGGTCTGGTTGATCTCGTCCGGGTAGGCGGCAATCAGGTCGCCGCCGTCGTACTCGGCGCACTGGTAGATCGAGTCGAGGAGCAGGGCAATATCTTCCGCCGTCGTCTGCATCGCGTAGTCGGCGTTGGTGTCGATGCACATCCCGGCGCGGGCCGCTTCGCGGGCCGGTGTGGAATAGTATTCCGGCTCGTCCTCGTCGTCATACGGCGCGGCGATGAACGAGTTCTCCATGCCCAGGTAGTGCATCATTTCGGTTACGACGGGCGGGCCAAGTTCGATATTGTCGCCGCCGATGTCCCGCAGCATGAAGTTGGCGTTCAGGTTGCTCGACAGCGTCATCGTCGATTCGACGACATCGTACTCGTAGGGATAGGGGAACCAGCCCAGGTACCGGAAGTAGCCAACCATGAGCGGAATCTTCATCGTGCTCAACCCGGCATAGGCGATATCACAGTTGACCGGCGTCGGGACGCCCTGGCGCAGGTCGACATCCAGCGCCAGTGAGTCCCCGTTGCGTTCGTCATAGATATAGATCGACGCGACACCTTCGTATTTCTCGCTCATCAGGTATTCGATCAGCAACGTCTCCAGCGTATCCATCGATGGTTCAGGCGCATCCGTCTCGTTGATCGACAGCACGACGGTCCTGCCTATCGGCTGGAACAACGCTTCGGCAATGTCGGCGACGGCCTTCTCCTGATCGAGCGTTTCACCCGGCTGACCGGGAGACACCGACATCGTTTCCAGGGCGATTGTCGCGGGCTGGGGTGGGCTTTCATACCGCGAAGCAAGGTCGGCGACCCACGCCCTCAACTGCTCCTCGGAATACTCCGCGTTGAGGTTGATATCATAGGTCTGTTGGGGCCGCTGCCAGAGGTGATCCCAGAAGCCCGACCAGAACGTCCCTTCCATCCTGAGTTCGGTCGCCGACGAGATCATCGCCTCGGAGTTTACCCGGAATCCGACCTGTTCAGGACTGAGCAGGATTTCCTGGTCTTTGTAAATGACCGTAACCGGGGCACCGTAGGTCTGCTCAATCGAGGCTAACGCCTGCTCACCCTTCAAGCCATCCGCCGGGACACCGGCCAGCAGCAACCCTTCCGGAAGCTGCTGGCGTTCCTGGCTGTAGGCACTGAGCTGCGCCATGAAGATGAGGATGGCGGCCAGGATCATCAACAGGCCAGCGATTTCCAAGATCGGGAGGCTCCCCCGGTGTCTGGAGTTTGATTGAAACATCATCGGTTACGTTCCTTTTCGTCGCGTGGAGCGAAAGCCAGTTCGACCGCCCGCTCTTGAAAGGGGTGGATGGCCGGTCTTGAATCAGGCATACACCATTGATAGTCTGTCAATTCCACGCATAAACCTTGAACGTCGTTCTTTGCGTCACACAGGTAGGCGATATCCAGATGGCGGCGTTTTGCCCGCCTTTCGATCAGCAGCGGGCGCAGGATGTCGACTTCCAAACCCAGTTCTTCGTCGAGTTCCCGCCTGAGCGTCTCGACGGGGTTCTCTCCGGCATCCTGCCAGCCGCCCGGCAGTCCCCAGGGCGTTTCCGGGTGGTAAACGTGTTTCACGAACAGGATTTCGCCCCTGTCGTTGAGTATCACCCCAACCACCCCCGACGTAAACCGGGGGCGAGTCAGCCGGTACATCCCGGTTGCCATTGCAGCGACCGGCGGCAGGCGCAGGGCAAGGTTGGCGAGTCTCTGACTAAGTTTCAAAAGGTTTCCGGTCTATGAACCGCCTGTCATCCAATGGTGACGTAAACCGACCACCGTTGCGGGTGGCCGTTGGTGATCGAATCGCCTGACTGCCCGTAGAATATACCGGTTTGGCGGTTGGCTGGCAACCTGTGAGTCGGTGCCGCTTTCCCGACGACTCCGGCACTAATCGAACGAGTAGACAGCCTGCCGTCCATCCATGATGATCAGCGGTTCCGCGTCGGGCCGTCCGGTATCGATCAGCCGGATCACGCCCCCGGATGGGCTGCCGGTCAGGTCGGCGACTTCGGCATAGGCGATATAGCGGCTGTCCGGCGACCATACCCGGTGGCTGAGTGTGTACTGGCTGAAGAAATTGAAGATCGTGAACTGGTCGGGTGTCGGGAAGAACTGTTCGAGCGGCGTTACCTCGCTGCTGCCAGCATCGATCAACCACCATTGCAGGATGATCGACGGCGTGCCGGTCTGCCGGGCCGGGCGCATCCGCAGCCCCGTCGATACTTCGGGCAGCGGCGGCTTGTACTCCTCCATCGTCACGACCGCCAGCCGGGTGCTGTCCGGTGACCAGAAGAAGGCGACGATATCGTCGACCCCGGCCAGGATGCGCCCGCCGGTGCCGTCGGCGTCGATGACCGTGATCGGATCGAGCAGGCCCTCTCCGCTGCTGTAGGCTATCGTCTGCCCGTCGGGTGACCATGTGAAGTACGTGTATCCGGAAACAGGCAGGCCGAGGTCATAATGTGTGTCGCCGTCGAGCACGGTCACCCGGCTTGATCCGTTGTCCTCCCGTGCGTAAAGCAGCCGGTCATCGACTGGCGACCACACCGGCGCTGCGAAATTCCCCGGTTGGTCGTCGAGTTGATAGGCTATCTCTGATTCCGCAGCATCGTAAACGGCCATCGTGAGGCCGTTCTGCTGCCAGAAAATCGATCCCCCATCAGGCGACCATGAGAAATAGTACGGCGCGGCCCTCCCGACGACCTGATCGGAGATGGTCAGATCGTCCCCGGTTTGAATTTCAGCCAGGCGCAGGCTGTACTGTTCCCCATCATTCATCAGAAAAGCCAGCCGTTCGTTTCCCGGCGGATTGTCCGGTGCCCAGTATCCGTAGATGTAGCTCTCCCGCGTCGATTCGTAGATGATGTATGATTCGGTTTCCCCCGGTGCGACGGCCAGTAGAATCTGGCCGGGCGGGTTGTTGGGCAGTATCTCCACGCGCACGAACGACAGCCAGCCCGATGGCGACCATGTGGGATGCTGGTACTCGCGGCCTATCAACTCCTTGTCGAAAGATGGCACCGCGTCTCCGGTAATCGAA
The DNA here is from genome assembly GCA_034430335.1 of Anaerolineae bacterium. GTDB lineage: Bacteria > Chloroflexota > Anaerolineae > Aggregatilineales > UBA3940 > JAFGOY01. The sequence continues at coordinate 44,951 of DAOUES010000096.1, read as the reverse complement.
ACCGGGTACTGGCCCCGTTCGATGATATACAGGTTGCCGTCGTTCCCGGTGACGGCCAACCGGCCCGTCGATGGCAAATCCGTGATCATCTGGATCGGCGGCGGCGGGAGTTCGGATGGCACGGCTTCCGGGGGCGGCTCCCCGGTGCCGGTCGTCCTGCCCGGTGTACTGGCACCGGCGCAGGCCAGCGCTGTGGCCAGCAAAGAGGCCAGAACGATCTGGGGTATGAATCGAGTCCGCCGGAATTGGGTCATCAGGGTCAACGGCAAATTCCTTTATGAGAGAGCCGCGTATGTATTGTATACTTTGGGCCAGAGGCATTCAAAGAGTGAACACAGGAGAAAAATCTATGCCGGAGACTGTACAGGAAATTATTGACCTGTTACCGGGGCACTTTGACCCGGAAGCGTGGGGTGATTCGGATGCAAAAATCGCCTTCGACGTATCGGGGGGGAGAGGCGGCCAGTGGTTGATCAAGATTATCGACGGCACGCTCTCTATCGACGAGGGCACCATCCAGGGTGCGGACATGACGGTCAACGTCTCCGACGGCGACCTGCTGGCAATCGTCCGGGGCGATCTGAACGCGGTCGGGGCCTTTATGACGGGTAAAGTCAAAGTCAGCGGGGATGTGGCCCTGGCGATGAAATTGCAGGCGCTTCTGGGCGTCTGAGCGAAACCCGGGGGAAAAATAAAAGGTGGCCTGCTTACGCATGAGCCACCTTTATTTTCTATCTGTCGGGGCGGACGGATTTGAACCGTCGACCTCTACAACCCCATTGTAGCGCGCTAGCCAAACTGCGCCACGCCCCGATGCTGCGCACAGTGTAACATATCCGACACACAGTCGCAATATATGAGTAAATGGCACGGGAAGGTCCGATCCCCGGCAATAGCCAGACCGTCACCCGTACGATACAATCCGATAGCCCCGAAAACGAACGGGGAACAGCTAAAATCTTAACCCAGAAAACACCGCATAGCGAAGATTCAGAGGATACGTCAGACGGTCATGAAAACAGAAAATACAACAGGCTTTGCGCGGCATCCCTTCTGGCAAGCGCTGCTAAGAGGCGTTATAACCGGTGGGGCGTTCAGCATTGCCTTTGGCGCCGGTTTCTTCTTCAACGAATACTACGTCAAACCAGAAACCAGCCCGACATCGTTCGAACTGCTGAACGAAGCCGATGCTGTTCTCGAAAGCGACTACCTGTACGAACTGCCGGAGGAATCGGACCGGATTCACGCGGCGGTCGCCGGGATGGTTGCATCGGTAGGCAACCGGTACACCTATTTCGTCGAACCGTCGAACGCGGAAGTCAACGAAGACAGCCTGGCCGGACGGTTTGGCGGCATCGGCGCGGAGATCACCCGCGACGAACAGGGACGGTACATCATCGTAACGGTCTACCGTGACAACCCGGCCTACATCGCAGGCGTCAAAGCAGGTGACGTGATCGTCGCCGTCGACGGGGAAGCCGTCGACGAGAGCGCCCCCGACATGACCGAACTGCTGGCGGCGATCCGGGGGGAAATCGGCGATATCGTGGTGATCACCGTCGAGCGGGATGGCGAACGGCTCGATTTCGAGATCGAACGGGCAGAAGTGCTGCTGCCATCCGTTTTCTGGTACGTCGTAGAAGACAGCCCGGAGATCGGCGTCATCCAGATCACACGGTTCACCGAACGCACGCCGGAAGAAATCAAACAGGCGCTGCAAGAACTCGGCGACAGCAACTGCCAGGCGCTCGTGATCGACCTGCGCAACAACGGCGGCGGGCTTGTCGATTCGGCGGTGGGCGTCGCCGGCGAATTCCTGAACGGCGGTGTGATCCTTTACGAACTGCAAAACGACGGCAATGAAAGGGTGTTCAATGCCTCGGCGGGCGGCTCCTGGCTTGACGAGCCGCTGGCGATACTGGTCAACGAAAATACGGCCAGCGCCTCGGAAATCCTGGCCGGTGCGTTCAGGGACCGGGAACGGGCAGTGATTATCGGCACCCAGACGTTTGGGAAAGGGTCCGTGCAGTATATCCATACGCTGAGTGACGGTTCACAACTACACGTCACAAGCGCCGAATGGTACACCCCCGACCACGAACGGATCGAGGAGATCGGGTTGACGCCCGACATCGTCGTCGAGCCAGCCGGGGGCAGTGACGCCGCGTTGGACGCCGCCGTCGAGACGCTGGGCGAGACGCTGGCGGAATCCGGGGCTGATGAATCTTAAGAATCGAGACCGGTCACCCTCCTGTGAGCCTGACGGCTCAGTCCATCGGCGAACCGGCCTGCCAATTCGCTCAAGCAATTGCTTGTAATGTGGTCGGATTTGGAGTCCACGACATCAAATAGAGCATTGAAGAATCGGGGTTAAGGGTAAATAAATGTTCGAAACACAATCAAATAACGGGGAACTAAAAACCGCCCTCCGGGCAGTCATGCTGATCCTGGGGCTGGTGGTGGTTTCCCTGGTTATCTTTTCTGCCGGTTTCATCGCCGGATCGATGTATACGTCGCAGGAATCGACCGGCAGCAATGGGCAGGAACTCTCAATCTCGCCGTTTCAAGCTGACGGCAGCGACCAGGCCGATATGACGGTGTTCTGGGAAGCCTGGGATACCATCGAAGATCGATTCTACTATGACATACCGAGCGAAGAAGTACGGGTACAGGGCGCAGTCCAGGGGCTGGTCGGTTCGTTGGGCGACCCGTATACCGCTTATATTCCGCCCGACGCGGCACGGATCATCAACGAGGACAGCACCGGCAGTTACGAAGGGATCGGCGCATTCGTCGAGGATGCTCCCGGCGGGGGTGTGTACGTCTTCAGGGTCTTCGAAGACAGCCCGGCTGAAGAAGCAGGGCTGCTGGCCGGTGACATCATCATCGCCGTCGACGGGGTGGACGTCACCCAGAAATACCTGCGCGAGTCGCTGCTGCTCATTCGCGGCCCGGCAGATACCCAGGTCGTACTGACGGTCTACCGGGAAGGAAGCGAGGCACCGTTCGATGTCGAGGTGACACGGGCCAGGCTCGAAATACCGACCGTCGAGAGCCGTATGCTCGACGACAATATCGGTTACGTGGCGCTCTACGAGTTCAACGCACGCGCCAGCAGCCGTCTTCGTGAAGAAGTCGAGGGGTTGATGGACGACGGCGCGGAAGCGATCATCCTTGACCTGCGTGACAACCCCGGTGGGTTCCTCGACGAATCGGTCAGCGTGGCCGACATGTTCCTGAAAGACGGATTGATCCTGATCCAGCGCGATGTCGACGGGCAGGAACGCGAGTTCAAAAGCACCAACGGCGACTTCGCCGAATCGATTCCGCTGGTCGTTCTGGTCAATCAAAACAGCGCCAGTGCGTCTGAAATCGTCGCAGCGGCGATCAAGGACAACGACCGGGGGACGCTGATCGGCGAGACGACCTTCGGGAAGGGGTCGGTCCAAATCCAGTATAATCTCTCGGACAGTTCGCTGCTCCGCGTGACCTATGCGAACTGGTACACCCCGGACGATGTGTCGATTACCGGTAACGGCGTCGAACCCGATATAATAGTCGAGTCGCCGTCCGAACCGGCGGAGGACGACGTTCAACTTGAACGTGCAATCGAATACCTGACGAACCAACAATAACGTGATGGCTACAGAAAACGTCAAAGTAATCGCGACGAACCGCAAGGCTCGTCACCAATACTTCATCGAGGAATCGCTCGAAGCAGGCATCGTGCTGACCGGCACCGAAATCAAATCGATCCGGGCCGGGCATGTCAGCATCCAGGAAGCCTACGTCGCCGAGCGGCGGGGAGAATTGTGGGTGCTGAACATGCACATCGCACAATACGATCCTGCCCACCGGGACAACCATGATCCACTTCGCCCGCGAAAGCTGCTGATGCACCGCCGCGAGATCGACCGGTGGTCGGCGGATGTGCAGCGGAAGGGTTATACGATCATCGTGCTGCGCGTCTACCTGAGCCGGGGGCGGGCCAAGATCGAGATCGGGCTGGCGAAGGGCCAGAAACAGCACGACAAGCGGCAGGCCATTGCCAAGCGGGAATCGGAGCGGAAGATCAGACGCACCCTGCGCGAACAATCGAAGGGATATTGATCGAGCGAGGTCTTTGGTATTGAACCTCAAGGTTTATCCGCGAATTACGCAGATTACGCGAATTGAATTAACTGCTCGCTACCGCTCGCAAAAAGCATCTCAGGTTTCGGTTCTTTAAATTGACAGCTATGGGGATATTGATCCCCCTACCCCCATAACACAAAACAGCCAGAGGCGATCCCCTGGCTGTTATTTTTTTCAGCAGCCGCACTTATTGAACGGTGACGGTTACCTCGCGGCGGGTGGTCGAACCGTCGACGAGGACGACATCGAGAAAATAGGTCGAGGTCGATGCCGGGCAGACTTCACGCGAAGCATGGCCGACGACTCCCTCGCCGTCGAAGTACACACTGTCGATATTTTCGACATCCCAGGCGACAGTTGCACACTGCCCGCGCTTGACGGTGGCCGGTGATGCACGGAAGTCGATGACCGGCTGCGGGGCAACGGGAACCGGCACCCCGGTGATCGTCACCAGCCACCCGGCGACCCAGGCCGTCTGCCCGTTGTAGTCGATGGATACCCAATCACCGGAACGGCCAAGCACGGCGTATTTCGTTCCCGGGTGGATCTGCCCAACCGGTTGGTTCTCGGTGCCGGGACCGGAGCGAACGTTGAGACTGTAGGTAAGGGATTCGGCGAACTCACCGGCAGCCGCCGTCACAGGAGCAGCGGCAGGCGACACCGACGACAGCGCACCGGAAGACTGGCGAACCAGCCACCCGGCCACCCAGCCCGTCTGCCCGTTGTAATCAATCGACAGCCAATCAGCCTGACTGCCGGTTACGGCATACTGCGCGCCGGGATAAATCTGGCCGAGCGCGGCATATTCCGTCCCCGGCCCCGACCGGACATTCAACCCGTAGGATGTGGCCTCGGCCACAATCCCGGCTGCGCCGGTGGAAGGCGGGCTGACCGATACGGGAGAAGCACCCGCAGGCGCACCGGCTTTCCAGGCAACGATCAGCGAACGCAGTATATCGAGACTCTGCGTGCCATAAACCTGGCTCGGCTCGATATACGATCCTTCCATGAACTCATTCCAACTGACGACGAGGATCACATCCGGGTTGACCGAGGTTGCGCCGTTCCAACTGTTGATCAGATACTGCCCACCGGCCCGATCCTGGCGCGCGGTTGGGTTCGCGCGGCCATCGCGCACGGCGATCCGGTCTTCATCCCAACCGGGGTGAACGGTCGGCACGTAGATCGATCCACCCTGCGCGTAGACCGAATTCTGCTCAAGAGAATACCGGGCGGCACTGCCACCGGCCCAGGCGATGTTGAAAGCGTACATACCGTCCATCGCACCGCCGTACATGCAGCACCCGTTGAGTCCTTCGGCGAGCCAGATGGTGTTCCGGCCCGGATCGACTTCGTTGCGGATCGCCTGCCAATCGGCGGTCGAAAAACCCAGCGTATCCTGGAAGGCAAAGACGATCACCGGCTTCCCGTTGTAGCGCAGATAGCCCGGATGGTTAACACGATCATGGATCAAGTAGTTCAGCGAAGAAACAATCTGGCCGCGATCACGCATGAAACCGGGGTTGAAACAGTCGAGGACAGCCGCCACGTGAAAGCCTCTTTCGGCGGCGCGGTCGAGCATATTGTTCAGAGTAGGCGTAGTGGTGAGTGTTTCGCCGGAGCCATACCAGCTTACCAGGAAAGCGTCGATCCCGGCGCTTTGGGCCTGATCGATGTGGGCGGCGGCCACACCGGGGTCACGCGAGTCGTATTTACCCATTGTCGGCCAGTCGCCGAGGATGTTCGCCTGCGCATCCCAGGAGATGCCACCGGTCCAATAGCCCATGTAGAACGTCCACACCTGATGACCGGCCTGGGCCGCAGCTGGTTGAGTTGGAACGGAAAAGGCGATCAGCAAAACGACCAGGGTTACGAAGCCAAGTATCACGCGCTTCATACGCATATTTCCTCCATGTGGGTCAATACCAACGGTCGGTTTTTGTAGTATATGCACACTGTGATTTTGTTCTAGATTACCGTAGTCCTAAAACCTATCCATAAGTCCGCATTGCTTGTTTCGGATAGGCACAAAATGAACCTTACGAGGTAATTTCCGGATAGATTGTCAATAGAAGAAACGGCCCAAGATAAAAACAGCGCCCCCGGCAGGACTCGAACCTGCGACCATCAGCTTAGAAGGCTGCCGCTCTATCCACTGAGCTACGAGGGCGAATAAGGCTATTCATTTACCAGTCGATTATGAAGCATTCTAGCCAACAGAAGGAAGCCCGTCAAGAAGTGCCGGAACACTAACCTGAGAAAGGCCGGATGCCCTTGAAGACTTTCCGCCCGGCCAGGGTCTTGTAGATGGTATCAGCCGGTCTGCCGATCCGTTCGGATAGTTCGATGGGCGTCATCGGGACATTGGCCGCGGCGACCAGCGCACGAAAAACCGCCTCGATCAGCGTCGTGCGGTCAGTGATGAAATCGGGATGAACGCAGCAGGTCGTCAAGAAGTAATACATGGCCGGGTCGACCCTCACGACACGGGCGGTCAGCGGATCAACCCAGTCGATGGAAGGATCACCGGCCTCTTCGGGCATCGGCTCCCCGGCGTACTCTTCACAGAGCCGATTCAATTCCAGGCGGAAATCTTTATCGGACTGTTTCCACCACTCTTCGTCAACAAAGAAACGAGTGGTCATCGTTGGTTTGTTCAGTTGTGGTGGAGCAGGTGGTTTAACCACGCAGCGAAATCCCTTCAAATATTGCTAAAGCCGGAAAAACCGATTCTTCACTATTATGGTTAGCAGTAAAGAAACTGCACAATGACGGAAGGATCAATAACCCGGTTTTCGAACTACCTATTCGGCATCGCTTTTCGATAACTGCCAGTACGGGCCGCCGACCTGTTCGAACTGTGGAAGCGCGACGATCAAAGAGAAGATCGGTCCCGGCGGGCAGCGCCTTACGACATTCACCGCGCCGTACAGGGTCTTGGCATGGATATTCCCCTGCGGGTTCAGGGCCGCCAGTTCGCGGGCGATGGACGAGACGAGTTCTTCAAACGATACTTTGCCGCTTCGAGCCTGTGACCATAATTTGTCGACTGCTTCATCGTCGTCGACATCAATCATCATCAGTTCATCGTACTCGCAGGAGACCGTTCGCTGGCGGTTCTCAAACCGCAGACGGCTGCTCTCGACAAAAGCAGTCAGCACCCATTCTTTCCGAGGATTACGACCGGCATATTTGACCATTACCGTCCCCTCGACACTGGTTCGCTCGATGGTCAGATACCCGCCAGCAGGAACATCGTGGGTTTCGAACCATTTCTTGAGGCCATAGACATAACCACCTGCCATCACCACCCAGGCAGGAATCTCTTCACCGGTATCGCCATCGACAATCGTGAAACGGATCCGGGGAGCGCGATAGGCCGTCGGGAACATGCGCCGGAGCTGATGCGACAGCGGCAAAGTCCCGGCGCGGCGATGGGGATAAGTCAGGGTGATGGTCACCGACTGCGGGGCGGGGCCACGCCGAACCGGAATATCAGAATGCTCATCGCCGATTTGCAGTTCCAGTTCCTTCATCTCTTCGGTCAACAAGTCGGGATCATCCGGCAGGGAAACGTATTCCAGGCGGTCAGGGATATTGCGGACTTCGTCCGGCTCCATCCGGTGCAGATACCAGAGAACCTGACCGGCAGCGCCAACTTCGTCAAAACGGTTGTCCTCTTGCAGGGCATAATTCATCGAAAATTCGGCGAGCCGCTGGTTGACATCATCCATCATACCAATCTGATCGAGGATTTCGGGAGTCGTCAACGGACCGCCGCCGTGCATGTCGAGGACGGCTTCAGCCAGGTTCAAGTGGCCGATATTGACATCGGCAAGCAGTGACTTCGGGAACCAACGGCCTGCCAGACGGACCAGATCGTCGTGGTCGGAGAAAGTCTCCTCCAACCGTTCGGCGACATATCCACCGTATTCGATGAATATCTCCTCCGGCACCAGTTCACTGTCTTCGGTTTTCTCATCAACTTCGGGAACAACGTTCAGGGGATGCTCTAAATCGTACTCAGAGGCCAGTTCGACGACTTCCCCGGAATCAAGCTCAACCGATATCACCGAAAAACTGCCGCAGTCAGGATTTTCACCAGGGCGAACCACTTTCACCTTCGCCTGAACACCAGAAAACTGCGGCAGGGTGATAATATCACCTTCCCGGTATTCTTTACACGGGAGGTAACTATCACCCGGTGAAACCCGCAATTCTCGTTTCTCAGCCTCTATCCTCACACGATTGCGGACAAGGATCAGAGCCATTTGATCGGTAGACAGCGGGGTTTCGATTTCCAATAAGACGTTGTAGAGGTGATCGATATCAGATTGTTCTAACTGGAAGTCTTCAACCCAGTATTTATCGGTCTGGGTCTTTCGCTGCAGCACTTGGGCACGCCTCCGTACTGTGGACAGCATGTATCAGACACACTTACCACGTTGCCCCTGGAAAATGCGGGGTTTCAAGCGGGCGTCATTATACCCTTACCTACGTACAATAGCAATCCAGTTTGAAGTCTACCCGTAAATTCGTTTCGCTCATCGACAGATAGAAACTTCACAGGAAAAGGGGGACGAATTGATTTTCGCCAGTGCGTTGGGTATCATTCGACGCGACAGGCGGTTTTCACCCTCAACCGGTCGCCAATTCAACCTGTTTCGACACACTCTCAATGGCACTGGGAGCATCCGACCGGCCACTATTTATTTGCGGAGGACGCATGAGAACATTTCTGGACTGCTACCCCTGCCTGCTGAAGGTCGGGCTGACGGCAGGACGCAAAGCCAGCGCCAGCGAAGCGCAGCAGATCACGATCATGCACCGCTCTCTGGACATACTGCGCTCGATAGACCCGACGCTGACGCCGCCTGAGATCGCATATCTGATCCTGAAGATCGCCGCCGAAGTAACGGGAAACGACGACCCGTATCGTGAAGACAAACGAAAAAGCACCGAGCAGGCACTTGAGCTTTACCCGCGCCTGAAGAAATTGGTCACCGAAGCCGACGATCCGCTCGACACGGCGATCAGGATCAGCATTGCCGGGAATATCATCGATTTTGCCGCCGCCGATGACTTTGACCTGTGGGGAACGGTCGAGCGGGTGCTGGCTGCGCCTTACGCAGTGGATAATCGCCCGGCGTTTATGGAGACGCTTGACCGGGCGAACGATATTCTCTACCTGGCCGACAACGCCGGGGAGACGGTGTTCGACCGGCTGCTGATCGAGACGCTCAATGCGGAGTATGGCAAGCCGGTGACCTATGTGGTAAAGAGCGGCCCGATTCTAAACGATGCCACGCTTGAAGATGCAGTTCAGGCAGACCTGGACAAGGCCGCCGCTGCTGTCATCGAAACCGGTTCTGACACACAAGGAACGATCTTGAGCCGGTGCAGCACGGCGTTCCGCGAGCGCTTCGACCAGGCCGATATGGTCATTGCCAAAGGGCAGGCCAACTACGAAACGTTGAACGAGGCCGGGGGCAGGGTGTTCCTGCTGCTACAGGCCAAGTGCCCGGTGCTGGGGCGCGATGCAGGTGCCCCGGTGGGCGGCGTGATACTGAGCCAGGCACGTGACGGGCAGCCCGGCGACAAATTGCCGAAACCCGGCGCTGAAGCGTCGGGCTAAAGTTGGCGGCTTGCGTCGGACCCTGAGCGGGCACGAGGCCCGCCCCTCATAGTGGCGGCTTGTATGCGGTGACACCCTCACGCTATAATCGCCGGTGATAATTCAAACTTAAACCAATATCCTGGAGATAATTTCAGTATGATCGATGTCAATGAGCTTCGCCGAGGTGTGACCTACACACAAGAGGGCGAGCTATACAAAGTCCTCGAATATCACCACCACAAACCAGGCCGAGGAAAAGCGACCATCCGGGTAATGGTACGCAACCTGCGAACCGGCACTACCCGCGAAGTCACTTACAACTCAGGTGACCGCGTACAGAACGTCCGGCTCGAAACGGCGGTCGTCGAATACCTGTACAGCGACGACGAGTTCCTGCATTTCATGAATGTCGAAACTTTCGAACAGCCCCAGATCAGCGCGGAAGTGTTCGGCGACGACGTTCTCTACCTGACCGAGAACCAGCAGTTGAAGCTGTCTTCATTCGAGAGCGAGATCATCGACTTCGAGCTTCCGGCGACGGTCGAACAGGAGGTCGCCGAGTCAGAAATGGCGGTCGCGGGTGACACGGCGACGGGGGCGACCAAACAGGTGATCACCGTTACCGGGTTGAAAGTCACCGTCCCCCTGTTTGTAAACGTGGGCGACGTGATCCGGATCGATACGCGCAACGGCGATTACGTGACCCGTGTTTAGGCTGTACCCACATCGCTAAACTGTGTTTTTGCGTAAGGATCAAAACGCCCCTGCAAGCGCCAACAGGGGCGTTCGGTTCGGTGATTGGAGAAATCGTATGATCACGCCTGCCGGAAAAGAATGCCGGTACTACTACGAGGATTTCCATCGCGGCAGAAACGTACAGGAATGTCGACTGATCAAACAATCGGCCAAAACCCTGCACTGGCAGCCGAACGACTGCGAGCGCTGCCCCGTACCGGCGATCCTATGGGCAAACGCCAGCGAATACCTTGACCTGAAAGCGCGTGTTACAGCCGGGGTTGTCGGGTTGGGGCGGAAGGTCGAGGTCACGGCATGGTGCGGCAAGCACGAAATGTCGATAGACGATCCCTACGTGGGCTGCGAGTTATGCGCAGCCGAGAAACCCCAGCTATCCGACTTTCTATCCCCGGAGGATGACCGATGATCAAGGCGGTGCTGCTTGACCTTGACGACACGTTAATTTCTACCGATACCAGCGCCATATACTCCACCTATCTTTCCGAACTGGGCATGTTTTCCGCAAAGCTGGCCGATCCCCAGGTATTTGTCGACCATCTGCTGCAAACCTTTTACCACATTCTCGACGAATACAACCCCACTAAAACACTGGAGACTCGCTTCTTCGACCGCTTCACCCAGGTGATAGGGCAGCCAAGAGAGGCGATGATCGACCACTTCAACGAGTTCTACCTGAAGCGCTACCCGGTGCTCGAATCGGTTGTCAAACCCCGTCCTGAAACCCCGGCGCTGCTGGAGCGGCTGTTCGACGATGGCTACCACGTCATCGTTGCGACCAACCCCGGCCTGCCGATGCTGGCGACGGGCCAGCGGATGGCGTGGGGAGAGATATTTCAACCTGATTACAGGTTCGAAGCGGTGACATCGCTCGAAACGATGCACTTCGGAAAACCCCATGCCGAATATTACGCCGAGATCGCCGCCGGGCTGGGCGTCAAGCCATCCGAGGCGATCATGATCGGCGATTCGTGGGAAGACGACATGATCGGGGCGGCGGCGGCAGGGCTGCACACGTACTGGGTCACCGAGAACGGCGATCCCCCACCTGACGAAACGGTGCGGCTGGACGGCAGCGGCTCCTATTCGCAGTTCGTCGAACTGGCACACGACGGGTGGCTGCAAACTCTCGACGAGCAGGACGAATCGATTGATTCGCTGCTGGCACTGCTGGCCGCACACCCGGCGGTATTCGATACAATGGCCGGGCAGCACGACGAAAATGTCATCTGCTGCTGCCCAAAATCAAAGGAGTGGTCAGCGCGGGATATCATCTGCCACCTACGGGACCATGAAGCATGGGATCAGGAACGATTGCAAACAGTGGTCGAAGAAGACGATCCCTTCCTGACTTCGAACCTCGATCCCTGGGCAAACTACGAGTCCTACTGCGGGGTCACGTTTTCTGAAGCGTTGAGCGAGTTCGCCGAGGCACGCAGGCAGACCATCGCGTATTTGAGGAGCCTGTCAGCGGACGATTGGCAGCGCCCGGCACGCGATTCGGTTTTCGGCCCGACTTCGCTTGAGGAACTGGTCAGGTTCATGGTCAAACATGACCGGATTCACCTGTGCCAGCTTCCTGATACGTTGAAGAAGGCGGCCAAGAAAGAGGCAGCACGTTCCTGATCATTCGCCGCCAGTTTCCCGGACAGGGATGTAGATCATTACCGTCGTTCCCTCTCCCTCCAGGCTGTCTATCGAAAAAGCAATCTGGTGTGCATCGAATATCGCTTTGGCAAACGCCAACCCGATTCCCATTCCACCGTAGCGGCGGGTGTCACTGTTGTCACCGGCTTCAAGCGGTGAAAACAGGTTCGGTTTGATCTCCTCCGAAATACCGGTTCCGTGATCTTCGATGCAGACACACACATATGTTCGATCCGAATAGGTAGAAATCGAGATCGGTTTACCTTCACCGAACTTGTTGGCATTGTCGATGAGATGAGCTACAGCCCGCGTGATCCGCCTGGGATCGATATAGACCGGCGGCAGGTGGCTTTCGAGGTTGAGCAGGATCGATTCCTCGTCAATGCCGGAAAGCTTCTGAACCTGGGCAATGGCAGCGGCGATCACCGTGTTGATCGAGGAGTCGGTGCATTTCAAATCGGTGGGGTCACTCAACTGCTCGATTTCGGCCAGACGATATTCAAGACCGGTAAAGGCGGTCTGGATATCCCTGGCTAATTCCTGCCTTTCGCCATGATCGATGTCTTCCTGCAAGGCAAGATTTACAGCCAGTTTCACCTGGTGAATAGGCGTCCGCAGTTCATGGGCAACCACCGAAAGCACTTTGCTCTTGACCTGCCCAAGCTCTTCCAAGCGCCGGTTAGCCCGGCTGAGTTCCTGGGTGCGTTCATCGACACGCCGCTCCAGGTCGCGGCGGCTGGCCTCGACTTCGTCATAGAGCAACTTGGTCCTCAGCGACGACCGGACACGGGCGGTAAGCTCGAGGGGATCAATCGGCTTGTTCAGGAAATCGTCCGCGCCAGCATTCAACCCTTCGAGGCGGCGGCTGCGCGTATCCAGGCCGGTGATGAGGATCACCGGGACAAACCGGGTCGAAGGATTCTCTTTAACGATGCGACAGACTTCGATGCCGTCGATATCGGGCAGAACCACATCCAGAACGATCACATCCGGGTGTATCTCGCCGATCAGTTCGAGCGCAGGTTTTCCATTCTGTGTCGAATAGACCTGATACCCATGCCGCGATAAGATCGTCGTAAAAACATCGAGAATGCGCTCGTCGTCGTCGACAATCAGAATAGAACAATCCTCGGCTGGTTTCAGCAGAGGCATTTCAGCAGGAGATTCCTGAAACTGGTTATCAGTCATTGATAGTTATTCTCACAATAAACCACAACGGCAGCACCACAGAACAGCGTGGTTCCCTGCCCTCACCCCTAAATCCCCTCTCCCTCAAGGCGAGGGGACTTAAACCCTGAGCGCGAAAAGCCGGGTTTGAGGGGGCAAAACGGGTTGTCCACGTTATTTTGCAGTGCGACCACCACAACCAACCCACCCTGTTTCGGGGAAATCCATAGCATTGATCCGGATTTTGGGATATACATTTCATCACATAGCATAATACAGGACGAGTCGTTCAAACTGCAAACAAAACTATCAGAAAAACAGTGAAAAATCGTACGGAACTGGTTGGAAAAACACTATCGACTCACCGATTCACCAGGCCGCGTATCCGGTTGTGGCTCCCGGTGGTCATGATAGGGGTCGTCTTGTTGTGCGGCTGGGTGATTACACCCAGGGTGCGGGTCGTCGAGTTCCTCGCGCTGCTTTTCCTGGTCTATGTCGCGATCAGCGCGCTGGTTTCGGTGTGCGAAATCTCGGTGACGGAGTACGGCCTGCTCATCGATCGGCTGCTGCTGCCGGAACGATTTGTTCCCTGGGATGCAATCAACCGGGTGCTGGTGTTCACGCACGAATCGGGCGATACGGACACGCATATCGAGGTCGCCAGCATCAGCGTCCACGAAGGATTGTCCCTTTTGAACCGGCTGCCGGGCCTCGTATATGGACAGGGTTTCCGGCAGACGATCATCGTCACGCCGGAGGCAATCGAAGGCTACGAGGCGCTGCTGGTTGCGCTGGAGGAACACTGCCACATCAACTGGCAGTCGACCCGCTGATAACCCGGCCAGTGCTGCCGGGATCGGTTTGCATCTACCGGACTGCTTCGTTACGATTGTACATTCCAGGACTTACGCAGCCGGGCACAGCACGCTGTGCCCCTACCCACAAGTTTCAGATATAAAAATCATTTTTCCTGCGTAAGTCCTAATTCCTTAAATCCGCTTCACGAGAAAGGCTCTTCCGTGCGCGACACACTCGTCGCAGTTGACCTGGAAACGACCGGCCTGGACCCCGCGTATGATCGAATCATCGAGATTGCCGCCGCAAAGTTCCGCGCCGACGAAATCATCGACGAATGGCAGACCTTTGTCGATCCGAAGTGTTCCATTCCGCAGAACATCACTCAAATAACCGGGATATCCGACGCAGATGTCGCCGACGCGCCATCGATCCGGACCGTTTTACCGAAACTCGAAAGGTTTGTCGGCCACCATCCCATCATCGGGCACAACATCAGCTTCGACGCGGCCTTCATTCGGAACGCCGGGCTGAACCTCGCCAACCCGCTGATCGATACCTATTCTCTCGCTTCGGTGATGATGCCCTCAGCCGCACGCTATTCCCTGTTTTCACTCTCATCCCATCTCGAGATCGACACCGCGGGCGCACACCGCGCCCTCAACGACGTGCACATGACAATCGCCCTGTATCAGGAACTATGGGCGAGGATATTGACCCTCCCCCTCGAAACCCTGGCCGAGATCGCCCGGCACAGCAGAAACATGCACTGGGACGGCGCGCTGGCATTCGAAGCGGCAATGGAGGAACGATACAAAGAGAATCCGGCAGCGGACGAGCTGTCGCCGGATGGGCCGACACTGGTGTTCGAGGAAGCGGAGACGGGCTACAAGAGACTGCGCCCAGCCGAATCGCCGCAGCGCATCGACGCCGATCAACTGGCGGCCTTGCTGGAACCGGGGGGACTGTTCGACCGGTCTTTCGATGCCTACGAGTACCGGCCACAGCAGGTCGAGATGCTGAAACAGGTCGCCCAGGCTTTTTCAAACGGGCGGCACCTGCTGATCGAAGCGCCGACCGGTGTCGGAAAGTCGATTGCCTACCTGGTTCCGGCGATTGAGTACGCCGTGAAGAACGACGACCGGGTGGTGATCAGCACGAATACGATCAACCTCCAGGAACAACTGGACAAAAAAGATATCCCGATGCTGGCAGAACTCCTCGATCTGCCGTTCCGGGCGGCGATCCTGAAAGGGAGGAGCAACTACCTGTGCCCGCGCAGGCTGTCGGTGCTCCGGCGGCGCGGCCCGACTTCCCCGGCAGAGATGCACATGCTGGCAAAACTGCTGGTCTGGATGCTCGAAGTTCGAACCGGCAATCGCAGCGACATCACCTTGAGAGGCCCCGCCGAATCGAGCGTCTGGCGGCGGTTGAGCGCGGAAGATGAAGGCTGCACTGCCGAACGCTGCTCGATCCAGATGCGGGGCACCTGCCCGTTCTTCCGGGCAAGGCAGCAGGCCGAAGCCGCCCATATCCTGATCGTCAATCACTCGCTGCTGCTTTCAGATATCGCCACCGAGGGGCGGGTTCTGCCCGACTACCGGCACCTGATCGTCGACGAGGCGCACCAGCTCGAGGGGGCGGTGACCAACAGCCTGTCGTTCAGAACCGACCCGGAGCATATCGTGCGGCTGATCGCCGATCTCGGAACGGGAAAGACCGGTTTGTTAGGCGAATTACTCAGCCAGACCAGGGACGTAATCCCGGCGGGCTATTATCAAACCCTGCATGATTATGTCGACGTGATCGTCAACGCTGCCAGCACGATGAACGTGCATGTCGACCGCTTCTTTTCGACACTGTGGACCTTCATCGAGAACCATGTTGCCATCCGGCGGAACGAGTATACGCAGCAGATACGCCTGATCAACGCGATGCGCCGCCAGCCCGCCTGGGCCGACGTGGAAATCGCCTGGGACAACCTTTCGAAATTCACCGACACGATTGCCTACGCGATGCAAAAGCTGGTTCAGGGATTAAGCGAACTGCAAGAGTACGACATCCCCGATTTCGAGGACACCATCGCCGGGGCGAGCGCCACTGCCCGGCGTTTGACGGAACTACACGTACGGCTTCACGAACTGGTCGCCGAACCCGACGGCAATACCGTCTACTGGGCGGCGATCCGCCCGGATGGTCAGCAGTTGTCGGTTCATGCCGCGCCGCTCGACATCGGCCCGCTGGTGCGGGATCACCTGTGGATGAAAAAAGAGACGCTGGTCATGACCAGCGCGACGATGCGAACCGAGGGTAATTTTACCTATATCCGCGAGCGCCTCGCCGCCGAAGACGCCGACGACCTCGTGATCGATTCGCCGTTCGATTACGAGTCAAACACGCTGTTGTACCTCGTCAACGACATCCCCGAACCGACAGACAAAGATGCCTATCAGAAGGCGGTCGAGAGCGGGTTGATCGAGCTGTGCCGGGCAACCCAGGGACAGACGATGGTGCTGTTCACCAGCTACGCCCAACTGAGGGCGACCGCGAATGCCATCGGCGAGCCGCTTTCACGGGATGGCATTGCGGTTTACGATCAGAGCGCCGGGTCGAGCCGGTCGCAGCTTCTGGAAGGATTTGTCCACAGCGAGAAAGCAGTGCTGATGGGCACCCGGTCTTTCTGGGAAGGGGTGGACGTGCCCGGCACCGATTTGAGCATCCTGGTGATCGTCCGGCTGCCGTTCAACGTGCCCAGCGAGCCGATCTTCGCCGCCCGCAGTGAACTGTTCGACGACCCGTTCCACCAGTATGCTTTGCCGGAAACGATCCTTCGCTTCCGGCAGGGGTTCGGGCGCTTGATCAGGCGCAAGGACGACCGGGGCGTGGTCGCCATTTTCGACCGTAGAATACTCAGCAAACGGTATGGCGCGTTGATCCTCGATTCGCTGCCGCGCTGTACGGTGCTCCGCAAGAGCATGGCGAGTCTGCCGGATGCCGCCGTCAAGTGGCTTGAACTAAAAGATTAATCATGCTAGAGTTTTGAAAAATGTAAATTCTGTCATCAGCCAGTTGCCAGCCTCGAAATGAGCGAGATTGTATTTATAGCAAACTTGTATATTACAATTCAATTGAAGTACAATACTGGTGATTGATCGGCTTACATATTTTCAATTGTTAATTAAAGACACTTTTCCGTAAATCGAGGGAACTATGTCCGAGCAGCCAGACAAACAGCGTGTTGTGGTATGCATCGAAGATGAACCTGCGATGATCGATCTGGTTACCCTAATCCTCAAGAACAGGGGATTCGAGGTAGTTGGAGCGCTCGGCGGTAGGGAAGGGCTGGAGTCGATTCAGAAGCTCAAACCAGACCTGGTATTGTTAGACCTGATGATGCCAGACATGAATGGTTGGGATGTCTACCAGCAGATGAAGGCTGACGAGTACATGCAGCAAATCCCGGTCATCGTCATTACCGCCAAAGCTCAAAACATCGACAAGGTGCTGGGACTGCACATCGCAAAGGTTCAGGATTATATCACCAAGCCGTTCAGTCCGGCGGAATTGATCAAGAGCATCGAGCGCGTTCTCGGCGACGAATCCGAATCAGAAAGCAGCGACTGATAGCAACCGCCGATAACGAGAGTGGTATCGATATTTGGGGGCGCATTGCGCCCTTTCTTTTTTACAGAGTCGAGATTGATATACGGTGAACAAAACGGGACAGTTGATCAAACAATCGACGGGCGAAATTCTGCTCGACAACGCGCGCTGGTGCAGCAGCTACTTCTGCAAGCTGCGCGGGCTGATGTTCAGGCGGCGGCTCGAACCGGGCGAAGGGCTGATACTGGTCGAAACCGGCGAGAGCAAGATGGCAACCGCGATCCATATGCTGTTCATGGCTTTCCCTATCGCGGCGATCTGGTTGAACGCGGATTTCGAGGTTGTCGACAAGATCGAAGCGCTTCCCTGGCGGCTGTACTACGCGCCTTCAAAACCCGCACAGTATACGCTCGAGGCATCGCCAGACCTGTTAGAACGAGTTGAGATCGGTGATAGACTGGCTTTTGAATCTCCTTCGGAATAAGGTCAACCCACTGCGCATTTTCACCCTGGCGGCCATCCTGCTCACTAGTATGTTGATGGCCGTGCCGACTCTGGCTGCACCGCCAGATCAACGGGACGGCGATCAAACCGGGGCGACCATCCACGTGGTGCAGGCTGGGGAGACGTTGGAATCCATCGCCAGGCGGTACGGCAGCACGGTATATGCCTTAAAAAGCGCCAATTCGATGGATCGCTATGACGACACAGCCGCCGGGCAGCACCTCGTCGTGCCGCTCGGCCAGCGCGACCGGTTTCACGCACCCGACGAGATTATGGTCGTGAACCTGGGAGAAACACTGACCGAGATCGCCGCCGCCACGTCCGTATCGCTCGACGAGCTTGGCCGGATCAATCAGATCGTCAACCCGGCGCTGATCTTCGCCGGGCAGGAACTGCGGCTACCGGATGACGCATCAGGCAGCCCTCAGCAGCTCATCGCGCCATCGGAGCGCGGCAGCATCTGGCGCTACGCCGCCGCCAACGAACTCAGCATCCAGGCGATACTGATTCAAAACCAGGAACACAACCCGGTGATGCTGGCCCGGCATTCGCTGATCAGGCTCCCGGTTGACGCTCCCTCCAATCAAGTCGATGTCGTGAATAAGCCATCCATCAGGCTTTCCCCCCTACCCCTCGAACGGGGCCGGACGACGGCGCTGCACGTCGAAACCGATCAAGCTGCCGCCGTTCAGGTCACGTTCATGGGGATCGACATACCGGCGGCTTCCGAATCGGCGAATCACTACACGGCGTTGATCGCGACCGACCGGTTCGCCGCTCCGGGACACTATCCGCTGACAGTGATTGTCACCACCCAGGACGGGGAAAGCGACACCACCACGCGCAATGTCCTGGTTACCGATGGTGACTACAGCTACGAGGTCATCAACGTGACGGACGAGGTGTATTCAGTATTGACCGATCAGGAAGCTGTCGAAGCGGAGCTGGCTTACCTCGATG
The DNA here is from genome assembly GCA_034430335.1 of Anaerolineae bacterium. Lineage (GTDB taxonomy): Bacteria > Chloroflexota > Anaerolineae > Aggregatilineales > UBA3940 > JAFGOY01. The sequence continues at coordinate 25,771 of DAOUES010000096.1, read as the reverse complement.
AAACGATGACCGGTTATACATCCGAAAAGCACTGGGACGGGATATTCCGGCTCCCGGCTCCCGGGGCCTTTACATCGGGATTTGGGACCCTGCGATCATACAACGGCGGAGATTACGACTCCTACCACTCCGGGGCAGACCTCGCCGCGCCATCCGGCACGCCGATCTACGCCCCAGCAGCGGGGGTGGTGGTCGACGCCACCATTTTGCAGGTTCGCGGGCAGGTTATCATCATCGATCACGGGTGGGGGGTCTATACCGGCTACTGGCACCAATCGAACATGCTGGTCGAACCCGGCGAATTCGTGACCGCCGGGCAGCGGATCGGGACGGTGGGCAGCACGGGGCTTTCGACCGCCGCTCACCTGCACTGGGAGATGCGAGTCAACGGTGTGCGTGTCGACCCGATGCAGTGGGCGCGGCATGAGTTCCCTTAACTGTTGGGGCGCATTCCCGGCGCTGAAGCACCGGGCTATTGAAGATTTTGAAAATAGTCGGGCAATTGAAGGCTACGTTTTCACCCCCACCCCAGCCCTCCCCCTCAAGGTGGAGGGAGCGGGATGTTGGTTTTATTGAGGGCTGAACAGGGTTGCCCTATCAAAATTCTGAAGGTTCAAAAGTCCCCGCATAATACAGTTTTATTGCATCTGCCATTCCAGGTGGGCTATACTATCGACGCCCTGGGGGAGTGTCGGAACTGGCAGACGAGCATGACTTAGGATCATGTGCCGCAAGGCGTGCGGGTTCGAGTCCCGCCTTCCCCATACCGGTGACCACGAGGCTCTACAGCTAGAGCCTCGTTCTTTGTGCAGAGTCGGGACACCGATTTGCAGGCGATCGGGTCGATGGCACCGCAAATCTGCCCATGATATAATCGAAAAATTGCAACCATTGAAGGAAATAACTGTGTCAAAAGTCGAAACCGAAATCCTTGAAAATCACCAGGTGAAACTGGTCGTAGAAGTTGAACCAGAACTCGTTCAGCAGGAAATGAATGCCGCCGCGCGCCGGATCAGCAAGCACGTCAATATCCCCGGCTTCCGAAAGGGCAAAGCTCCCTACCGGGTCATCGCACAGCATTACGGCGAAGAAATGATCTTCGACGAAGCCCTCGAATCGCTTGGTCAGACGGTGTATGTCGAGGCGCTGAAAGAAAGCGAGATCGAACCCTATGCACCCGGCTCGCTCGACGATATCACACGCGACCCGGTCGTGCTGACTTTTACCATCCCACTCATCCCCGAAGTAGAACTGAACGGCTATCGCGAAGTTCGGCTTCCGTTCGAAGCCGAAGAAGTCACCGACGAAATGGTCGAGAAAACGATTGAAGGCTGGCGCGAGCAGGCCGCCACACTCGATCCGGTTGAACGGGCGACCCAGATGGGAGACATCGTCATGATGGACATCGTCGGGACGCTGGTTCGAGACGCAGAGCAGGAAGACGACGACGAAAACGACGAAGAAATGCCATCGACGTGGGTGAATCGAAAAAGCGTCAGGGTAAAGGTCGATGAAGAGGCAACCTACCCCGTTCCCGGTTTCCCGGAGAAGGTGGTGGGGATGGAAGCGGGTGAGTCGCGCAGCTTCGATATGAGCTTCGAAGAAGACGACGAGGAAATGCCGGAGGCGCTCCGGGGCAAGACGGTTCACTTCGAGGTGACCTGCGATACGGTCTACGTGCAGAATCTACCAGAACCGGACGACGAGTTCGCCAAAGACATCGACGAAGAATATGAAGACCTGGCAGCGATGCGCGCGGATGTGCGTTCCCAGCTTGAAAAACACGCGGAAGAGGTTACCCGCGACCGTTATGTAGCTGCGATATTTGAACATCTCATCGAATCGGTGGTGGAGATCAAGCACCCCCCGGTCATGGTCGAAGACCAGATCGCTCACATGATGGAACGCTACGATCAGGAACTGCGGCAGCAGGGATTGAATCTCGAAGAGTATCTGCGTATCCGGAATATCGACAAAGACCAGATGCGTGAAGACCTGGAAGAGCGGGCCGAGCAGCAGGTCAAGCAGATGCTCATCCTCGGCAAACTCGTCGAAGCCGAAAAACTTTCGATCAGCGACAGTGACATCAGCGAGGAGATCAAAAACGCGAGCCTGACGTTTGGTGCCCAGGCAGCGGTTGCACAGCAGATTCTCTCTTCGCCCGAATCAAAACGTGACATCTCCAACCGGCTGATCGTCGACAAGGCCATCGACCGGCTGGTGCTGATTGCCAGGGGGGAGGCCCCTGAGATCGGCGCTGAAGAACCCGAAGAAACGCCGGCAGAAGAAGAAACGCCGGTAGAAACGCCGGAGGCAGTCGAAGAACCGGCAGCCGAAGCCGAAGAAGCCCCGGAGCCAGAAAGCGTCGAAAGCGAAGGCGACGAAAATACTGACGAGAGTCTAACAGACAATCCCGACCAGTCTGAGATATAGTCAAGGACGGACACTTGCGAAAGGAGTGCGTCAGGATATGACCCTATCTATTCCGAACAATCTTGTACCCATGGTGGTCGAAACAACTGGCCGTGGTGAACGAGCCTATGACATCTACTCGCTGCTGTTGAAGGAACGTATTGTATTTGTCGGCACCCCGATCACAGACCAGATTTCGAATATCGTCGTAGCCCAACTGCTTTTCCTGGACCGGGAAGACCCCGATAGAGAAATCCAGATGTTCGTCAATTCACCCGGAGGGCAAATTTATGCCGGGCTGGGAATATATGACACGATGCAGCAGATCAGCGCCCCAATCAGCACAGTCGCCGTTGGATTCACCGCCAGTTTCGGCACCGTTCTGCTCACCGCCGGTGCACCGGGACGCCGCTATGCCCTTCCAAACGCCACCATCCACCTGCATCAGCCGCTTGGTGGGGTGCAGGGGCAGGCAACCGATATCGAAATCCAGGCGAAAGAAATCCTGCGCCTGAGAGAACGATTGAACCATATCCTCTCTGCTCATACCGGCCAGAGTGTGGAAAAAATCGCTGAGGATACTGATCGTGATATCTTTCTGACGGCTGAACGGGCTGTAGAATACGGCCTGATCGATGGCGTATTGGCACCACCTGAGAAAGCAGAAAGCTAGGGCAGCCTATGCATACCGGTCAAGCAGGTCCACAATACTGTTCATTCTGCCGCCGCCCACAGGGCGAAGTCCGACGGTTGATCTCCGGGCCAGAAGGCGTGTTTATCTGTGACGAGTGCGTCGATCTATGCCGTGAAATCCTCGAACAAGAGGAAATGACCACGCAGTTCACCGATGACAGGGGGGCAAACAAGCCGCTCCCTTCGCCACACAAGATATTCGAGCACCTGAACGAATACGTGATCGGGCAGGACCGCGCGAAACGGGTTCTTTCAGTTGCCGTATACAATCACTACAAACGAGTCCGGGCCGGCGGCTATCTGGATGACGTGGAACTTGACAAAAGCAACATCCTCATCGTCGGGCCGACGGGGGTCGGCAAGACACTGCTGGCCCAGACACTCGCGCGCATTCTGGATGTGCCGTTCTGCATCACCGACGCGACGGCGCTGACCGAGGCTGGCTATGTCGGAGAGGATGTCGAAAATATCCTGCTCCGGCTGATACAGGCCGCCGATTTCGACATCAAGCGGGCGCAGCACGGGATCATCTACATCGACGAGATCGACAAGACCGCGCGTAAAAGCGGCGACAACCCATCACTGACCCGCGATGTCAGCGGTGAAGGCGTGCAGCAGGCACTGCTAAAAATCATCGAGGGGACAGTTGCCAACGTACCGCCGCAGGGTGGCAGAAAACACCCGCACCAGGAGTTCATCCAGCTCGATACGACGAATATCCTCTTTATCTGCGGTGGGACGTTCTTTGGCCTGGACGAGATCATCGGGAAGCGAGTTGGATCGAAAGGATCGATGGGGTTCTATGGCACGTCAGACCGGCAGGACTATTCTGCCGCCGAACTCCTCCATAGAGTCTCACCAGAAGACCTGATCGATTTCGGCATGATCCCCGAACTGGTCGGGCGTCTGCCGGTTTCGGTGGCGGTCGACCCGCTCGACCAGGACTCGATGGTCAAGGTGCTGATCCAGCCCAAAAACGCGCTGGTTCGCCAGTACAAGGCAATGTTTGGCCTGGACAACGTCGAACTGATATTCACCGACGATGCCCTGCAAGAAGCCGCAAAACTGGCAATGGCACGCGAAACAGGCGCGCGCGGGCTGCGCTCGATCATCGAACAGAGCCTGCTAGACGTGATGTTCGAAATCCCGTCACGGGAAGAGATCAAGACAGTGGTGGTCAATAGAGAGGCGATCAACGGGGAAAGCCGCCCGCTGATCCTCTCGGAAAACGAGAAACCGCTCCACTGGTCTGACGAAGAGAAAGTGGCCTGAGCAACACTATAAACTAAAAGCCGGGATGTTCAACTGCATCCCGGCTTTTTTGATTCTCGCCATCACATAAATCAGACGAATATTTTCTCGTTCTCGATTGGCAGTTCGACCGCCCGCGTCCCACCATTGACCATCTGGACAAATCGACGCCCGTTGTCGCGGCTGCCCGGAATCTCGCGGCCAAAGTGCATCGGGACGGCGATGCTCGGCCTGAGCAGTTTTACCGCTTCAACCGCATCTTCGTCGCCCATCGTGTAAGCGCCGCCCACCGGCAGCAGCGCAATATCGCAGCAAATGTGGGCCATTTCGGGGATCAGATCGGTATCGCCCGCGAAATAGATATCCTTTCGCTGCCACGAAACGATAAACCCCAGGCCCTCATAAGCCGGATCGTGATAGGCGTGGTCAAGGGTATAGGCCGGAACGGTGCGGATCGAGACGCCTTTCGGCAGCTTCGCGGCGACCTGCCAGGGACGCATGATGTGAACATCACCGCCGATCACGTCGGCAGCGCGGGGGCTGGCGATGATCACCGTCCGTTTTTTTGTGATTTGCTCGATATCCTCAGGGGAACAATGATCGTGGTGGTCATGGCTGACCAGGATGATATCCGCTTTAGGAGAACGCGGGGGTAAACGCCAGGGGTCGATATAAATCACAGGCCCATCCGAATGCGGCGGCCCGTTAATTCTGAAGCTGGCGTGCCCCAGCCAGTGAATGCGGTCTATCATACCTGTCTCCTGCGAGGAATTCCCCCGCTCACCCCGAACGTATCAAAACGTATACATAAAAATGAGGGCACCAGCCCACACTTTATACCAGTATCCGCTTATCACACTATCATTCTATCGCATGTGCGTAGAGCGAACCCTACGGAATCCCTACTGTCAGTTGGCTCGACTATTAGATTTCTTTAACCTTACAAACAGTTGAACCGGCTGTCTCAAGCTTGTATCGCCACTTTAGGCAATGATATAATCGCATCAGAAACGACCTGCATCATCGGCGGCAGACAATTTCGGTTGGTTGTATTCGTTACAAACACTGATTTTATCGCAAGAAAGAACCATCAACCCTATAACGACAAGGGAAGTGATCAATGAGCAGCAATATCAAGCCATCGGCGGCACAAATCGCACAGCAGCAGGCCGCGCAGCGAAAAACCACCCAGGAGCAGCTTGCACAGCAAGTTGCACACGAGCAAGAAGATCGCTACGGAATTGGCACCGGGGAACACTGGATGCCGCCCCCGGTCAAGAGCATCGACGATACCGGGTTGAATATTTTCTATTTATCGGAACTGGTGCTTAAAGTCCTGTATTTCAGCGGACTTAAGTCAGGGTATGGAGTCGCCGAATCGGTCGCCCTGCCCTTCACCGGCGTGATCGACGAGGTGATGGAATTCCTCAAGCGAGAACGCTTTGTGGAAGTCAGAGGCAGCGGCGGCTTTGGCGAAGGCGCATACCAGTTCATGATCACCGGCGCGGGGATCGCCAAAGCACGCGAGGCGCTCGAACGATCCCAGTACGCCGGTGCCGCCCCGGTATCGCTCGAAGTGTACTGCAAGTCGGTGCTTGAGCAGCACAAACGGGTCGTCGTCACCAAAGAAATCATGGGCAACGCGCTCTCGCACCTGATCGTCAGCCAGCACGTGATGGAAAAGGTCGGCCCGGCGGTCAACTCTGGCCGGTCGATCTTCCTGTATGGGCCTCCCGGCAACGGTAAAACGACCATCAGCGAATCGGTTGGGCGGGTGGTTCTGGGCGCAACGATGTATATCCCCTATGCTATCGACGTGGATGGGCAGATCGTCCGAATGTACGACAGCGTCAACCACGAGGCGGTCGAGGAAGAGGCCTACACCGGAACCGGCTCAGGGGCGCAGCGCCCCGACCCGCGCTGGATCAAAATCAAGCGCCCGATGATCATGGTCGGCGGCGAACTGACGCTCGAGACACTCGACCTCGTCTACGATCCGATCAACAAATACTACGAAGCCCCGTTCCAGGCTAAATCAAACGGCGGGATGCTGCTGATCGACGACTTTGGCCGCCAGCAGGTACGTCCGCGTGACCTGCTGAACCGCTGGATCGTTCCACTCGAAAAGCGGGCTGACTTCCTGACATTGGCCAACGGACGAAAAATCGAAGTGCCGTTCGACGTGCTGATCGTATTCTCAACCAACCTCGACCCCAGCGACCTGGTGGACGAAGCGTTCCTACGCCGCATCCGTCACAAGATCGAGATCGTCGACCCGACTTTCGAAGAATACCGGGAAATCTTCAAGCTAATGGCCAATAACAGGGGGCTGCCTTACGATGACCAGATGTTGGCTTACCTCCTGCAGGAATGGTATATCAAACTCGATAGGCCGCTGCGCGGCAGCCAGCCCCGCGACTTAATCGACCAGATGAAGGACATTGCCGGTTATCTCGAAGTACCGTTCAAAATGACAAAGGATTTACTCGACCGCGCCTGCGAAGCGTATTTCGTCGAACTGTAGTATCGAGTTTGCGGGCAGGTCGGACTCCTTTGGCGTTCTGACCTGCCCTTTTTTGTTGTCTGCTCAATCCAGAAATACAGTTTTGGCCGCTAACCGAATCCCATCGAGAGGAGGCTCATGCTCCGCCGACTGATCGTCAACGCCGATGATTTTGGACTCACACCGGGTGTTTCACGCGGGATCATCAAGGCGCACCGGGAAGGGATCGTCACGTCAACCAGTGTGATGATCAACATGCCGTACGCGGAAGAGTCGCTCAGGCTGGCGCAGCAGGAAGCGCCCGACCTCGGCATTGGCCTTCACCTGAACCTCACCGCCGGGAAGCCAGTCAGCCCACCCGACGCAATTCCCGACCTGGTCACACCAACCGGCGAATTCCTCGACGCGGACGCGCTGATCGACAGGCTGGCATCGGTCGATATCAGGCAGGTGAAACGAGAATTGACAGCCCAGATCGACCGGTTCATGGCAATCATGGGCCATCCACCGGATCACCTCGACAATCACCACTACATCGCCGCAAGAAGCCTGCAAACGGCGAGCTTATTCGTCGAGATAGCGCGGGAACTGGACTGTCCGAACCGCAACTCTGCCGCACGAAAAGACATCCTTGACGGCGATCTCGCGGGGAGCTATTCAAGGATTCACGGCAAGGAAAAGATGCCGCAGCTTATCGAGGAGTTAAATGCGATCCTGACCGGCGGAGGGGTATCCGCACCCGATCATTTCACCGGCAGTTTCTATGGAGACAGCGCAACGCTCGGCCATTTGCTGCTGATTATCCTCGACCTGGAGGAAGGAATCAGCGAGTTGATGTGCCACCCGGCGGAAGTCGATGACGAACTGCGCAGTGTGTCATCATATAACGACCGGCGGGCTGATGAACTGGCCGCGCTGGTTCACCCCAGCGCAAGGGAAGTGATCAATTCGTCGTTCGTGCAGTTGATCAATTTCGGGGATTTGAAGTAGAACTCTAGTGACGAGTCGTCCCCCTCTGTCGCTACGCGACATCTCCCCCAAACCTGGGGGCGATCAAGAAGCACTTGATTCTGGGCGTGGCGGAGCACCCCCTCTGGCCGACTACGTCGGTCATCTCCCCAGCCCCCTTTGCCGCTTCGCGGCACTTCCCCCTTTCAGGGGGCAGTTTGGGGGCGATCAAGGGTTGGCTTTGTTTGATACGATCTATTTAAAACGGACTGATTGATGAAAGCACTGTCACGCATCTGGTGGGGATCGATCCGATTTGGGTTCCGGCTGCTGTACAATGAGATGGCCTGGACGTATGATCTGGTCAGCCGGGTCGTGTCGCTGGGCCAGTGGCACGACTGGCAAAAGACCGCACTCAAACATATCGACGCTGCGCCGGGTAAACCCGTTCTCGAACTGGCACACGGGACAGCCGTCTTTCACCGCGATCTGATCGAGGCGGGATACACGGCCATCGGCCTTGACCGCTCGCCGTATATGGGCCGGATTGCCCGGAGACGGCTGAGGAAATCCGGCTATGATCCGCTGCTGGTGCGGGCCGACGCGAAATCGATCCCCCTGCCCCCGGAGTCGGTCGGTACGGTGGTCAGCACCTTCCCGACGGAATTCATCGTCCACCCGGCGACGCTGCGCGAGGTTCACCGGGTGCTCGCGCCGGAAGGACGGCTGGTCGTCGTGTTCAATGGTATACTCACCTCGAAGCGCCCCTCTGCCGAAGCGCTCGAATGGTTGTATCGCATCACCGGGCAGAGAGGCCCCTGGCCCGGCGACATCGAGGATCGGATCAAAAAGGCGGGGTTCGATTCGAGAATGGTGACCGAAAACCTTGACCGCAGCCAGGTGTTGTTATTCATAGCAGCGAAGCAACCCGATCCATAGGAGAACCCGTGTCTTCGATACCATCAACGACTTTCAGCCTTTTACTTGCCGTTCTATACGGCGCACTGGCCCACCTGATCACCGGGGGACCGGGACGCCAGTTGGTGGTCTATATCATCGCCTCGTGCGTGGGATTCGCCATCGGGCAGGGCGTTGGCGTGGTGATGGATATCAAAATACTGGCGATTGGCCCGGCGAACCTTCTCCCGGCGACACTCGGATCGGTGATCGCCCTGGCAACGACCATCCTGCTGTCGTCAAGAAAACCGGCAGAAAAAGACGAATGATTTCAAGTACGGTTTTTTCTATAAGTACCATATGCTATAATCAGATCAGCGTGCGGGACTGGGCACACTACATTGGCGAAAGCCAGCAAAGCTGATCAACACAGGGAAACTGAACTGACGACATGAGCACAGAACAAAACGAAACAAAAAACCAATCCGGCGATCAACAGGATGTCCAGGCGTTGTTCATCGGTATTGGCATTGGGATAGTCGTCATTACCATCATCGTCGTCGTTGGGGGCGTCCTGCTGGCGGTTTTTGCCGACCAGACCTCGGCAGCGGTCGAGGTTATCCGCGATTTCCTGATCATCGTCATGGCATTGGAACTGGTCATCATTGCTACAGCGATTACCGTATTCCTGGTTCAAACAGCCAGGTTCATCAACCTGCTCAACAACGAAATCCAGCCGATCATCACCTCAACTCAGGATACCGTCAACACCGTGCGTGGAACGGCGGCATTTCTCAGCAAAAACCTGACCGAGCCGGTGATGCAGGCAAGCAGCACCTTGCAGGCGATCAGCAAGACGATGAAAGATATAGACGCGATCCGCAAGGTCACCGAGATAGCTTTTTCGGCGGCTTCAACACCAGTGAGCGAGGAAAGTCCAGAAGAACCGCCGACACAGCACGGAAACACACCGGCAGCAAACGAAGAAAACATCGAAAAAGAACCGATTGATAATATTGATAATGGACAAAATGATAGTAAAGGAGACTAGCATATCATGGCAGATAACAATGGTGGAGAATTTGGCGCATTCTTCTCTGGATTCTTTATTGGCGGGTTGATCGGCGCGGTAACAGCCCTGCTCCTGGCCCCACAGTCAGGTGAGGAAACGCGGGAACAGATCAAGGATAAGGGGATCGAACTGCGTGACCGGGCCGACGAGGAAATAAAGAAGATCAAGGAACAGGCCGACGCAACACTGCAAGACGTCCGCAAGCAGAGCGAGGAACTTCAACGCAAAGCAGCGGACAGCGTCGCCGAAGCACGGGCACGGATTGCCAGCGCCATCGAGTCGGCACAAAAAGGCGAAAGTAAAGAAGCACCCGAAGCACCCGCAGAATAAGGGCGATCAACTTCAACTCAGTTTCTCACAGAGTTTCGGCAGGTTAACCATGCCGGGTGCTTTTCGGCACCCGGTTTTCGCTTATGCCGGGGTCAGGATTTCCAGCGCCAGAGGAACAGCGGCCAGCACATCCGAGGCGAGCACACTGGCCGATGCCATCTCCGAGGCGGCGATCTGCCCGGCCAAGCCGTGAACGTATGCCCCGGCGACCGCAGCATCAAAGGGATTCAATCCCTGCGCGGCAAAGCCGGTGATGCAGCCTGCCAGAACATCGCCCGTACCTGCCGTCGCCAGCGCGTCGATGGCAAAGGGCATCATCACCACCTGCCCGCCGGGTTCAGCGATAACCGTAAACGCGCCCTTCAACACGACGACGCAGTTCCATTCAGCGGCCTTCTCGCGGGCAATCGCTGCACGGTCGGCCTGGACCGCATCGCGTTCGAGGCCGGTCAGCCGGGCCATCTCGCCGGGATGAGGGGTGAGGATCGTGTTCGCAGGGAGCAGCGTCCACCATTGATCGATCCCGGCCAGCAGGTTCAACCCGTCGGCATCGATCACCAGCGGGCAGGTGATTTCGAGGCGCTGTCCGCCGCCGGAGCGATCCGGCGAAACGAAGCCAATATTCCCCTTCTTCGCCTGACGCTCTCCCTGGAAAATGCCGCGAATAAATTCGGCGGTCGGCTCCTCGCTACCCAGGCCGGGGCCGATGCACAGCGCGTCGATGCGATCAATCTCCTCCGCGATCACGTCAATGGCGTCACGATTGATCACACCCATGTCGTGCGGCAGGAGCAGCCAGGTCACCTCACGCAGTTGGGAGGCTAAAATCGGGTAGATCGGCTGGGGCACCGAAAGGGTCACCAGCCCGGCTCCGACCCGGTAGGCGGCTTCACCGGCCAGCGATACCGCGCCGGTATAGTTGATCGACCCGGCAGCGATCAGCGCCCGACCAAACGTTCCCTTGTGGCTGTCACGCAGGCGGCGGGGCAGCAGTGTAGAGACATCGTCCCCGGTTACCAGATCAAGCGGGACGGCATCCAGTTCGGCAAGATCGTCCGGCGTGCCGATAGGGGCGACGACCAGTTCGCCGACGGCTTCGGCACCGGGGAAAAGCATCTGCCCGGTCTTCGCGGCGGCAAAGGTGACGGTTATATCGGCGGGAATGGCAGCGGGATCGAGTTCGCCGGTATCACAATCGAGGCCGGAGGGACAATCGACGGCGATCACTGCCGGGCGGCTGCCTGAACGAGGAAGAGGCATCGCAGGCCATACCGGGCTATCTTTATCGCTGCTGCGCTTAGAAACCCGTTCCAGCGAGCCTGAGACGGTCTTCAGCAGCTTTTGCAGGTCGCCCTCCACCGGGAGACGCGCACCGGTGCCCAGCAGAGCATCAACGACGACATCGGCGCTTTCGACCAGATTGCGGAGCACCCGGCTGCGCTGATCATCTTCCATCACGGCGATGAACACCCCGGCGTCGACTGCACCACGATAGACAGGGTCGTCGCCGCTGCGATGGGCAAGCAGGTAGCAGCCGATCTCGGCGGCGGTTGTCTCTTTGAGGATGCGGGCCGCGACAAGCCCATCGCCGCCGTTGTTTCCCGGCCCAACCAGCACAACGACGCGCTGATCGCTTGAATCGTTGCCAAGCGCCTGCATGACGATCTCGGCGACCGCTTTTCCGGCGTGGAGCATCATTTCATCATACGAGACGCCAGCCGCGTCGGTGGCGGCTTCGATATCACGCATTTGTTGAACGGTCACGACCTTTATCATTTTTCACTCCTGGATACAGACAAAACTTCGGAAGGAAAACGGAGTGGGCTGCTCGACCACGATCACCCCCCGCTTCTCGCTTCGCGAGAACCTGCCCCCCTTAGCAAGGGGGGCGACATAACTTTATTTTTGAAGGAGGCTTCATATCAAGATTGTTTCGACAAACACCATAAGAACCTCACAGGATGGAGTTGGCATTTACCTATCCGAACGGATTTACGGATAGGTCCCTCGCCCTACCCCTGCCGATCCATCGCCTGATGGATGACGTGGTACAGCACGACTCCGGCGCTGACATGCACGTTCAGCGATTTGCCCTTGCCGTACATCGGGACGAACACCGACGAATCGCAGAGGGCAAGCGCCGCGCGCGTGACTCCGTGATCCTCGTTGCCGACAACCAGACATAAGCGATCTGGATAGCTGACCTCGAAATACGGCGCGGCGGTATCGGTGATCTCAAGGGCGCAGATGTGATAGTCTTCCTGACGCAGAACGGGAAGAATATCTTCAACCCGTTCCTCATAATACCAATCGACATCGTGATCGCGGTTGCGGCCCACTTTCGAGATCGTCTTGTTGGGAGGGGTCGGCGTGATGCCGCACAAAAACATCTTGCTCACGCCAACGGCATCGGCGATACGGAACAGCGACCCGACATTGACCGGGTAGGCGACGCTTTGAAGCACCAGCGCCAGATCGACCGGCTGGGGATGCGCCCGCCGGTAGTCGCGTAGAAACCGCTTGAGCGGCGTTCCTCTAAGCTGTTCCATCGTCTCGATCACCGGACTGCCGCGCGCGGTTGTTCATCACCCATACGACGACAAACAGGATCACCGTCCCGATGATCGGCCCACCGGCGACGGCGAAAAACAGGCGCATGTTCTCAGAAACACCGAGCAGGCTCAAAAGGCCGTAGATCAACCCGCCAATCACCAAAAACCCCAGTGCCACACCGATCCCGGCCAGGCAGCCTTTTCCCAACGCCTGGCCGAGGATGCCCCTGACATCCGGCTCAGGCGACATCATAGACTTCTACCGACCGGTCATCAGAATCGACGATCACATACGTGCTCCGCCCATCCCGGCCCATGATTTCGCCGGGATTGAGCAGGAGCGTATCGCCGATTCGCTCTTCGTTCAGGGTGTGATCGTGGCCGTAACAGACGACATCGTACAGGCCGCTCAAAGCCAACCCGCGCGCAATCTCAGGATAATGACTGACGGCTATCGACAATCCACCGAGGTCCAATTCGGCTAACTGCCCATGCAGGGTGATATTCCCCGCTTCCTCGGCCATCTTCAACAACAGCCATTGATCACCGTCGTTGTTGCCAAAAACGGCATGCACCGGGCCTTCGAAGCCACGCGCCAGTTGGGTCAGGGTAAAGGGCGCACAGAAGTCGCCGCAGAAAACCAGCGCATTGGCGCGGTTCATACCGGGTAAGGCCGCTTCCAGCTTCCAGATGTTATCGTGAATATCAGAACAGACCGCGATTCGCATCGATTCCTCCCTAATCGCCGGGCGACAGGTTCATCGTACTGACTGCTGCGGAGACATCGTCCGGCCAGACGAACAGGCGATTATACGGGGCAACGCGCACATACCGCTGGGGGTAGAATATCTCGCGGGTCGTCAGGTCGACACAGTAGCGTTCGATCCAGGAGTTGCGCTGGCCTTCGGAAAGCTGCTCGCCATCGACCAGCCGTTTAGTCACGCCGTATAGTTTGACCGCCATCCGGAACTCGTAGCCGGTCAGCGTGAGTGGATTGCTCCATATCCCCCGTCCCGCCAGGTACGCCTCACGCGCCGAATCGCGCATCATCACAAGGTCGCTGTACTTGGGCAGACTGGGGTAGATAATCATGGTTGCGGCCCAACCCGCCCGCACCATCAGCAGATTAAAGGTCGAGCGCTCCCATTCGGAGAGCGCGGCCCGCTCGGCGGCGGAATAGTTCGGCGCGATATAGGCGAGTAAGCGCCCATAACTATCGAAGGCTTCGTCGGCAGTGCGGATATAGAGGCCGCGCTTCGATCCGCTTTCCTTAGTGAGCATCTGATCGAGCATCTGCTTGAATACCGCCGTCGCCTGCTCGCCCTGCTTCTCGTGCTCGGTCCCGGCCTTGCCGGTTGCCAGCCTGGGATGCAGGTAGGCAGACAGATCGTCGTCGACCGGCGCTTTGCCCTGTTCGAGCCAGTACGCGAGTGTCGCCAGGTCTTCATCGCTCTTCGACGGTTTCGTGTTCCCCGGATAATGCACTTCCGGCGCGTCGATGCTCAACATGCGAATCGACATCGACACATACGGCGTATCGCCATCGGTTGCCCGAATAAAGGCTTTACTTCCCAGCGAGTCAACGGAAACGCCCTGTGGATCCCAAAAGATTTTTACATCCGGCATTCGCACACCTCCTGGCGATGAAAACACATAGACTCAACGACCTCGTTTACGTTTAATAGTTAAGACCATTCCTGCGCCAATGACAAGCGCACCGATCACCAGATAAACCGTCACCGGGATCACACGGCGCGGCGACACCTCGATCTCGTCGAGCGGCTCGTATGAACTGATCGGCGGCAGCGAACCCTCTTCGAGCGGGAGTTTGGCGGAATCTATCGTTTCGATGACGTAAACCGGCGGGCCGCCGATCATGCAGTAGTCACCGGCTGTTTGCAGACACTCCCCGGCATAGAGCGTCAGGTGATAGCGATCATTCTCGGCTTCGATCTCCTGCCGATTCCCCCACATATCGACCAGTTCGGCTGATCCGGCAAGCGCCGGGATTTCGACCGACTGCGCGACCGGGACTCTTGACCACAGCAGCCGGACGATCTGATCACTTTTTTCGACGACGACCTGCGAAACGATATGGCGCTCGTTCCAGGTCAGGCGGTCGGCGGCGGAGAGCAGATCAATCGCGACTTGGGCAGTCTTGAAGGCCGGGCGCGGGGTATGATCGGCGCGAACCAGGCCAAACGGCTCCGGGTTCGCCACAACATCACCGGGGGTATCGATCAGCTTGTAGATCGCCACCCGGTCGGCACCGGCGGCGAGCGCCAGCGCCAATCCCTGCGGCATATAGGCGGCCTGTTCGAGCAGGGTGACATTTAAATTAGGATCGGCGACCGGCCAGGCGGGGTCGGTGGTCGGCGCGGCGTTGGTTTCGACCAACCAGACCGGCTTGTCCAGCCCACGCTCGGACTGGTAGCCCCGGTACTCTTCGACGATCTCGTAGACGGTGGCCGGGTTGAAGTAAAGCTGCAAAGTGGCAGCATCGTAAAAATAATCGTTCTGTGCCGCGTCGGGGTCGGCAAGGATGGCGTCGAGCAGGCGGGGGAAATACAACTCGCGGTTGTACTCCACATCCCACCAGTGACTCATCGCCGCGAGGTGGATCACGGAATCGGGGTTGGCGTCGTTGGCGACCAGATAGGCGACTTTCAGCAGGCGAACATAATCATCGACATCACCCGGCCAGGTGTAGGCCGGATGGCTGGCATTCCAGACATCGGGTTCGTTCCAGATGATCCAGTGATCGATCTGCCCGGCGTAGCGCGTCACCGCCTCACGCACGAAATTCGCCCACAGGTTGCCGGGATTGTCCGGGGCCAGATACAGACCTTTTGGCAGCCCGGCGTCGTCCTTTGCCCAGTCGGGGATTCCGATCAACAGGCCAACGACTTCACGCCCCGCGCCGATCTCACCGGCCAGTTCGCCGGCGGTCAGTTCGTCTACCTGCCATTGATCGGGGCCGCCGGGCTGGATCAACGCCCAGTGAAAACGCGCCCGCCCCCAGGCCGCACCCAGTTCGGCGGCCTGCTCAGGCGCATGGTGCGGCTCGATCACCCCAAAGCGGGGATCGGAGGGATGACCGGATTGAGCACTGGCAGGGGCGGGGAAGGGCTGAAAGACGACGATGCCTATCAACAGTACTGCTGCTAACTTTAACCACAGAGACAATAACACGAATCTGCGTTGTGTCCTGCCCTCACCCCTAAATCCCCTCTCCCTCAGGGCGAGGGGACTTGAGTCCTGATGAATACGGACCGGGGATAAAGGATAAACCAAGCTCTCTTGTGGCACCGTTCGCCCTGTACCCGGATAGAGCGGCGCCGCTTCTATACGACCCCATATCGACAACACCCGGCCCCTGTTCATTCTGACCGCGCTCCTGAAAGCCAGGACGGTGCCTTCCGGCCAATCAACCGGATCAGCGATGCAAAATCGGTGGGCTGCATCTCGGCACCGCTTTGCCAGCGATGGCGCTCGGCCTTCCACAACTCCGCCTGCGGGCCATCGTCGATTTCGGTTTTTGATGGCTTCCGCCCGGTTGTGTCCCGTCGCGAGATGAGCATGTCGAAGCTGTTATTGGCCGGAAGCATCTCGAAATCGGCGGGAGACATGAACGCATAGACGGTGATCGGTTGATCGGACTGGGCCAGTTGAAGCGATACGCAGTGCCAGCCTTTCGGCACGGAAACGCGGCGGCTGTCGATAGTAAAATACCAGGTCTTGATCTCCGGCTCGCCATCCCAGGCAATTTCGGCTGACTCGCCGCTCTTCTCACGGAGAACCAGATTCTCAGCACCGCCAATCAATTCACGACCGCTGGGCCAGACCTTTCGCAGCGAGCGTTCGGCAAACCAGGCGAAGCCAATCGACACGCCCAGGCCGATCACGAGCAGGCCAATCGTCTTCCAGGGAACGGCGACGTTATGTAATATGACCGGCAGCAGCGAAATCGAGAGGCAGACGCCGGTAAACAGCGCGGCAAGTGTGGCAACACGCACGCCGAGATGGTTGTGATCAAGTTGAAAGGTAAGCGATTCGGGCTGTTGGTGGTCACTCATGCGTTGTAGAACCTTCAAGTCAGGCCAGCCGCGCCTCGTCGGCGGATTCCGAACGGACGGGCAGACCGGTTTGGGAAGACCAGAGGGTACATCCCAGCATTTCCTGAGCAACCTTCCGGACTGTGCCAGCGTCGAACGGTTTGGTGATATAGGCGTCGATGGGGCTGTCGGCAAATTCTTTGATGATCTTGTAGCGATGGAGTATCCCGGTCAGCACGATGATCGGCGTTTCACACAACTCCATATCGGCGCGAACATGCATATAGACCCACCAGCCGTCGTTGTCGGGCATGATCACGTCGAGGATGAGCAGATCGGGCTTTTGCTGGCGCGCCCGTTTCAGGCCGTCTTCACTGTTGTAAGCCGCCAGGAGGTGAATATCGGGATGCTCCAGCACCGCTTGAAGCAGTTCGACGATACGAGGCTCATCTTCGACGCACAGAATCGTATATGGCATGTGATGATACTCCCATCAGGCAGGGCAGTTGGATTGTATCACCAGCCCTGTGGACTGTCGAGTTAAGACGGAGATGGGAATCGCCGAAAACCGGTAGTGTATGATCGGCCAATAATTGTGTAGAATAGCGGGTGGCGAATGCCCGACAGCACCACAGAACAGCGTGGTTCCCGGCCCTCACCCCTAAATCCCCTCTCCCTCATGGCGAGGGGACTTAAACCCTGAGCGTGAAAAGCCGGAGTTGAGGGGGCAAAATAGGCTGTTCACGTTATTTTGCGGTGCTACCGAACGCCCGATAAGCGAGAGAACGTTATGATCGAATCCATTCCGCTCGATATAGGCATCGAAGAAGAGTACCAGATCATCAACCCTGAGACACGGGAACTGACATCCTATGTGCAGCAGTTCCTGGATCACAACCGGATTCTGGGCGACCGGATCAAGACCGAGTTCATGAAATCGCAGGTCGAAGTCGGGACGCGAATCTGCAACAACGTCGAAGAAGCACGGGAAGACATCCGCGATCTCAGGCTGAAAATGACGGAGATCGCGGACAAGGAAGGGCTGCTGCTCGCGGCGGCGGGCACTCACCCATTTTCGCACTGGCAAAGCCAGGTGATCTCGGAAAGCGAACGGTATGTCGAGTTCCTCGACGATATGCAGCAGGTGGTCAGGAGCCTGTTGATTTTCGGCACTCACGTCCACATCGGGTTTGGCCCCGACCCGGCCAACCGGGAATTGATGCTCACCGTGATGAACCAGGCCCGCTATTTCCTGCCGCACCTGCTGGCGCTGTCGAGCAGTTCGCCGTTCTGGATGGGGTCGAACACCGGGTTGAAGAGCTACCGGAGCATCGTTTTTGAATCGATGCCCCGCACCGGCCTGCCGATGGAATTCCGGTCATGGGACGAATACGAAAAGGTGATCCGGCTGCTGGCGAAAGTCGGCGCGCTTGGGCAGGGAGTGACGGAGATGGCCGACGCGACTCGAATCTGGTGGGATATCCGCCCACACCCGCGCTACAGCACCCTCGAATTTCGCGTCTGCGACTCGGCGACGACACTCGACGAAGTGATCTGCATCGCCGCGCTGTTCCAGGCAATTGTCGCCAAGCTAATCAAACTCTACGAAAACAACCTGACCTGGCGCATCTACCGGCGTGACCTGATCAAAGAGAACAAATGGCGGGCGGTGCGCTATGGCGTCAACGGCAAGCTGATCAACTTCGACAAAGAGGCGGAGATCACTTTCAGCGAAGCAATCGAGCAACTGCTGACGTTCGTCAACGACGTGGTCGACGACCTGGGCAGCAGAGAAGCGGTCGAGTATGCGCGGACAATCGCCAGAAACGGCAGCAGCGCCGACCGCCAGATCAGGACTTACCAGCAGGCCGTTTCCGAAGGTGCAGCGGCTCACGAAGCCCTGATCGCAGTCGTCGACCAGTTGGTGAGAGAAACACGAGGCGGCAAGGAATGAATACTCAACGCTGGATAGCGGTCGGCATGATCGCACTGCTCGTCATGTGCATCCTGAGCAGCAACCTGTGGCTGACTCCCCTGCTCGAACGTGATGACGAACAACCAAGCCCGACTCCTACCGCCACGCTTGCGGCGGAGTCGGAGCTGTTCACCGCCACGCCGACGGTCGACATCGCCCTAACGCTGACGCCGGAGCCGACGCTCGACCCGGTCGTTGCCGAAATCCTGGACGAGATGGCATTCGACGAGGATGTCGTGGGCGTCGACCCGTTCGTCGTCCTGCACGGGGATTTCACGATTGTCGACTCGATGCACCGGGGCGAGGGATCGGCATTGATCTACAAGATCAGCGAGCAGCAGTATGTCCTGCGCCTCGACCCATTCAACGTGACGAATGGGCCGGACCTGCGGGTGATACTCTCACAGCACGAGATGCCCCGAACAAGCACCGAGGCGCTGCTCCCCGACTATCTCGACCTGGGCGCACTGCAAAACACGCTGGGCGCGCAAAACTACGAGATTCCCGAAATAGAGAGCATCGACAAGTACAACAGCGTGGTGATCTACAGCATGTCGCTGAATGTCGTCTATACCTCGGCGACATTAGAGGACGTGAGAGGTCAGTAGCCCCCTACCCTGAACGATCACGCCAGATCGGGGAATGTTTCAGACAGTGCTGCGGACTTTACCCGCAGAACGTCGATTTCCGCCTGCGGCGCACCATCTTCGCCTCGACGCTGGTGGGCGTGCTTCTTGAACGCAAGTTCGGTTAATACGTGAAAATATCGCCCTAATTCACGCCAGGACCTGACTCCGCCGGAAAACAGGCTGCCGGTACGGGCAGAAAACCGGCGGGCCGGTGACACGGCGATATCGTACTGCTGTTGAGTCAATGTGCCGGTCTCGATTTCGCCCTGGAGCTGCTCGACAATCCACTGCCGCTCCTGCCTGATGGTCAACACAATCACCGCGAGGACAAATGCAATCCCACCGTAATCGGCGAGAAGGCCAAGACAGCAAAGAGCGGGAGCAGTCTCGGCGAAGGTCACGGTGGTGTTGTGTACGACATGCGCCGCAATCGCCAGTATCAAACCGGCTACCGGCGCAAAGAACCGGACAAATCCTTTTTTCGAATGGCGAGCGATCCCGAAGCCGATCCCGGTCAGGCTGGTGTAAAAGGCATGATTCAGGCCAAACACGACCGTCCTCAACACAATGACGGCCACATCGACTTCGAGGAAGTAGAGGACATTCTCTATCGCCGCAAACCCGAACCCGACCAGCCCGCCGTACACGACCCCGTCCAGAATGCCGTCGAACTCGCGCCGCCAGATCAGGTAGACTGCGAGGACGGCAATCGCCTTGAAACACTCTTCGGATACCGGCGCGACGACGACCGCCATCACCTGGTCTGCCAGCAGGCCGGTTTCGTCGAGCATGAGCAGAGGAAGGCCGATTATCAGTTGCGAAATCAGGGAAAGCACTGCGGCGGGAATAAATCCCCAGAGGAACACGGTCACGAGCAGCAGGAGCGGCTCTTTTTCGTAGCGATCCAGGAAGTAGAGCGCCACCGGGTAAACCAGCATGGGGAGGATACCGGCAGCTACGGCAATCAGGAACGCGCCCATGTGACTCCTCAGACGGTGGGGTTGAGAGACCTGATAAACGGTTTTGCCATCTTGACGAATCTCGTCCAGAGATGGACGGTTATCCCACTGAGCTTCTCCCGCCGGGTGGCCGATTCAAGGGCGGCTTTCAAGCCGTCGGCGGTATTGGCGAAAGGTTCGGACTGCATGACGGCGTGCCCAAACTCGGATCGCAGGTGCGCATCACTGCCACAGGACATCAACTTACCGTGCTCTTCGGCGAACGCCAGCGCCCGGTCGTTGTCGGCCTGATGAAGACAGCGCGAGTTGAACACTTCGACGATGTCGACGAGGTCGATAATTTCGAGAAGGTCATCGAGTTCCCAGGCCCCGGAACGGTAGCGATCAAACGGATGGGGAACGCCGATCAGCGCATCCTGATCACGCAGGCGCGCTATCGTTTCTCCGGGCGGCAGGCCCGCCGGGACATCTTTGGAGATATACCAGGCGAGGATTTCGCCTTTGGTGGTTTTGACTTCGAGGCCGGGAATGACCAGCATGGGATACAGGCGGGCAGCAGTGAGCGCCCCATCGACACGGTCATGATCGGTGATTGCGAGCTTGTCGATACCTTTCGCCCGGCAGAGGTCTTGCAGTTCGTCGAGGCGAACAACACCATCTTTCGAGTAATTGGTGTGAGCATGCAGCTCAATGGTCCACAATGGAATGCTCATAAATCATTATCCAAACTGCTGGAATCGGTATACATTATGATTGCCAACATAATTTCTTCGTTCAGTATACACGTTCATCCCGATCTGTAAAGAGCCTGCTGCCGGGGGAGTTGTTTTTCGCCGACATCTGGCCTGGAGTCCCGTTCAATTTGCGAACCTACCACGAAATGCCAATAATTAATACACTTACTTGACTCGTTAGGGCTGCAAACCAAATACCGATAAAGTGGATAATACCAAAGGTCTAATCAACAGGTTCGACAGGCAGATAAAAGCCGCAGCGAGATCGTGGCCGATTGGCAGGCGATTCCTGATTGCCTGCGTCGTCGGGCAGTTTACGATATTCGTCGCCACGATTGCCTTTCTCTACAAATTCGGCAGCAGCCAGATGGCGGAAACGGTTGTCATTGCGCTCACCAGCTTCGCGGCATTAATGGTCCTGGCTACCATTTTATTTTCATGGGCTTACTCGCGCGAGTTTGCAAAACGGCTTACCAACCTCAAGGAATCGGTCAGGGGTCAGGTTACCCACAGCGAGCTTCACATCAGCCTGGAAACAGACAGCCGTGACGAACTCTGGGAACTGGTCGTCGAGATCAACGAACTGCTGTCAGCATACCAGATTGCGCTGGTCGACCTGGCAAAACGCACCGACCGCTTCTCTCTATTAAACGCGGCGGCAGCCGCCATCAACCGCAGTTATGACTTGAAAGAACTATCGACGCTGCTGGTCGAAGACGTCATCAAGGGTATTAACTGGGGGATGGGAGCAGTCTACCTGTGGAACAGCAACAGCAAAATACTGGAACTCGTTTGTTCCAGCGGCATCGACGAGAAACTCATCCGCCGATCAGAGGAGTTAAAACTCGGTGATGGGCTGGCCGGTCAAGCGGCGAAGACACAGCAGATCATCATTACAGAAGACATCCGGGAGCATCCTGCATATAGTTATCTAGAGCCAGGCCCCGGAATACCAATCACACAGGTCAGCATACCGATGGTCGCCGAATCCGGTGAACTATTGGGCGTTTTCCAGGTCGGGAATTCAGAAAAAACGTTTCCAACCGAGGATGATCTCAACCTCCTGGCGACCATATCGAACCAACTGGCGGTGGCAATCGTCAAGCTCAACCTGTACGAACAGGTCAGCCTCCATGCCGAACAACTCGAACAGCAGGTTGAACTGCGGACACGGGAACTGGCCGAGGCCATCGACGAGCTATCGGTCGCTCTCGAAAAAGCCAAGGAAGCCGACAAAGTAAAGACGCTGCTGCTATCGACCGTCTCACATGAACTCAGAACACCACTGGCGACGATAAAGGGAAACAC
Source organism: Anaerolineae bacterium (assembly GCA_034430335.1). GTDB lineage: Bacteria > Chloroflexota > Anaerolineae > Aggregatilineales > UBA3940 > JAFGOY01. The sequence goes on along the minus strand of DAOUES010000096.1, from coordinate 3,453 downwards.
GTCACTGATCCTTGAACATCTCGAAAAACTGCAACCGGCTCAACTCCGCGAACACCTGACGGACATCGAAGAGGAAACCGACAAACTGACCGAACTGATCAACAATCTGCTGGAAATGAACCGAATCGAAGCCGGTATCCTTCACATCCGGAGGGACCCGGTCAACCTGGTCGATGTAATGTCGAGCGTGATCAGCGCGGCCAGGGTCAGGATGTCGGATAGAGAGATCAACTTCGATTCGCCGCGCCATCTCCCAATCGCCTATGCCGACCCAAGAAGAATCGAACAGATCGTGGCGAATCTGCTCGACAATGCAGCGAAATATTCAGCAAAAGGCACGCCGATTGACGTCATTCTCAGGGAAGTAGACAACACACTTACCGTATCGGTGAGAGATTACGGGCAGGGAATTCCGGCGGCGCATATCGACCATATTTTCGAACGGTTCTACCAGATACCGCGAAGCACCAGCAATCCCAGCGCCGATTCGGTGCGCAAAGGCATTGGACTTGGTTTAGCGATATGCCGGGGTCTGGTCGAAGCCCACCAGGGGAAAATCTGGGTAGAAAGTCAAGTAGATGAAGGGTCAACCTTTACATTTAGCTTACCAATAGCAACACCAGATGTACTGGCTAAGGGAGATTGACATGAGCGATACTGACATACTGATAATCGACGACGAACCGAAAATCATCAAATTTGTCGAGGCTTCGTTGAGCCTGGCCGGGTATAACATCCTGACCGCGCTCACCGGCAACGAGGCAAAAATGATGATCGGCAGCAGTCTTCCCGACCTCATCATACTTGACTTGGGACTGCCCGATATCGACGGATTCCAAATCCTCGAAGAACTGCGATCCTATTCGACGGTGCCGATCATCATCCTGACCGCCAGGGACAACGAATCGGACAAGGTCAAGGGATTGGAGCTCGGTGCCGACGATTATCTGACCAAGCCGTTCGGCACCCAGGAACTGAAAGCGCGGATCGAGGCGGTGCTGCGCCGGGTCAGGTGGTCGCCACAGCCCAGCGACATGATCGAGTTTCAGCGATATAACCTGCACGTCGATTTCCAGAGACGGCGCGTGACGGTCAGCGATGAGATTGTCCACCTGACGCCAACCGAATACGATCTGCTGCGGGTGCTGATCCAGAATTCGGGGCATGTATTGACGCACGGCGATCTGTTGAGCCGCGTATGGGGCGACGAATACCGGAACGACCTGGCGATCTTGCGGGTCAATATCTCGCGTTTGCGGCAAAAGCTCGAAGAGGACCCCAGGCAGCCGCGCTACATCGTGACCGTTCCGGGGGTTGGCTACACGCTGCCGTCGGATTGATAGTCAGTTCTTTCAGATCAGTGCAAAACAAAAAAACAGGCTGCGTGTGCGGCCTGTTTACGCATCAATAGATCATCAGCCAGATCAACCACCAAGAAACCGGAACCGCCTGCCCCGCATGGGGCGTTCGCTGACCGGCTGGGCGATATCGGCGTCCCGTGGGGACTGAACAACACGTAAAACCATTCGCAGCGCCCCCAACTCGATGATGTCGTTATCGGAAAGACGGAATTCGCGCCCCGGCATCAACCGCTGACCATTGACCCATGTCCCGTTTGTGCTGTTCTGATCGATCAGATACAGGGCCTGTTCGCCGGGGCGAACCAGCGCATGCCTGCGCGATACCCCATGACGCATCGCCCCATAGGGCGCATAATCCATATCAGGCCGGAAAGCACTCATCGGGTCGGCACGCCCCAGGACGGTGACGCGCCAGATGTCCAACCCGACCTGCGTCGGCTGCGGCCCGGTGATATTAAACAATACCCGCCAGGCGGGGCCAGACTGCTCAGGCGTGATATCCGGCGGCGGCGGTGACGGCTCCGTATCATGCGGAACCGGAACCTCACGTGCGGCACTCACCTGTGGGTCTTCATCGAGCGGCAGCGGTTGTCTCGGTTCGAGTGGTTTAGTGACCACTATCCTGACCTCTCTATGTGGACGTGCGCTATTCCCTGCTTTCGAATACGTCCCTATAATATCCTGAAACACGCCAATAAATCAACCAATCACATACCCTATATTTACAATATCACAACTTTACAGACAAGACTGGCCCAGGATTCCAGGGCACGCCGTCAGACTGCTGAGAGGTCGATCAGGGATTGTTTTTGCCCTTTCCCGTTCATGATCTTCCTCACCACCATAGTTGACTCCAGGTAGGATGACATCTATAATGCCGACGAGGTAAATGGTACAAACGCAGGTGGATTAATCCAGAAAGCAGGCAACTGACATGGGGCGAAAACTAGAAGACATCCGACGCCTCAGAGAGAAAATCTCGGAGGGGAAGCTGTCAGAAGAAGAGGCCGATCTAGAACGTTCGGCAATAAAAGGCCGGATAGTGGGAACGCTGCTCGCCGATGCACGAAACGCGGCGGGCAGAACACCAGAGAAGTGCGCCGAATACCTGGGTGTTGCCGTCAACGAGTATCTTGAATTAGAGGAAGGCAAAGCCTCCCCAACCCTCCCCCAGTTGGAAGTGCTGGCATTTCTATTCAATGTACCGATATCCCATTTATGGAGCGGCGACACGCTGGCAGTTACCCGCCAGGAGAAGGCCGTCCAGGAACGTGTGCCGGAGATCATGCTGCTCCGGCAGCGAATCATCGGCGTCAGGCTGCGCCAACTGCGAGAAGATGCGAATTTATCGGTCGAACAGACTGCCGAAGAAACCGACATCAGCGCCAAGTTGATCGAGCAGACCGAAGCCGGGCTAACTTCGCTCACATTGAGCCAACTCGAAAGACTCACACTTTCATTCAGAGCCAGCCTGGACGATCTGATCGACAGGCATGGGCCGGTGGGCGAATGGCTTCAAAGTCGCAGCGATTACGATGCATTTGCCGACCTTCCAGCCGAACTAAGGTCGTTCATCCTGAGGCCAATCAATCGCAGCTATCTCGAACTGGCGATGGAACTCAGCGAAATGGAAGTCGGGAAACTCAGGACAATTGCCGAAAGCATCCTTGATATCACCTTATAATTTTCATCGAGAGGTAAGATGACCAACCAGGCAGAAAACTTAAACAAGGAAGGCCAGCGTCTATTTCACGAAGGAGCCTATATCGAGGCGCTCGAAAAATTCGAAGCCGCCTACGGAGCGTACCAAGCGGCAGGTGATACGATCAATGCCGGGGAAATGCTCAACAACCTGGGCGTCGTCTACCGGATGGACGGCGACCTCAGCGCCGCGACAGAGAAACTCGAAAAGGCCAGGGAAATCTTCAGCGAGGCGGGGGATAAAGGGCGCGAGGCCCAGGCGCTGGGAAACCTGGCACCACTGTTCAGCAGCCAGGGAGACACCGAAAAGGCGATCAAAGCCTACCGGCAGGCCATCGAGATATTCGAAGAGTTGGGCGAGAAAGACCTGCTCGGCGAAACGCAGATGGCG
>DAOUES010000095.1:0-7904 GCA_034430335.1 Anaerolineae bacterium | reverse complement strand
TCCGAGGCGTAGACCGGTTCCCCGGTTGCCAGCGCCAGGTCGATCCCCGGATGCCAGGGGTGGAAATACTGCGTGATCGTATAGCCGCGCACCGGCCTGATGAAATACCCGGTTCCCGACCGCTCCGGGTTGGCCCCGGAGCACAGCCCCTCGCCGACGCTCGCATAGGTCACGCTGTTCGACCCGGCCTGCGCCGAGGGGATCGACAGCACCATCCCGACGTAGATCATCGACGTGTTGCTGATCCCGTTGGCGGTTGCCAGCGTGTTCAGGGTGACCCCGTACTTCATCGCGATCTGGCTGAGTGTCTCCCCGGCGGAAACGGTGTGCTGGGTATCGGCCTGGGCGGGGTAAGGCCGGGCGCTTGCGCCCTCTTCGGGCAGGTTCAGGGTCTGCCCGGCGTAGATGCTGTCGGAGCTGCTCAACCCGTTCGCCGCGACGATCCCGTCGACCGTCACGTTGTTGTTGACCGCGATCGTCGTCAGCGTGTCGCCGTAGTGGACGGTGTACATCCGCCCACCGGTCGAACTCGACGCGCTGGCTGCGGGATCGGTGGTATTCTCGGCCAGCGAACGCTCGATATTGGGTATGCGGATTTCGAGGCCGGGGTAGATCGAGTTAGGGCTGGGGAGGTTGTTGGATGCAAGTAAGTCGTCGACCGACACGCCGTAGATCAGGCTGACCCGGTAGAGCGAGTCGCCGCGCTGGAGCCGGTAGTTCATCTCCGGTTCGGCTTCGACTGCCACCTCGGTGATCGTCGTCGATCCGGGGATGGTCAATATCTGCCCGACGCTGATCAGGTTGGGATTGGCGAGGTTGTTGGCTGCCGTGATCTCGTCCAGGCTCACGCCGTAGCGTTTGGCGATCACGCTCAAAGTGTCGCCGCGCTGCACGGTGTAGGTCTGTGACCCGGTTTCGGCATCGACGCGCGGCAGGGTCAGCACCTGCCCGGCGTAGATCAGGTTGGCGTTGGTCAGCCCGTTGGCCTGCATGATCGCCTCGACGGTCACGCCGTAGCGCAGCGCAATCGCCGAAAGCGTATCCCCGGCCCGCACGGTGTAGGAGGTTGCCGTCTCGTCGACCGGGACGACCGCTTCGCTGGTGATCACCAGCACGCCCAGCGCGGGCAGCGCCAGTGAAGCGATGATCCACGCGGTGGTGACCAGCCTGTGTACCCGTCTCGAAACGGTTCGTCGTTGTTGAGGCCGCGGCCTCAGGTGTTCCATAACCGGCGTCCGATCACGTTGTGCGTATCACCTGCCAGGAGCAGGTGCCTGTATCCTGCCTACGATTATAGCCCGGTTTGTATTTCTATGCTGACAAGCAGCACCGGTCTTGTTTGTATCGCTACCCTAAAATCTCGATCCGGGGTATAATACAACATTGTATATTCTAGTTTGTATAAAAGAGGTGTAAAATGTCAGATGCAGCCGGTAAAAACCGGAAAAGTGTTGTCGCCATGTTGATCGTCTATGTGTTGTTTGTCGCATTCTTGGCGCTGGGGAATTATCTGTTCGCCAGGTTCCCTGAAAACGAGGCGCTGGGCGGCATCGTTCTCGGCCTCACCAGCCTCGTCCTGGGGATTATTGTCCCCTTTCATCTCCGGCGGATGGATGTTGTCTCGTTCAGGTTCCTGCCCCAGGCCGGGACCGCGCGAAAGACGGCGGCCATCACTACGATTTTCACCCTGTTCTACCTGCTGATCTTCCCCGCCGGTATTCTGTTGCAGCGAACGACTTTTGCATTCTTTGCCAATCCCCCTTCGGCGATGGCGGCAGTCAGCACATTTCTTTCTTTGCTCTGGGCTACGGCGGCGTATGGATTCATTTTCTGGGGTGGTCTGCTGCATTCATTGAAAGAAGCCTACAGCCCACTGATCGCCGTGCTTGCCACGAGTTTTCTCTTTTGTATCTACCATCTCTCTCAGTTCTCGATAGCCTTCCCGACCCCCGGATTCCTGTTGATGACCTTCGTCAGCGGGTTGGTGCTCGCTGCTTTTACCCTACGGGTGAAGTGTGTGCTGCCGACGCTGATCGTCCACCAGTTGGGGCACTTCTTTTACTTTGCCACGCTTCGGGAAAATCCCTTCGCCGAGGATTTCGACCGGTTCGTCGCCAGCGCCGTCATGCTGCTTTTCCTCTATGGAATATATGAAGGCGTGTACCGGTTGATCGGGAAGTCCGGGGAAAGGAGAGTGGAGTCGGACAAAGACGAGCGGGTTGGCGTGAATCCCCTGTAGCCGGGAGGTATGGCCGCCGGGAGAGGGGCTGCCCATAAGTCTGAATGTGCTCCATGACCTCCGTATACTGGAAAAACTCCCCGCCATGTGAGACACTCTAACCAGTAAATACGTACTGGACACTATATGGACACTATCATCCGGCAGGCCATCGACCTGGCGAATGCGGGTCACAAAGAACAGGCGCTCCAACTCTTTCGAGAGGCCGCCCGGCGCGATCCGTCGCAGGCCGCCGCGTTAAAATGGATCGCCCACCTGACCACCGATCCCCGCGAGGCATACGCGGCGATTCAGCGCGTCCTTCATCTCGATCCCGGCGACCGGTGGGCGCAGGAATATGCCGCCCGCCTGCAAGCCTGGATGCGCCAGCAGCAGGCGCAGCCGCCGCCCGCTGCCGTTCAGCACACCGCCGCACAGCACCCCGCCCGCCGATCTTCACGCGGATCGGTGCTGGGCATACTCGTCACCGCGATTGTGCTGGTTCTGGCGGGTGGGGCGGTCTTGCTGGCGCTGGTGCTCGGCCCCCGGCTTGGCATCGGCGATCAGAACGGCCCGGTGATCCCCGACCAGGTGCAGGCCGACGGCGCGGCGGCGATTGTTCCGGGAACCGTCGACGAACTACTGGGTGCTGGCGGGTTGGTCACATCGACCCCGGTCCCCACCGTCTACGTTACCGATATTCCCACGCCGACACCGCAGCCCCCGACCGCCGCCCAGGAACCCACACAGCAGCCCGCCGAGGAAACGCAGCCTGAACCAGCCGCGCAGTCCACCGATTCGCTGCCTGCCGAAATGTCGGCAGTTTCCGATGTGCCGATCCTCTACGATCCGCAGACGACTTATTACACTTTCGAGGCGGAGACCATCCCCCAGATTCAGGATGCGCTTCTCCTCTATGGCCCCGGCGATGTGGGCGCGGAGGATTCGCACGCGATTGCCACCACCACCTATGACATGGGCATCACCTGGAAAACCGTCGAAATCGGCGGGGCCTGCCGGTTGATCGAAGCGTCGATTACGCTCAACCTTATCTATCTTTACCCGCAGTGGAACCCAGCAGGCAGCCCGACCCAGGAAGTCTACGACGAGTGGGATCGCTTCATGGCTCACATCGTCGATCACGAGGAACACCATGCCGATATCGCCTACGGGTGCGCCGAGGAACTGGCGGAGATGGTCGTCTCTGCGGATATCTCCGGCCCGTGCCGGTCGGTGGGTGCTCAGATGAACGCGCTCGCCGGCCAGATGTACCAGTCCTGTGATCAGCAGCAGATGGCATTCGATGCTGTCGAGGGCCACACCACCTTTCCCCTTCCGTGATCGCCGTCCTGTTCCGAGAAGAGGTATAATGATCGTCGCGGTTTGTGCTGTCGGCGATAACAGCGCTGTTAAGTGATGCTTTTTGCTGCCTGTTGCCTGCTGTTTCAGGCAGGGGCAGCGTCGATCTGGACCGGATTCGGGAAGGCTCAGAAACTACGTGGGTGTTTCATTTATGTCTATGACGGTAGAGTCCAACGACCCTGTACGACCCTGTACTGTAAGAGGTGCGCGTCTCTGGATCGGTTTTTGCCTTCTGGTTGGAGCAGCCTTACTGATCGCACTTGGAACCGTCCGAACGGGACACTTGCGGTTGACCTTCGAGAATGGCGAATCGACGGCTTATCCCTGGCTGTGGCTCGACTATGTAGAGGGTGTCACCGACGAAGGCATGAGCGGCACCTTCGAAGGTCAGCTCAGAGTCCCCCGCTCCGGCAGGCTCGTCCTGGAAAACACCATGAACGCCGACCTGGAACTGGTGCTGGGCGGCAAGGTGTTGTACCGGGGAAATGAAAGCCACCCGCTCGATCTATCCGACTTTGCCGGGTCGGTGCAGCCTTTCCGCCTGGCCTACACGCTGCCCCCTGATCCTCCCCTGCGCGGCCAGATTGCCTTGATGAGGCCGGGTCTTTTCGGTGGGTCGACCCTTGCTCCTTCACGCTATGCCCCGCCGGGCAGCGGCGATACCTTTAAACGCATTCTCCTGTATACCGGTGCCCTTATGGGGATCGCGGGCGTCGTCGCCCTGTTCGGCGCACTGCGCCTGTCCCGCGTCGAATGGGGGCTGTTCGCGCTGATCGCGCTGCTCTCGGTCGGCGTCCGGCTGCTCAGTCTTTCCGAGAAGTTCGCCAACGATCCGGCCCTGTGGAGCATGGACCTCATCTTCGACAATTACCTGCTGATGGGGCGCGGCTGGCTGGCCGGTACGGTGCATGTCGCGGGCAGCCATTATCAGCAGGGCCAGTTCGTCTATCTTGGGCTGCTTCAGAATATCCTGGGGCCGGATCAGGCGGCGATCTATACGGCCAATGTCGTCATCGCCGGTTTTGGGGCCGTTCTGCTCACGCTGGCAGCCTGGGCTTATTTCGACCGCACTACCGGGTTGATCGCGGGGGCGCTGGCCGCCCTGTTCGCCCCCCTCATCCATTATCAACAGACGCTGCAAATCGTCTCACCGGCTGTGCTGGCGATCTGCATCCTCGTGGCGGCTTCGGCGGCGCTTTACCGCCGACCACACCCGGTCTTTGCGCTGATCGCCGGGCTGGTGGTCGGTGTGGGCGGCGTGTTCCGGGGGACGCTGCTGGCCCTTCTCCCGTTTCTCCTTCTCGTTCCGATCCTGAGCCGGTGCACGCGGGCCGTCAAATTGAAGATGGCCGGGTTGATCCTCGCCGGGGCGGTGATCGGCATTGCGCCGGTGACCATCGCCAACTACCGGGCCGGGGTTCCGGCGCTGCTGACCAACGAATTGATGTCTTACCAGTTGTTCCGCTCGAACAACCTGGACTCCACCGCGATGAATACTTTCCATACCCAGAGCGAACTGCTGGCAATGGCAAGAGGCGAGGACTGGTCTGATGCGCTCAGGCGCGAACTGGAGCATGATCCGGGCCACGCGCTCGAGCTGACCGTGCGGCGGTTGGCGTTGTTCTGGGACGAAACGGAGCACGCCGACTCCGGCATGATCGATTACGTCCGCACCGGCCTTGACGTCTCCCCGACTTTACGTTTTCTATCGGGTTTTGGCCTGGTCAACTTCCGCCTGCTGATGATTCTCGCCGTGTTTGGGCTGGTGGTCGGCCTGCTCGATCCGGCGGCGCGCAGGCAGGCGCTGATCCTGGGGGCCGGGATCGCCTGCTACATCGGTTCGCTGCTTGCTTTCTACGTGATCGGGCGGGTGCGCGCGCCGGTGGCCGGGTTCCTGATCGTACTGGCGGCGCTTGGGATCGGGGCGGCTTTTCGGGAGCTTCGTGATCGCAAAAAGTTGATCCTTCACGCCGTGCTGCTGGCCGGGAGCATCCTGCTTGCGCTGGGCATGAACGCCCTGATCGATTACTTCCCGTGCCCGACGACCGTTCGGGCAGACGATATACCGGATACGCTCGTCCCGGTAAACGCCGTATTTGGCGATGAGATCGAACTGCTGGGATATGCCTACTATGACAGCGGTATCACACCCGGCTCGTACCTGACATTCGAGTTGTTCTGGAAGGCGCTGGCCGCGCCGTCGGAGGATTATGTTCTGGCGGTGCGCTACATGGATGCGGAATCGGGCGAGTTCCTATTCGCCCGTGATATGGAGTTGGGCACCGAATCGGTGCCGCCGCTGCCTGCCTCCTCGTGGAAAGCGGGGGACATCTACTACGAACGGTACCTGCTGGCCCTCCCGTCCGCCGGTGACTCACCCGTCGATTCCTATGCGATAGCCGTCGGCCTGTACCGGCCAGGGGATCAGACTTTTCTCCCCGTCGGTGAGAGCAGCGCCCCGCTGCTCGGCGATTTTGTCCGCCTGACCGGGGCCGCCGTCACCGATGGCACGCTGCCGGAAGTGGTATCGGCCACAGATAATATGGCAAGCTGGGGGGATGTGATCGCGCTGGAGCGGGCCGACTGTATTCAGGAGGGGCAGGCGATCACCGTCAGCCTGGAGTGGCTGTCGCTGGGCCGCAGCGATCTCCCGCTTCACCAGTTCACCCACGTTTTCGCAGGCGGCGAACTGGTCGATCAATATGATGGACCGCCCTTTGGCCTGCATCCCACCGATGCGCTGCCCGCAGGCGTCGAGGTATCGGGCAGTCACGTCTTTTCGATAGGGACACAGACCCCTGTGGTGCGGATCGGCGTCTATGATCTCCTGAGCGGGGATCGGGTTCTGCTGTCGTCTGCTGTTCAGGGCGCGGTTGATGGGACTATGATCGAGCTTGACTGTCCGGTAGAATAAGGTGAGTGGGTGTGCATCGAGTGAGATGCACGCTGTATCTGCATCGTTCGACAATATCTGACTGCATGGACACATCCATGAATGACCCGATCCGCCAGGCCCTCGAACTCGCCCGCGCCGGTGACCGCCAGCAGGCCGCCGCGATCCTGCGGGACGTGCTCCGGCGCGATCCCTCGCAGGTGACCGCCTGGAAGCTGCTCGCTTTCGTCTCACCCGATGACGAAGAAGCGCTGTACGCCGCGCGGCGGGCGCTTCAGCTCGATCCCGGCGATGCCCGCATCCGGGATCGCCTGCGGGCGCTTGAGCCAGAATCGATCCCTGCCCTGCCGGAGCGTCGAAAGGTGCCGATGGCGGCCCTGGTGCTGATCATCGTCATGCTGCTGGGGGCGCTCGGCACGCTCGCCAAACTGATCGCCGACGAGGTGCGGCAGGTGACGCTGCCGCAGGCGGTCGCCGCCCTCGATATCGCCCCGTCGACGCCGGTAACCACCGTCGTGGAGGAGTTCTCGGTGCCGGTTCGGGTCACTACCTCAACCGGCTATTATACTTTCGAGGCGGCAACGGTCGATCAGATTCGGTATGGGCTGACCAATTTTGCCCCGGAAACCTGCTGTGGCTACGAGGGGCGGCCCATCGCCCTTACCGCCTACCAGCTTGGGCTGAACTGGGAGCTTGCCGGGGTTGCCAATCACTGCGAACTGGTCGATGCCGAGGTCGTGCTGAACATCGTCTATACCTACCCGCAGTGGATCGCAGTCGGCAATCCCCACCCTGATCTCTATGACGATTGGCATGAATTCATGGTGCATGTCACCCAGCACGAGGAGCATCACGGGGCGCTTGCGATGGACTGCGCCTATCGGCTCGCCGATGATGTCGCCCAGGTCGATACCGGTGCATCCTGCGACCGGGTCGATTCGGGACTCGACGCGCTGCTGGTCGAGGCAAATCACCGGTGTGAGGAAATCCAGCAGGCGTTCGACGACGCCGAGGGAGTCACGACTTTTCCGCTGCCGTAAGTGGGCGGCGTATGGCAGTTGCCGGGGTGCCTCCCGCATGGTAAAATTCCCCGCACTCGGAGCGATGGCCGAGTGGTTTAAGGCGGCGGTCTTGAAAACCGCTGTGGCGTTTACGTCACCGGGGGTTCGAATCCCTCTCGCTCCGCTGATGGCCTGATGGTGGTTGGTTTTTGGTGGCCGGGTTTGAGTGCTCTGAAAACCGGCCACCAGCAGCTAACAATCGAATTCGGGGAGGTGCCAGAGTGGTTGATTGGGGCCGCCTGCTAAGCGGTTGTCGGTGTTAAAGCCGACCGCAGGTTCGAATCCTGTCCTCCCCGCCTGACTGGAACCATCTCGAACCGTCCAAAGTGGGGGCGGAACAATTCTTCGAAATGCTGAGGTTTCCTCAGCG
>DAOUES010000094.1:0-3600 GCA_034430335.1 Anaerolineae bacterium | reverse complement strand
CGATGATCTCCTCCCTGCTGACGAGTTCGACGGCCAGCCGGTCGACCCAGTTCGTGCGTGCGCCATGCGTTCTCGAAGAAGAGGTCACCAGGGCCATCTCCGATCTGCGCGGCGCGGCGCTTGCCAAGTCGATCTCGGTCGAGATGGCCGTCACCGGGGGGCCGTATAAGATCGTCGCCGATGCGAGCCGTCTCTATCACCTGGCGCTCAACCTGGTCGACAACGCGATCAAGTATTCGCCGAAGCACTCGACGATCAATGTCGGCGTGGCATATACAAAAAGTGGTGTCACATTGACCGTAGCCGACGAGGGAGAGGGTATCCCGGAGGATGATCTGACCCGTATTTTCGACCATCACTACCGGAGCGAGAAGCACGCGAACCTGTCGGGGACGGGCGTGGGATTGACCATTGTTATGGCGGTCGCGAAAGCCCACGACGGCGACGTGGTCGCCGCGAACCGTGCTGAGGGCGGCGCAGTTTTCACCGTGAAGCTGCCCGCCGTCCTGCGTTCTGACGAGTAACCAACCTTACGATTATTATACGTTCGGGCTTCCCGACTCTTCAGGTGATTGAACTGCCGGACCGAAAGTGTTAAACTCTGATTATAGGTAATACCCGGCTGAGTTTTAGTGGTAATCAGTTTCGGGGAAAGGTTAAGGCACTGATGGTTATGTGGACAGCGGCAGGGATACTTGTCGTAATGTTGTTTGCTTTGGTCATGATGGCCGCGCTTGAGGCTCTGGATTTGCGTGTCGAGCCGGTGCCGGTTCCCATTCGTTTAGAAGACGAGCGGTATTCATAAAATCGCAAATTGTCAGGTATGTCCCTGGTCACCGAGAGGGCTGCTTTCGATTAAGCAGCCCTCTCGCATTTCTCGCCGTAATCAATCCACCGGATAAGATGGTGGGCAGCCTGTGGCAAACACAATCGAAGCAGCGGTGAAGTCGGCACCGCAGAATCCCCTTTTTGCCAATGATACAAAATTATTTGGTTCCTGTTAGGATGCTTGCGAAACCCGATAGGGCACCGCTAGAATTCAGGGGACGAACGTTCCTTACGGCTGATGGCGAGTCCGCTGAGACTTCGCTATTGACGGTTGAGAAAAACAAACCATTTCATGCACCGACTGAAACGACCCGCCGCCATCCTGCTGATCATCCTGCTTGGAGTGATGCTCGCGGCCTGCCAGCCCGAAGAGCAGGTGAGAATAACGCCGACGCCCACCGCCGAACCGGTCTCCACGCTGATCGGGCAGCTCCAATCCGCCGACGGGCAGACGCCCACCGCCAACCGCCCGCTGATCCTCTGCCGGGTCGATCCCGCCGATGGCTCGTGTGTGCTGCAATCGCCGATGCTGTATACCAACGCAGAGGGGACGTTCACCGTCGAGGCGCTCACGGCAGGCCGCTACCTGGTGGTCTATGCTTCCGGGCTGTCTGATTTCCAGTCTGCCGTCCAGACCTGGGCCGGGGAGACACTTTATCCCGGCGACTGGCCCTGGCTGCGTGACGACTTCCTCGCGCTCGACCCGGCGGCGGTGCCTGCTGTGCCTCTCCCGGCTGTGCTTCACGGCCTCGATCTTCGCTTCGACCGCGCCGCGTATGCGCTCGATACACTGCTGATCGACCAATCGCCGTTCATCATCGCCCACACGATCAGCGACGGCGGTGATGGCTGGACGACCGTCGAGCCGTTGATCATCGACGTGCCGCCCGGTTCGCTCATCTCGGCCTCGATCCCGGTCGTCGCTCCCGCCGAAGTCGACCTGGCGGAAATCCGGGCAGAGATCGGCGAGTTGACCCGCGAGGAAATCCCGCTCCTCGACCGCGCCCTATCCGACCGGCTTCAGCGCTTCCTTGCAGGCGACGACAGCGCCTACCGAGCCACCGATATCCACGTGATCGGCCTGGTGCGTTCGGAACAGCTTTACGAGATCGGCCATGCCTATTTCACATCGGTCGAAACTTACGAGGATCAACTGGTGCTGTGCGCCGGGTACAATGCCATCGACGTGGTGAGCGGGGACGCGGCGGTCGTCGGCTGGCTTGACGAGCAAACCGGGGACGTGGTCGAGGCGCGCACCGGCTACCGGCTCAACGTCCGCGATGATCCCGGTGTGTGGATCACCTACGGCGAGGACGGCGAGCAGTTCTATTCCTACGGGTTCTCGTATTACCGCCGCTGGGACCAGGTTCTCCCCGACCCGGTGATCGATCTTGTAGACGATTTCTACACTGAGGGCGTCGAGTTCGTCACCGAGAACCTCTACCTGTATCGCGGCGCTGCGTATACGTTCGGCGGCGAGATGTGGCTTCTCTCCTGGGATTCGACGACGCTGCACGAAATGCGGCACTGGAAACCGACCACCGCGCCGTTCGTCCATCTCCCCGATTCGGGCACGGTCGATATCCGGCGAGGGCGCTTCTTCGAGGCGTTCCTGAACGGCGACGTATTGATCGACGAGCAGAGCCTCGAAGCGTTCCTCGCCAGCGATATCGCCGTCAACGGCACCTACGTCCCCCGGCCCGATCCGCAGGAAGTGCGCGACGCGATACTCATTCCCTATCGATCCGGCCACCAGTTCAGCGACCTTGAAGCGGCAATCATCCTCGACGCGACCTACGGCGGCGATGGCCCGCTGCGGATCACCATCGACGATGGGCTGGAGGCGGGGTTCCTGGTGCCGCGCCACGCCGACAACGAAATCCTGGTCGCCCGCGACGAGGTGGCTAACGTCCTGCTCGGCTATCCCGGCGCGTTGAACAGCCGTTGGGCGCACGAGATGGGCCATGTCGTCGATTTCCGCGCCGAACAGTACGATTTTCGCAGCAGGCCGGAGAGCGGCAGCCGCTGCGAGCCGGTCAAGTACCTGATGGAGTTCATGTGGTGGGTGCAGCGCTATCCCGGCGACGCCCCCGACTGGGACTGGATGCCGATCAACAGCGGGCTGACGCTGGGGCGGCTGCTCAACGAGGAATTCCACAACAGCGGGTGCTGAATTTACCCCTGATCGACCCCCAACCGCCGCGCCACGTCCCGATCCGCGAGCTTGTACACCTTTTGATCGGGCACGAACAGCAAATCCATCTTGTGTGAATAGGCGGCCTGCTGGCGCACGAACGCGCTGATGTCCTCGATCTGGACGATCCACTCCCCGGCGAATCGCCGCAGCGCGTCGCCGCGCAGCCCTAACTGGATCGTCTTGCGTTTGAGCGACATCCCGCCCGGATCGTGATCGGGGTCCCACTGCACACGCACCTCGGAAGCGTCGACCGCCGCCTGCCACGCTTCTCGGCTGGCGTACTGCTTCTCGTCGAAGAGACTGGGGACGGCCTGGGCGAGCAGTTCGTCGAAGGCGCTCCGCTCGATCCAGATCGCCAGGATCGATTCCTGGTCTTTCTTTGTCGCCCACCCGGAGCGGTGCATCGTCCATAAAAAACCGGGCTTGATCCAGGTCATCCGCTCGAAGCTGAACCCCGGCCCATCCAACTGCTGGTGTTCGGCGGCATGGCGGGCGATCTCCGGGCGGTATGCCTGGTAGACGACCACCGTCCCGGCGTCGTGCTGGGCCATGATCACCCGGCCCTGTTCCGGCCA
>DAOUES010000093.1:0-3235 GCA_034430335.1 Anaerolineae bacterium | reverse complement strand
CTCACCCCTAAATCCCCTCTCCCTCATGGCGAGGGGACTTAAGCCCTGATGAAGAAGAACCGGGGATGAGAAGTAAACAATACTGTCCACGTTATTTTGCAGCATCAATCTCCCTATATTTGGAGAATACGGAGTTATTTCTTTACAACCATTTAGCGGTCTGTAAATTCTTTCCCGGCGCTGAAGCACCGGGCTAAAATCAATACGCCGACCTACGGTCGGCAACCGGTTTTCCAGTTGCTCAGGAGTTTTGGCAAAGCCAAAACGTCCAAGAGGGCGGGGGACGACCTTTGGTCATATAGCCCCACCCCTACGAGATGGAGTCTTCACCGGTACGGGGCGTTGACAAC
This sequence comes from Anaerolineae bacterium, assembly GCA_034430335.1. Lineage (GTDB taxonomy): Bacteria > Chloroflexota > Anaerolineae > Aggregatilineales > UBA3940 > JAFGOY01. The sequence goes on along the minus strand of DAOUES010000093.1, from coordinate 2,885 downwards.
CTCTCGAAAGACCGCCATAATCCGCACCATGAGACATAACCCGATCACCCTTGTGCTGATTTTGCTTACAGTGTTCCTTTCCGCCTGTTCGTCGGGGTACACCGGAGCAGTACCAGCACCGATCAACACAATCGTGCCAGCGGCCTTACCAACGGCAGCACCGACCAACACCCCACTCCCAACCCCGACAGCAACCCCTATCCCCATCGAAGTTGTCCACGAGGGAGAACGCAGCCTCCGCAATGGAGACTGGGATTCGGCAGCGATTGCGTTCCAAACGGTATTGACCGATCCCGGCGCATCGCAGGACGAGCGGATTCACGCACAGATCGGGCTGGCGCATTCCTCGCTAAAACGGGGTGACTTCGGCGCGGCGCAGACCGTTCTCGACAGCTTCCTGGCCGAGCAGCCCGATCACTCCGAAAGGGCGCGGGCGTTCTTCCTGCGGGGTGAGGCGAAGGCGGGACTGGGCGACTGGCAGGGAGCGCTCGACGATTACGCGGCATACCTGACGCTGCGACCGGGGTTGATCGACAGCACCATCTACGAACGGATCGGCGACGGACACCTGGCATTGGGAAACGTCGAGGAAGCGACCGCCGCCTACGAGCAGGCAATCGCAGCCGAAACGAACGTCACCGCCAACCTCGCATTACGCGAGAAAGCGGCGACGATCTACCGTTCGCTGGGCAATCCGGGGGCAGCGGTTACTCACTACGAGGTGATCGTCGAACAGTCGACGAGCAATACGCGCCGGGCGACGGCGGCCTACTCAATCGCCCAGACATGGTTCGAAGCGGCAGACTATGACAACGCCTACGCGCAGCTCGAACACGTCTTCATGACCTACCCGCAGCAGTACGAAGCCCTGACCGCGCTTAGAGAACTGCTGGACGCCGGATACGAGGTCGACCAGTACCAGCGCGGGCTGGTCAACTACTACCAGGGTCAATATGAAATCGCGATTGGGGCGTTTCTCAACCATATCGCGGCCTTAAGCGGCAATCCCCCGCCTGAAGTGCATCTCCTGATCGGGCGGGCATATCGCTACCAGGGGAACCTCGACTCCGCGTTGAGCACACTGGAAGGGCTGGTGACGCGCTACAACCCCGACACGGGATCGGCATGGGGCGATGCCTGGATCGAAATCGGGGGGATTTACGCCGAACTGGGTAACACCGACAGCGCCTTCGAGACGTACGACACGTTTATCGAGGACAACGAATCGCTGCCGCAGGTGCCCGACGCATTGTTCGCAGCGGGGCAGCTTGCACAGTCGATTGGCGACATCGAACGGGCAATCAGCTATTACCAACGGCTTGGGGCGGACTATCCCGACGACTCGCGGGCGGCGGCAGGGCTTCACGACCTGGGGATGACTCTTTACCGGAGCGGGGACTTTGCGACGGCAGAGACGGTGTTCACCAACGCCTCGCAGTATGCATCGAATCCGAACCCGGCCAACAGCCTGTACTGGCTGGGGCGATCATACCAGCAGACCAACCAGCCAGGCGAAGCAGCAACGGCTTTCAGCAATGCACAGTTGATCGAACCATTCACCTATTACGGACTGCGGGCAGAGGATCAACTGGCGGGAAGGGTGGCGTTCGGCGCACCGGGTTCAACAGCGATTCCGATCAACACCGACGAGGGACGGCAGGAAGCCGAAGAATGGATCGTCCAGCAGTTTGGGTTGAGTGAAACGCCGCCGCTGGCCGGGGGCCTGAGAGAAGACATCGCCAACGATCAGCGGTTCATACAGGCACAGGAACTCTGGAACCTGGGATTGGTGGTCGAGGCCAAACGGGATTTCGAACTGGTTCGGAAAGACTACTGGGACGATCCGCTGGCGAGCTACCAGTTGGCGATCTACTTCCGGGAGATCGGCCTGTACCGGTCGTCGATCCTGTCGATCAAGCAGATTCACGAACTGGCGGGGATCAATCCGCTGGATGGCCCGGTGTTCCTGGCGCGGCTGCGCTACCCGACCTACTTCTCAGACCTGGTGCTTGCCTACAGCGAACAGTACGAACTCGATCCGCTGTACGTGTTTGCGCTGATCGAGCAGGAAAGCCTGTTCGAAGGGTTCGCGACCTCGGCGGCAGCGGCACAGGGATTGATGCAAATCTGGCCGCCGACCGGGGAAGACATCGCGGCGCGGATCGACTGGCCGGACTACCGGGCGTCAGACCTCCAGCGGCCTTACGTCAACGTAGCTTTCGGGACGTGGCTGCTCGACGACGAGTTCGCCCGGTTCGAGGGCGATCCGTTTGCGGTGCTGGCCGCCTACAACGCGGGATCGGGGAATGCGCTGACGTGGAAGGCCGAAGCGCCGAATGACCCGGATTTATACGTCGAAAGCATCACAATGGCCGAACCGGAGGCATACATCAAGGGGATTTACGCCCATTATACGGCGTACCGGGCGTTATATGGGGGACAGTAGGCTCTACTAATACGATTGCAGCTGGCACAGATCACCCCCCGCATTTCGCCACGCTCGATGCGTTGTCCAAAGAAACTGTAAAAATATAAGTCCGCACTTTTTGATCCTGCCCTCACCCCTAAATCCCCTCTCCCTCATGGCGAGGGGACTTAACGCCCTTATTTTGCCTGTATTTGGAAAATGCGGAGTTATTTCTTTACAACTCCAAAGGATAACGAAGTAGGCTGCTTGACCACGATCACCCCCCACATTTCGCACAGCGAAATGCTGCCCCCCTTAGCAAGGGGGGCGACATATCTTTGAATGACCATCAATCAGCTTGCTGGTTGGCTTTTTGTTTGATTGCGATCACAGCCAGCGCGGTGATTGTTCCCAGACAGAATATGCCAGAGATCAGCGCACCGGTGATCAACGGCTGGCAGCGATACGTAAAGATCAC
>DAOUES010000092.1:0-7030 GCA_034430335.1 Anaerolineae bacterium | reverse complement strand
ATCAGGCCGCCAACGCCCAACCCGATCCACAGCCAGGTATCTTGTTTGTTTTGTTTTTCGCTCATAGCCAGATTATGCCTCACTAGAAACGTCAATGCACGTTTCCCGACTATACGATATTCAGATGCATGTGACAATCATCACGGCAAACACAGGTTGAAGATCATGCCACGCCTCACAGCATATTCGATATAATGAATATCGAATATAAGGAGGGCACGATGGACGACGGGTATGATCGATTGGCCGTCATCACTAAAGCGTTGGGGCACCCAACCCGGCTGAAAATTCTCGAAGTGCTGCGCCAGGAAGAAGCCTGCGTCTGCCACCTGGAAGCCGTTCTCAACCAGCGGCAGGCCTATATCTCCCAGCAGTTGATCCGCCTGCGCGAAGCCGGGCTGGTGATCGACCGCCGGGATGGGTCGAACGTCTTTTACGCGCTGGCCGACGACTCCATCGAGCCGCTGCTTGACCGGGTCAAACAGACGGCGCATGCCATCGCTGCTCAATCCGGCGATCACCTGGTATTCGACGTGCCTGACCACGACTGTGAGTGTGCCTGTACCTGTCCAAAATGCGAAGCAAAAAGAATCGCGGAGCATAGATGATGACCTCAACCGGCGGCTGCTGTGGCAGCCCACCCGATCCATATAGCGATCTCCCCGCCGAATTACGACCGCAGTCCGCAGCCGGATCGAAAAATCCGCTGCGGTCGGTCACCTGCCCCGGCTGCGGGATGCACTATTCGACCAACCGTTCAATCGACATCTGTCCCGACTGCGAGAGAAAAGGGATAGGAGTACAAAATATCAAAGGAGAGAATACAACCATGTTGACAATCAAAGTACTTGGCCCCGGCTGCGCGAACTGTAAACGCCTGGAGCAGCACGCTCGTATGGCGCTTGAGCAGTTGGAAATCGAGGCCAATATAGAGCACGTCACCGATGTGAGCAAGTTCGTCGATTATGGCCTGATGAGCACCCCCGGACTCGTGATCGACGAGAAGCTGGTCAGCTCCGGCAAAGTCCTGGCCCCCGCCTCGATTGTCACCCTGATCCAGGAAGCCCAGGCAGGCTGAGTCGCGCCGGAACAGAACGCCCTTCACGGGCGTTTTTTCCCGGCACAAGATATTCAAAAACACGAATATATTATAGTTCCAGGGGCAAATGGTGATTAACGAAATAATTCAGTAATCGTCGGAACCGTGATGGAAAAGCCAACCTTGATCGCCCCCAAGTCTGGGGGAGATGGGCCGTAGGCCCAGAGGGGGTTGGTCTTTGCCCACAAAATAGGCCACGTTTATTACCGGATTAGTTCATAAGCCCCTGGAAATCTATGGAGATTAAACCAATGACCTTTCTCAATTCAGTCCTACCTGTGTTCGCTTCCGGCTGGAACGCCCTGCTCGAATACCTGGCGGCCCACGTGCTGCTCTGCCTCGTCCCGGCCTTCGTGATCGCCGGTTATATGAGCGCGATGATCCCCAAAGAGGTGATCACCCGTTATCTTGGCCCGAAAGCGCCAAAGATCATCAGCTACCCGGCCTCGGCGATTGGCGGGTTCCTGCTGGCGGTCTGCTCCTGCACGATCCTGCCGCTGTTCGCCGGGATATGGAAGCGCGGCGCGGGCCTCGGCGCGGCGATCACCTTCCTGTTCGTCGGCCCGGCGGTCAACATCCTGGCGATTGCCTACACCGGTTCGGCAATTGGCTTTGATATCGCCCTGGCCCGGATCGTCCTCTCGATTGTGTTTGGGATCGGCATCGGGATGATCATGGCCTGGATGTTTCGCAGCGAGGAAGCCGAACGCGCTGTCCAGATGCAGGACAGCGGCATGTTCGATTCCCAGGCGAAAGTCAAACCCGCGATCTGGACCGTCTTCCTCCTGCTGATTGCCGTATTGATTGTCGGCACCTTACAGGTCGACATCCTGACCGGTGCCCTGTTCAGCTTCCGCCTGCCGGTCGAACTCCCCCCGGCGCTGGTCGATGCGCTGGCGAATGCCAACCTGACCCCGCAGGGTGCGCTGCTGATCCTCATGCTCATTCTGATCGTTCCGGTCGCCTATAAGGGCCTGGAGAAGGTTTTGGAAGGCTTCAATGGCTGGACTTATGCCTCCATCGCCCTGGTAGCCCTGACGCTGCTCCTCGCTGCCCCCAGCGTCTCCCAGGGCAGCCTGCTGATCGGCATCACCGGTAAATTCGTCGGCGAAGTCCTGTTGATCGCCGCCCTGGGGATCGTCACCGCCCGCAGTTTCGAGAAGGAAGAAACCGCCGAATGGCTCTGGGAAACCTGGAAGTTCGTCAAGCAGATTTTCCCCCTGCTGGTCGTGGGTGTTTTCGCCGCCGGGATGGTCAAGGCCGTGCTGCCCGAACACTGGATCGAGGTAGTAGCCGGGCGCAACACACTGCTGGCGAATCTGGTCGGCGTGCTGTTCGGCGTCTTCATGTATTTCCCCACCCTCGTCGAGGTGCCCATCGCCCGCATGTTCCTCGACCTGGGAATGCATCGCGGCCCGCTGCTCGCCTATCTCCTCGCCGATCCGGAGCTTTCCCTGCAGAGCATCCTGGTCACCGCGAAAATACTGGGGCGGAAGAAAACCGCCGTCTATGTCGCCCTGGTGACCATCTTCAGCACGCTGGCGGGCTACCTGTTTGGGCTGGCGTTGACGGTGATATGATCGAATTGCTTCAACAAACAGCAAAAAAGGAGGTTTGATACACGATTGTATGGTCACAGCAGGCCAGGATGGGGTTATAGTCATTGAGACACCCGATTATGATGTGGTATTATTGAAAGATACCAAAGTTGCGGACGAGCATGGATTTGGGCCATAAGTATAATGATAGTAGTTCATGACTCGTATCTAGGGGATTTTACAGGTGAGTGATTCTACCGATCAAAGAGACGCGGCAGACGATCGCATAGGCAGTGACAAACCCGAAGAAAAGTCGGAGGTTGCCGGTTGGACGATGGGCACCCAGCGCCTGGGGACTCGCCCCATCACCCTCGAACCGGCTGATTCGGACGGCCCAATCCCTGGGCCAAGCCTCAAAGATCGGATCAAGCAGCTCGACCACAGAAGAGAACCGGGCGCACCGCCCGGCCCACAGGATACTGAACCGGTGGAGCATTTACTGGCGGAGGAACCGGCCAGAGAGCCTTCCCAATCCGAGGCTGCCGCAGATGCGGCATTTGCAACCGCCGCCGAAGTGCCTGTGCAGCCTCGCAGCCCAATTACAGGTGACGTGACCGGCAAAAAACCATCTGAGGAAGATGAGGCCTACGTGCTTGAAGCCGATCCACTCACCGAGCAGGATATGCGGGATATCAAGGATCAGACTGGCGGGGGGAGGCCGAAACCCTCGACCGAGGAAGAAGGCGTCTCTCAGCAGCCCTGGCAGATCATTTTCCAGCCGACCAAAGCTAAAGGAAAGGCGATTGCGTTAGAAGTTCAGAACATCACGATTGTAGGCCGCGCCGACCCCGACTGCGCCACCCAGCCCGATCTCGACCTGACACCCCAGGGCGGCGACAAGCTCGGCGTTTCCCGCCAGCACGCCATCCTGATGTCCAACGTAGACGGCTTATGGTTGATCGATCTGGACAGCACCAACGGCACCTGGGTCAACGGCCTGTATCTCCAACCAGGGCTGAAGTACCGCCTGCGCAATGGTGACCGGCTCGAGTTTGGCTCCCTCGAACTGGCTGTCCGGGTGCTGGGAGCGCTCCCCACGCTGCACCCCGATGAACGCGCCGGGCGCGGCGCAACGCGGATTTCCCGCACAAAGCCCAGGCGCTATTAACAGCAACCCAAAAAGGAAAAGCCCTGTCTCTGCAAACCTCAGAGCGGGGCTGTTTTTTTATCGTCTTGTAGGGGCAGTCCCTGCGGCTGCCCGCGCTTACAAAAGCACCGCTAGCTGGCCGCTTTTGTCGCAACGTCGACGACGGCGCTGAACCCGTGCGGATCGTGGACGGCCATATAAGCCAGCACCTTGCGATCCAGTTCGATATTGGCCTGCTTCAATGAGTGGATCAGACGGCTGTAGGTCATGTCGTTTTGGCGGGCCGCTGCGTTGATCCGGACGATCCACAGGCGGCGAAGATCGCGGCGGCGAACGCGGCGGTCACGGTACGAATACCAGAGCGACTTCAGCATCGCCTCGTTGGAGCGGCGGAACAGGCGGCCCCGCGTTCCGTACTGGCCCTTCACCATCTTGATTATTTTTTTATGGCGGCGTCGTGTGACGATTCCACCTTTTACTCTCATGCTGCTTTCTCCGATTGATTATCTGCGGCGAATTGCTCTCGCCGATACCCGGATTCTATCCGATGCGAACGAGACGGCAGTTCTCTACCGCTTCTTGCCGCCCCCGCGCTTGGATGAACTCGTGCCGTACTGCTCGATATAGGGAGCCAGGCGGCGGATGCGCTGCTGAACTTTGGTCCCCTTGACTTCCTGCATCTTGGAGAGTTCGTTTCTGGTGCGTGCCGATTTTTTGCGGCGCAGGTGGCTCTTCGGCCCCCTGGTCCGAACCAGCTTCCCCGAACCCGTCACCTTGAAACGCTTGGCGGTTGATTTGTGTGTCTTCAGTTTATACTTCTTGGCCTTCGTCTTATTACTCACAGGTCTACTCCTAATTTATCTGCGCCGTCATTGATCTGGCGACTCACACCAAAAAGCCAGATGCTTTGTCAGCCGCTGCACAGGTGCTTTCCGGAAAGCGGCTCACGTTGAATGAAGCATCCGACTTACAAATCAGGCGCTCGATTTCGTTTGTCTGTAATTACCCGCCCTTACAAGCAAGGTTCGCGAACACCGGATAACACCTACTCGGCAGCTTTGGTCGGGGCCAGGACCATCAACATTGTGCGTCCCTCCATCCCTGGCCGCTGCTCGACGACAGCGACGTCGTCCAGGTCGCTTGCGATTTTATCCAGTTGTTCACGTGCTATCTCCGGGTAGGTGATCTCCCTCCCCCGGAACCGGATGCGCACCTTGACCTTCATCCCATCTTCGAGCCACCGGCGGGCATCGCGGATTTTGAATCCCAGGTGATGGTCGGTCGTCTTTGGCCGCAGCCGGATTTCTTTGACCTCAACCGTCTTCTGTTGTTTTCGCGCCAGCCGTTCCTTTTTAGCCTGCTCATACTGGAACTTCCCAAAATCCATTATTTTGCAGACCGGTGGGGTTGCATTTGGCGCAACTTCGACCAGGTCCAGGTCGGCTTCGTCTGCTAGCCGAAGCGCTTCGTCAATCGCGACGATGCCAACGTTTTTGCCGCTGCCGTCAATCAGGCGAACTTCCCTTACCCTGATTGCATCATTGATACGGTAGGTTGTCTTGCTTATCGCAGGCCCCTTTAACTGGCTGGTTACGTTACCAATGAAATCGCAGTAACTGTCAATTTGATAAAGCCGAGTTTACCATAGCGTAGGGCGACCGTCAACTGGTCGTAGGATTCGGAATCACCGCACCGGAATCCACGAAATCTCCCCTTTTCCAGGCACGAATCAGGGAGGTGTAATCGGCCAATACGTCGAGTCTCCACTCCTGCCGTGTGAGAGGCGTCGTCAATTGTGACCGGCAGGGCCAGAATCGGGCCGGTACGCTTTACAGGCAAAATCGAGTGTGATATCATATGTAGCGAAATTAGCGAACTGGCGAAATGCGCGGTTCGTCTATTTGTTTTTATCAACATGAACGAGGAACTTCGATCGCCGGTGGAGGCGGTCTTTTTTCAACTTTGGATTTTGGACAAGGGACGGTATATGGCAGAAAACGTAGTACCCATCACCAGCGAAGGCTATCAGAAACTGGAAAATGAGCTGAACTACCTGCGCACGGTAAGGCGTGACGAGGTAGCTGAACGCCTGCGCCTGGCGCTTGAAGAAGGAGGTGATTTAACCGAAAACGCCGAATACGACGATGCCAAGAACGAACAGGCATTTATCGAGGGGCGTATCCTCCAGCTTGAAACACAACTCAGCCGGGCACAGATCATCGCCGACGAGGGGCCAAAAGACGTGGTTCGCCTGAACAGCATGGTAACCGTGAAGGAAGAAGGCTTCGAGCCTGAAACTTTCCACATCGTCGGGCCGGTCGAAGCCGATCCCCGCAAGGGCAAGATCAGCGACGAGTCGCCGCTGGGCCAGGCGCTGCTCGGCAAGAAAGACGGCGACAAAGTTACCGTCGAAGCGCCGGACGGTAAGTTTGAATATACGATTCTTTCGGTACAATAGTGCTGCGAATGTCAAGTCATGACTGTGGAAGGATAAGCCATACCCGTGTGGGAACCAAACGACCTTGAACAGCAGCGCTTAGAAAAACTGAATCGTATTCGTAAGCGGGGCATCGACCCCTATCCCAAACGAGTTGACCGTACCCATACAATCGCCGAGGCCATCGCGGTGTTCGAGGCGGCGGAAGAGGCCGCCGCCGAAGGCGAAACACCCGAAGCGGCCCCGGTTGTTGTTTGTGGGCGCATCACCTCCCACCGCCCCCAGGGGAAATCCTCCTGGGCGCATATCGAAGACGGCTCCGGGCGGGTGCAGGTCTGGATGAAGCAGGACAACATCGGCGAAGAGTCCCAGGAACTGTTCAACGACGACATCGACCTGTTCGATTTTATCCAGGTCAGGGGCACGATGATGCGCACCCGGCGGGGGGAGATCACCGTGCTGGCCGATGATTTCGCCCTGATCTCGAAGACACTCAGCCCGCTGCCGGTGATCAAAGAGCGGCGGCTCGACGATGGGACGGTCGAACGCTACGGCGGGTTCACCGACCCGGAGGAACGCTATCGCCAGCGCTATGCCGACCTCGCCGTCAATCCCGGCGTGCGCGAGGTGTTCGTCGCCCGCGCAAAGACGATCAGCGCCATCCGCCGCTTCCTCGACGAAGAGGGCTTCCTGGAAGTCGAAACGCCGATCCTCCAGCCGATCTACGGCGGCGCTGCCGCGCGGCCTTTCGTGACGCATCACAACCAGCTCAAGCAGGACCTCTACCTGCGGATCAGCTTCGAGCTGTA
>DAOUES010000091.1:0-3450 GCA_034430335.1 Anaerolineae bacterium | reverse complement strand
GACGGTCGCATCGCGCAGCATGATCGCGACCAGGCCCAGCCCGACAGACGCCATATACAGAGTCATCACCGAGCGCGCGTGGGTCATATTCAGAATGGACACCAGCCGGTGCGAGGTGTGATCCTTGCCAGCCTTGTATATCGCTTTCCCGCGCACAAGCCTGGACACAACCACCATCGTCGTATCGAAGATCGGCACACCCAACACGAGAATGGGGATCATCCAGGTAGCCCCCAGCGGGCTGGAAACGAATTCCAGCTTGATGCCCAGCACCGCCAGAATGAACCCCAGCAGTAAGCTCCCGGCATCTCCCATGAACAGGCTGGCCGGGTTGAAGTTGTAATACAGGAATCCGACGCTCGCGCCGAGCGTCGCCGCCGCAATCTGCGCCACCGGTTCCAGGTTCTCGAACAGCGCCAGGACAAAGAAGAACCCACTGGCAACCATCGACAGCCCTGCCGCCAGGCCATCCATGTTGTCCTGAAAGTTGATCGCGTTGCAGATGCCGATCACCCAGAACAGCGTCACGGCGATATTGAGCCACTGGTGATCGAAGATTTTTACCTGGATGCCAACCAGGATCAGCAGCGCGGTCGCGGCAACCTGCCCGATCATCTTGACCAGCGGCGAGAGTCCAACCCGGTCGTCCCACAGGCCAAACAGGGTCATGATCGTCGCGCCGCCCAGTATCCCCAGCGTCTGGGTGAACGACCGCGTAATGGCAATCGCCAGCGGGATCATGAAGCCAAAATAGATCGCGATGCCTCCCAGCATCGGCATCGGCGTGCGGTGCACCTTGCGGGCCCGCGGGTTATCGACAAAGTTGACTTCTCTCGCAAAACGCCGCACCAGCGGGGTTGCAAGGAAAGAAATGACCCCCGAAGCCAGAATGAGCGATATATATTTAGTCATCTTGTATTTTTGCCTGCCTTATCCTCACCGGTCGAGCAGTTCTCGATACAGGGTTCGGATATCGTCTATCAGCCGCGCCCCGCCGTACTGATCGTAAGCCCATTGTCGAGCCATATCGACCCGGTCATCTTTCCCACGCCGGAGCGCCTTTTGAATGCCTTCCGCCAGTGCAGCGGCATCTTCCGGTTCGACCAGTTCCCCGAATTTCCCCTCGCATAATAAATCCGGCACACCGCCTACCGCCGTCGAGACGACCGGCACACCGGCGGCCATCGCCTCGATGATCGAAACCGGCGTGCCCTCGTTGCGTGAAGCGATCACCACCACATCCAGGTCGGCATAGATCACGGGGAGGTCGGCCCGCCAGCCGGTGAAGCGCACCGCGTCCGCCAGCCCCAAGCCAGCCGCCATTTCTTCGAGTTCGGCCCGCCGCTCGCCGTCGCCGACGATCAAAAACTTAACCTGGGGATTCTCGGCTGTGATGACCCTGGCGGCTTCCAGGAACAGCTCGTGGCGCTTGATCGGTACCAGCCGCCCGATCATACCGACCAGCGGGGTATCTGTCGAACAGACCAACTCGGAGCGCATCGCACCCCGTTCGTCGTCAAGATCGGAAAACTGGTCCAGAGGAAGGCCAAGCGGCACCACCCTGATCTTCCCAGCCGGTGCAATGCGATACCCGATCAGTTCCTCGCGCAGGCACTCGCTGATCGTCAGAATCACGTCCGTCCAGTGCGCCGACAGCCGCTCAAGTGTCAGGAAAAGCCGCGTCTTGGCCCGCCCGAAATACCCGTGAAAGACATGCCCATGAAAGGTGTGGATCACCACCGGCACCCGCGTCAGGCGGGCGGCCAACCGCCCCACCAGCCCGGCTTTGGCCGTGTGGGTATGGACGATCTGCGGTCGGTACTCGCGCATCAACCGCACCAGCGCCAGCAGCGCCTTGAGATCGGCCAGGGGGGAAACCTCGCGCTGCAACGAGGGGATGATCACCGGCTCGACGCCCATCTGCCGGGCCAGGTAGCCCATATCCCCCTCCGCTTCGCCGATCTGCCCGGCGGCCAGCAGGCTTTGAAACTCAGCGTCGTTAAGGCCAGCGGTGAGCAGCGACACATGCACCGCCGGGCCGCCGATATTCAACCGGGCGATGATGCGCATCACCCGGATCGGTTCGACTTCCTCCGGCGGCGGTGGGGAATCGCCCCGCTTCTCTTCACGCATCATATGTTGGCGCGATACCACTCGACGGTGATCTTCATGCCGTCCAGGAACGAGATGTGCGGCGTATAGCCCATCAGCCGTTCCGCCTTGCCGATGTCGGCCCGCGAGTGCTTGATGTCGCCGGGGCGGGGGGCTTCGTAAACCGGCGCGACATTCTTCCCCGTGATCTCCTGCAAAATCCCAACCAGGTCATTGAGCGAAGTCTGCCCGCCTGCGGCAAGGTTCATCACCTGCCCGGCGACTTTATCAGCCGGGGTGGTAGCCGCCATCAGGTTACCGGCCACCACGTTCCCCACGAAGGTGAAATCGCGTGTCTGTTCGCCATCGCCATAAACCGTCGGCGATTGGTCATTGAGCAGAGCCTTTGTGAATTTGGGGATGACGGCAGCGTAATCGCTCCGGGGGTCCTGCCGGGGGCCAAATACATTGAAATAGCGCAGCGAAACAGTTTCCAGCCCATACACCTGGGTAAAAACCTGGCAGTAGTGTTCGGCGGCCAGTTTTGCGACGGCGTATGGCGAGATCGGGCCGGGGGTCATCGTCTCGACTTTGGCCTTGTCGACATGCTGATCGCCATACACCGACGAAGACGAGGCGTAGACGACCCGCCGGACACCGGCATCACGCGCCGCCACCAGGACGTGCAGCGTCCCGGTCACATTCGCCGCGTTCGAGCCGACCGGGTCGCTCACCGAGCGCGGCACCGACGGGATCGCCGCCTGGTGTAATACCACCTCGATATCCCGAACCGCCTGCCGGACATCTTCGAGGACGGTCAGATCGCCTTCACACAGGTCGACCCGGTCGCCGAAGTCTTTCAAATTCTCCCGCCTGCCGGTTGAAAAATTATCAAGAACTCGAACACTATGTCCCTGTTCCAGTAAGGCTTCAACGAGATTCGAGCCGATGAAACCGGCTCCGCCCGTCACCAGATAGTTGGACACTTACCACTCCTTACAGAAATAGCCCGGAAAGCCCAGGTGCTTCAGCCCTGGGATGAATAGGGCTTCCTTCTTTCGGCTTTAGCCAGGTTTTCAGAACATTTGTTTGCGCGCACAGCTTCTTTATAGTATAACTTACGCAGGGTGAAATATGCGTAAAACGTTCAAGTATCGACTGTTCCCCACAAAGGCACAGCGAACAAAACTGAATAACACCCTTGAGCAATGCCGGTGGACGTATAACGAAACGCTTGGGCAGCGCAAGGAGCTTTATGAGGCCGAGAAAAAAGCTCTCAGCCTCTATGATACCAACCGGATGCTCCCCCTCTGGAAGGCTGAACGCCCTGAACTCAAAACCGTTCATTCTCAAGTGTTG
>DAOUES010000090.1:0-7094 GCA_034430335.1 Anaerolineae bacterium | reverse complement strand
AACTTCGGCGGGAATGACGGTGGGCATCGGAACGCCGACGTAGTGGTAGAGCAGGAAGTCGTCCCAGAGGGTGTTGGCAGCGAAGGTATAGGAGACGAAAGTATATGACTCTGACCCGCCGTAGTCGGTCTGGTAGAGGCTCGAATTGGGGAAATAGATCGACACGCCGTTCGAGCCGGGGCGGGCCGGGCCGTGTTTTTCGGCGACGACGAACCGGTCGAGGGCGGCGATCAGGTCGGTATAAGCCTGCTGTACGGCAGGGTCGCCGCTTTGGACGGCGACGAGTTCGGCAAAGTTGCCGAGATCGATATAGGGAGGAAGCTGCGACCCAAAGACATCCTGGTAGGACTGGGCATAGGTGCGCGACGAGGCGACAATCGACTGGTCGATGGCGCTGGCGGCGAGGGCCAGGTCGTCGAGGGCGGTGTCGAGGGCGGCCATCTGGTTGAGATCGACCGCCGAGAGGGTGATATCCTGGCCGAGGATGTCATACAGCTCCGGTTCCCAGAGGGTGAAGATATCCTCGGCGACATAGCTGTCGACAATCGCCTGGCCGAGATCGGCCCCGGTCATGCCGGGGTTGTCGACGAGCGATTTGAGGAAGCTGGAGTAGGCCCAGCCTACCCCCGGCTCGACTTCCTGGGAAGCGACCGCGTAATTGGCGTAGGGAGCGACGGCGTTGTAAACCTCGATGTGGCTCATCAGGCAGGCGTCGAAGCCGATCATCTCAAGTTTGTCGATGCCGGTGATCCCCTGAATTTCGAAGAGGGCGGATTCCAGTTCCATCAGCCAGAGCATATCGCCGAAGCCGCGCGCCAGGGGGATATCGTCACGGCCAAGACCGACAGCCGTCGGGTCGGACCAGCCGCCGGGCCAGCCGGTGCCGTGATCGGAGAGGATCAGGACGTAGTGGTCGGCGGGATAGTTGGTCATCGACCAGGTGACGAAATCGACCAGGGCGTCCATATCGGCCATGTTGACCTCGCCCAGGTCGGCCAGCTCCGGCGAGTTGACCCATTCGAGGTCGTTGTCGGCCTGGAGATAAAAGCGCTTGGTCGTTGCCCAGTCGCCGCCGCCGTTGTATCCACCCTCGAAGCGGTCGATCTGCGAGACGATGTTGACCTGATCGGAAGAGCCGACGACTTCGGCCTCGTTGAGATCGACAAAGATGTCCATTTCCAGCATCTCGTCGTCGGCATCCTGGTAGAGCATCACCGTCCAGGTCTGGTCGCTGCTGTAGCCTTCGGCAGGCCCGCCGGGGCCGGTGATCGGTTCGGCAGGCTGATCGACGCCGCCGGTCGTGCTGGAACCCTGGGTGATGTTCGCGCCAATCGTCCAGACGATGGGGCCAAAGACTTCGACCTCGTAAATCTCTTCGAGGGTCACGCCTTCGCCGGGGGAGCAGTCGACGGCGAGCACGTCGTAGTAATCGGGTGTATCGACGGTATAGGCGATGCTCGCGCCGGGGGCGAGGACTTCGGTGAGAATGTTAGCGCCCCAGACATCGGAGGAGGTAGGATCGATATAGATGCCGCAAATGTCGACGCCGTAGTCGTTGACGATGGTGATGGTGGGCGTACCGGTCACGTCAGGCGGCGGCGCTTCCTCCTCGACGGCGTCGGCCTTGTCGAGCGCGTCCTGGGTGCCAACGATGGCCGCCTCCTGGGTCAGCAAGTCGTCGGTTACCGCGCCGGTGGTTCCGCAGGCCAGCGACACGAGAATGACCGCCAGGAGGACGGTCAGCCAGGGCAGCCAGTGTCTATTGTATCGGGCAGAATGATCTTCCATTCCCATTACTCCTTTGATCAAAAAAGATAGCTCGCTTGTCAAGAATACTCGACTGCTTTCGTGTTCTCCCAAAACGTTAATAATTAGAATCTATTCTTTTTTGTACGGTGGGGCGAATCGGGCGAGAGATGGGGCGAGGATGCGCGGCACCCATGACCGGGGCCGCCGGGCTGAAGTCAAACCGCAAAGGGCGCAGAGGTGCATTTTAGATTTGTGGGCAGAACCCCCTCCTGACCTCGCTCTGCTCGGTCGGCAGCCGTTTTGCGGCTGCTTGGGAGTTTCGTCTGCGACGAAACTCCGATCAATTGGACAAATGCAGATTTACAAAATAGTAAGGTAATAGTGAGCCACGTTTTCACCCCCTCCCGGTCCCTCCCCCTCAAGGGAGAGGGAACAGAATCGCGTGGTATTGTACGTGGAATTTGATTACCTCATTAATTTATAAAAGAGCATAAGTCCAATCGCCTCCCCCTTTGCGAAGGGGGAGGTGGACGACCGAAGGTCGGACGGAGGGGGTTTTAAGCCTGACATTTACCTGCCACCAGATTGGAATGCACCCAGGCGCAGAGGACGCAAAGAGGGGACTGTCAGCACCGGCTGTTTGTGAATTTTATCTAAAACATGGTTCGTGCGTATTGCTCCACCATGCGCCCTACTATATACTTCGAACAGAACGAGATCATCTTCCAATGTACCTTTCTCTACTCGACAGCGGCGTAGAACCGGTGCCGGTTCTCTACCACCGGCTTTGGCCGGTTGGAGAAGCCACCCATCGCTTGCGCTTTAGCGCGAAACGTAATACCTTGTTCTTGAGGTCAAGGCACGAAGCGCTCCGGCGTGGATACGGTTTTCGCACCTTAAAACCCTGGTGATATGAGGTTGTAGAGAGGAAGCAGTCTCTGCGTAAAATCTCCACTGTCGGATAACCTCCGTAATTACGCGGCTTGCACGATAGCAAGCCGGGCCGCCGTCAACCGGCCAAACGTCTCGGATGTGGGTATAAGTCCCCCGCTTTCAAGCGGGCATCCTGCAGAGCCAGGGACAAGCCACCTGCTTTAGCGGGTGGTCGTTGACCGAAACAAACGCCTGCCTCCACACCTTCACATATCACCAACCCCAGGGTGGTAGCCATCGGAGGGCATCAATGACGAGATATGTTCCTATCAAGCTGTTGACTTTGAGCATCTTACCGGTATTCATGGCCGCGTGCGGCCCGGTCGCCGCGACGGAGATTCCCCCTATCGAAGAAGAAACAGCCGAGGCCGCCCCGGAAGGCCGGGCGCTGGTCCTGGGCGACATCTCCGACGACCCCGGCGAGGTAATCGAGGGGACGCAGCCGCTGGCCGACTACCTGGCCGAACGCCTGGGCGACTACGGGATCGGCGAGGGGCAGGTCAGAGTAGCGACCAGCGCCGACGAGATGACCGAACTGCTGAAAAACGGCGAGGTCGACCTGTACTGCGACAGCGTCTACCCGGCGACGCTGATCGGCGACGCATCGGGGGCGAAGCCGATCCTGCGGCGGTGGCGCTACGGCGTCGAGGAGTACCACGCGCTGATCTTCGCCAGCGAGGAAAGCGAGATCGACTCGATTGAAGACCTGGCGGGCCATATGATCGCGATGGACAACCCCTATTCGACCACCGGCTATGCGATGCCCGCCGCGTTCCTGATCGACAAGGGGATGGCGCTCACGATCAAAGAATCGGCCAATGACCCGGTAGCCGACGACGAGATCGGGATCGTGTTCAGCTATGACGACGAAAACACGCTCCAATGGGTGTTGAGCGGGTTGGTCGCCGCCGGAGCGACCGACGATGTCTCCTACGATCTGTTTTTCCCGGAGGAAGCTAAAGAAAAGGTCGTGATCCTGGCCGAGACGGAGCCGGTGCCCCGGCAGGTGGTGGTCGCCAGCCCGGAGATGGACGGCGATCTACTTGAGGCGGTGACCGCGCTGCTGATCGATGCCAACGAGGACGAGGACGCCGCCGAAGCGCTGGAAGCGTTCCAGACTACAGAATTCGACGAGTTCCCGGAGGGGATCGACGACGCGCTGAACCAGATGCGCGACCTGATGGAAGTCGTGCTGGAAATCCCGAAGGGGTAGGGTTTCTGGACCGGGGATTCGTTTGTGGATATTCCCGGTTCATTTCCATTCGCCAAGCGAACGTTAACTATTTATTCGAGTGCAAACGTGACCTATTTGGTAAGCGACGATCCACCCCCTCTGGGCGACTATGTCGCCCATCTCCCCCACAGGGGGCGATCAAGATGGCTTTTCTGTTAAACATCACAGGGGGCAGGAGAGGAGGGCGACCGACGACCATTGGTCGTACAAGGGTCGCCCCTACGAGGCCAGATCAGGATAGTGAGACATCAGATAGAGAGTGTCGCATAACCCCTAAATGGGGGTTCAAGAAGTGAAATTAGATGCACCTCAGCCCGTTTTTTGCCCTCACCCTAAATCCCTCTCCCTCATGGAGAGGGACTTAATCCGGCTTGTTCACCCTTCTCCATGAGGGAGAAGGGCCGGGGATGAGGGCTGTTCGGCGGCAGCAGCAGGCAGCAGGCTCCTTAGCAGGGGAGAACGATAGTGTCAAAAGTAAAGCAATTTTTCCGCGATCTACCGTTGGGCAGCAAGCTGGCCGGGCTGTCGAACCTGCTCGTGCTGGCGGTGGTGCTGGCGCTGACCCTGTTCAGCATCCGGCGGGAACGGGAGAGCTTCCGGCAGGAACTGGAAGACCAGGCCACGCTGATGCTCGAAACGCTGCCGCTCACCATCCGCGACCAGCTTTACCAGCTCGAGATCGACGAACTGGTGGATGTCGCCAACGTGGTCGGCGACAGCGAGATGGTGACGCTGCTCAAAATCTACGACTCCGAAGGCGCTTTGCTGGTCGATGCCGAACTGCCCGACCCGGCGTTCGGGCAGGTGAGCGAACCATTGGGCGAATCGCTGGTCAGGCTGGACGGCAGCGAGATCGTGCTGAACTGGGAAAGCGAGCAGCTTGTCGCGGGGAGGTCGGTCAGACTGGGCAACCAGGTGATCGGGGCGGTGGCGATTGGGCTGGCGACCGAACCGCTCGACGCAAAAGTGAGAGGGCTGACGCGGCAGGCGGCGCTGATCGGCGCGGGGGCGCTGATCGCCGGGATCGGGCTGATGATATTACTGGCGCGGGAGATCACCACGCCGTTGAGCGAACTGACCGAGATCGCCGGGGAGATGGCGGGCGGCGACCGCGAGAAACGCATCCAGCGCGAAGCAAACGACGAGATCGGGCAGTTGGGGAGCGCCTTCAATACGATGGCGGATTCGATCAAACAGCGGGAGGAAGACCTCAAACTGTTCGCCGCCGGGCTGGAGCTGACCGTCGCCGAGCGAACCGGCGAACTGCGAGAGAAGGTCGAGGAGTTGGAGAAAACCAACAAAGCGCTCGAAATCGCCCGGAAGCAGGCGGAAGAAGCAACCGAGATCAAGAGCCAGTTCCTGGCGACGATGTCACACGAACTGCGGACGCCGCTCAACGCGGTGCTGGGATTCAGCCAGCTTCTACTGGCGGGGACATCAGGCGACCTGACCGAGAAACAGGTCGACAAGGTCGAGCGGATATTCAGGAACGGGCAAACGCTGCTGGAGATGATCAACGACCTGCTCGACCTGGCGAAGATCGAGGCGGGGCGGCTGGAACTGGTCAACGAGTCTTTCAGCGTACAGGACTGGCTGAACGAGATCAGCCTGCAATTCGAGGGGCTGGCAAAAGACAAGAAATTAGCGATCACCTGCAACCTGGACGACAACCTGCCGGGGGAGATCGTCGGGGACGCGGTGCGCCTGAAGCAGATCGTCGTCAACCTGCTTTCGAACGCGATCAAGTTTACCGACGAAGGGTCGGTGACCGTCGAGGTGGCGAAGGCCGACAAGAAGCAGTGGACGATTGCGGTCAGCGACACGGGGATCGGCATCCCGGCGCACGCACTGGAATACATCTTCGACGAGTTCCGGCAGGTGGACGGCACGTCGAAGCGCAGATATGGCGGCACGGGCCTGGGACTGGCAATCGTCAGGAACCTGGTGCTCACAATGGGGGGGACGGTGCGCGTCAAGAGCGCGGTCGGGGAGGGCAGCACGTTTACCGTCACACTTCCGCTGGCAGAAGAAACCGGCGACAAAGAAGGATAGACTTATGCCCGAACATCCTGAAGTATCCGACTGGAAAGTCCTGATCGTCGACGACGACACCGACAACCTGGGCGTCGCGTGCGAGTTCCTCGAATTCCTGGGGGCGACCGTGCGCACGGCGGGGAACGGCGAGGAAGGGCTTGCCGGTCTCAAAGACTTTGAACCGACGGTCATCCTGCTGGACCTGTCGATGCCGGTGATGGACGGCTGGCAGATGATCGAGAAGCTGAAGAAAGATGAGAAACTGGCCGCGATTCCGGTGATCGCATTGACCGCCCACGCAATGTCGCACGACCGCGAACGGGTGATCCAGGCCGGGTTCGACGGGCATATCACCAAGCCCTTCTTACTTTCGTCGCTGGTCGACGACATCAAGCGCTGTCTGACCAGCAAAGGGCAAACCGACGCGAATAAAAAATCGTAAACGACCCGCCGCGCCGACTGGCGGCGACAATCAATCATGGATGGCCAACAATGGAAAATGCATGGCGGGTGCTGGTCGTCGAGGATCACGACGACAGCTTTCAGGTATTCGAAGAAGCGCTCAGGTATCACAGCCCGGCGGTCGAGGTGCGGCAGGCAGGCAGCGGCGACGAGATCGACGCGGCGCTGGACGGATTCACCCCCGACCTGGTGATCCTCGACCTGGAACTGCCGGGGAAAGACGGCTGGCAAATCCTGGGCGAGCTTCGGGAAGACGCGGCGCTGGCCGGGGTGCCGGTGATCGCCACGACCGCCTATCACTCGGTCAACGTGGCGGTCAAAGCGCGTGAAGTGGGCTTCGACGGGTATTTCCCCAAACCGATCGACGTGTTCAGCTTCGGGGAGCAGATCGAGGCGATCATGCGGGGCGGGTAAGTCGACCTGCGGTCGACCCTGGGAAGAGAAGAGAATCCCCCGATTTTCAGTTCCCAACTTTGCGAAGGGTGACCTTCCCCTGATTTTTCCTGTATTCAAAAAATACGGCGTTATTTCTTTACAGTTCCCTGAGAGTGTCGCATAACCCCCAAATAGGGGTTCAAGCAGTGAAAATAGATGCACATTAGCCTGTTTTTTGCCCTCACCCTAAATCCCTCTCCCTCATGGAGAGGGACTTGATCCTGCTTGCTCACCCTTCTCCATGAGG
>DAOUES010000089.1:0-13152 GCA_034430335.1 Anaerolineae bacterium | reverse complement strand
ACAAGTTCCAGCAGCCCCTCTGTTGGCATGAGGGATAGTAAAAGATAGCACATAGCCCTGAGATCGGTGTCTGTGGTCTGTTGAACCGGAGCGGTAGTTTGCAGGAAACTTTCACTGAGTAAATCTGCTCCCCGGGTTGTGTTATATAGTTTGAGGTTCCATAGCTTCATGAAGTTGGGCTGTAATGCACCACCTGAAGAGACGGCTTCCTCTGGCTCCAAAGTAGTTAAGTACGTCGCGGACATTCTCTGTCTCCGTTCGCTCCTCAGTAAAGAAGTCACTGTCGATCAGGTAGCAGGGTTCATGGTTTTTCTCGACTAAACCATGCTTAATACGAACCTGATTTCGATCATTTTCTAGGCCAATCACCACTTCTGTGATTGTATTCTTAACATGCTGTTTTACATCTTCATCATTACAATGCATTAACGCCCCAGCGATTTGCGGTTGCAGCAATTCACACCAGTCCACGCTTTCAAGACTAAGCGTTGAACGCTGTATAATATCCTGGTATCGCAAACCTACTCTTGTAAAAAAGACGGGGTCATAATGCTCAAGCAAGGCTTGAAGGGGCGTTTCCAGACGCTGAAAGAAATGTTCCCATCTCGTATAGTCAAGTGACGTTAGCGACAGAAAGTCACGTGTCAAAGTGACAGCCCATTTCTCATCTTCAGATTTGAACTCATAAGAAATATGTCTTTCCGGTTGGAATACATCTGCGATTTCAGGCGGCAAAATTCTTTGCAGCTCTGCCGGGATTGGCAACGTCTTCTCGTTAAAAAACGGGTATTCATGGCGAATAAGCTCTTGGTATCCACTTGGCTTTTCGACTTCGATTCTTAGAATCGTCGGAAACCGTAGTTGACAGATTACCTGTTGCAAGGGATTTTTATCATAAATGACCCGAGGGGTTTTAGGAAATGGCATTTTCGTCTCTTTGTGTACATCGTTGACAAACTCTAAAGTAATTTTATGTATATTTGTAAAAATAGGCCAATAGCGAGGAGGATCAATCAGGGCGGGAGCGACCGGAGATCGCCCTCGCCCCGAAAGACTGAATACCGAGAAAGTCAGGCGAGGGGTTCGATGTCGTTGGCGATGACGAACTCTTTGACCGCGTCGGCGACGTATTCGACCTGTTCGGCGCTGATCGTCTCGAACATGGGCAGGGAGACGATCTGGTTGGCGGCGGTTTCGGCCACCGGGAAGTCACCGGCTTTGTGGCCGAGATGCGCGTAAGCGGGCTGGAGATGGACGGGGATCGGGTAGTGGATGCCGGTGCCGATGTTCCGCCCGGCGAGAAATTCGAGCAGGGCGTCGCGCTCGTTGACCCGGATCACGTAGAGGTGCCAGACCGGGACGGCGTAGTCGGCGACCGCCGGGGTGATCACGCCGCTGCCCGCGAGGAGTTCGCCATACAGGGCGGCAGCTTTACGGCGGGCATCGTTCCAACCGGCAAGATGCTTGAGCTTGACATCGAGGATCGCCGCCTGGAGCGTGTCGATACGGTGGTTGTAGCCCAGCAGGTCGTGGTGATACTTCTTCGACTGGCCGACGTTGCGCAGGATGCGGATCGTCTCGGCGATTTGCGCGTCGGCGGTGGTGACCATCCCGGCGTCGCCGAACGCGCCCAGGTTTTTGGCCGGGTAGAAACTGAACGCGGCGGCATCGCCCATCGTCCCGGCGGGACGGCCCTTGTAGGCCGCGCCGTGTGACTGGCAGGCATCCTCGACGACGACCAGATTGTGCTGCTTCGCCAGGTCGAGGATCGGGTCCATGTCGGCGGTCTGGCCGTAGAGATGGACGGGGATGATCGCCTTCGTGCGGGGGGTGATCGCCTTCGCGACCGCTTCGACATCAATGGTGTAGGTCACCGGGTCGGCATCGACCAGGACGGGGGCGGCCCCGTTGTAGGAGATCGCCAGAACGGTGGCGATGAAGGTGTTGGACGCGGTGATGACTTCATCGCCGGGGCCGATGCCGAGGGCACGGAGCGCCAGCTCGAGCGCCGACGTGCCCGAATCGACGCCGACGGCATATCTGGCCGAACAGAACGCGGCGAAGTTACTTTCGAACCGGCTGACATCGCTGCCCAGGATGAAGGCCGTATTCTGTACAACGTTGGCTATCGCCTCGTTGATCTCGCCCATGAACGGGTCAATCTGCGCCTTCAGATCGACGAATGGCACCCCGGTAACGGTCATAGAGACTCCCCTTTTTTCTACCAGCGCTTTGTAGAGCCGTTTTTTTCACACACATTTCCGGCGATAAAGCTGCCTGGCTAATTCGGTGGATGGCAGTATCACCTCGATGCCGGGTTTCCGGCAGCGGTGACTTCGATGCGCTCTTTGCCATGTCCCGGATTTTTCCGCTTGAGGCTGATCTCGCCGACCTCGCCGGTGGTGCGGAGATGGGTGCCCCCGCAGGGCACACGGGCGAAGCCCTTGATTTCCCAGTAACGCTCTTCCCTGGCTTCATCACTGAAAGCGCTGACAATCGGGAGATCGGCGGCGACGAGGGCGGCGGCACGCTGCCGGATCAGGGGGAATACTTCCGATATGTTGCCCTCCCAGGCGAAATCGAGGCGCGCCTTGTCCGGGGCGATGTGAGCGCCGATCTTCTCGATCCCCGGGAGGGTTTGATAGACCAGCTCCAGGACGATCTCGGCGGCGAAGTGGAGGCGCATCAATGCATAGCGGCGCTGCCAGTCGATGGAAACGGTGACCGGATCGCCGGGGGCCAGGCCATGACCGGGGGGCAGCGCGTAGCGGATCGACGCGCCGACTTTTTCCGCCCGCAGGACGGGCCACCCGCCGATGGTGCCCGCGTCGCTTTCCTGCCCGCCGGAGAAGGCGTAGAAGATCGTTTCGGCCAGTGCGATATCGCTGCCATCGACGGCGGCGACCCGCGTTTCCAGTTCGGTGAGATAGGGATCGAGCCAGAAGATTTTGTCGGTCATAGAACGAGACTGCGCCTGGATACGATAATCGGGCAAACAGGCCAGCAGACCATACCGGCCCTACAAATCACCGGCGAGAAGCATCTGGGCGGTGGCCGGGTTGGTGGCGAGGGGGATGTTGTGGACGTTGCACAGCCGGAGCAGCGTCCTGATGTCGGGGTCGTGGGGATGCTTGGCGAGTTCGTCGACGAAGAAGATGACGGCTGAAACCTGCTTGGTGGCGACTTTTGCCGCGATCTGAACGTCACCGCCGACCGGGCCGGAAAACATGCGCTCGACTTCGAGGCCGGTGTTCTCGGCGATCATGCCGCCGGTGGTGCCGGTAGCGACCAGGTGAAAGGTTTGCAGCCTTTCTTTGTGCTGCTTGACGAACTCAAGCATTTCACTTTTCTTGCCATCGTGGGCGATCAGGGCGACGGTTTTCATCGGGCCTCCTTCGGCTGGTGGGGAATCGGTCAACAGATGAGTTTTACCACAGATGACACAAGATTGCACAGATGGTTTTATCTGCGAATTGGCAACAAAGAACGCTGCGCGAATTTATGGGGCGGACTACCGTCCGCCGGGGAATGATCATCCACAGATATCACAGATGCCACAGATTTTCGACCACCGGGAGCGACCCGGCGTTCAGACTGCTCCCCTTCGGTGGGGGCGATCAGGAAGCCCCTAATTTGTGCGTGATGGAGCACCCCCTCTGACGGACTACGTCCGCCATCTCCCCCACAGGGGGCGATCAAGAAGCACTTGATTTTGTGCGTGATGGCCGCCCCCCTCTGACTGACCTACGGTCGCCCATCTCCCCCCGCTGGGGGGCGATCAGGAAGCCCCTAATTTGTGCGTAAATGGCGCGGGGGCCAGGTCAGGCTGAGGGGGTTTCCGGGGGGGCGTCGGCGGCGGCGAGGGGAAGGGACACGGTGAAGGTGCTGCCTTCACCGAGCCTGCTCTCGACGCGGATTGTGCCTCTGTGACCTTCGACGATCAGCTTGCTGATGGTCAGCCCCAGCCCCGTGCCGCCAATCGCCCGGTTGGAGACATCGACGCGGTAGAAACGCTCAAAGATATGGGCCAGGTGCTCGGATGAAATGCCCATGCCATTATCCTTGATGCTGATCTCGGCGGCAGCGCCGTCGATGGCACCGTGTATCGTGATGGTTCCCCCGTCGGGTGAATACTTGACCGCGTTGGAAAGCAGGTTGGTGATCACCTGCGAAAGCCGGAGGGGGTCGCCTGTGACCATCAGCCCGGCAGGAAAGCCATCGACAAGGAAGCGGTGCGCCTGGTAAGTCTCGACAAAAGGCTCGACCGCCCCGTTGACCAGTTCGGACAGGTCGATAGGCTCCGGTTTTATCTCCAGGCCGCGCCCCGATTCAAGGCGGGAGATATCGAGCAGATCGTTGACAATCGCCGCGAGGTGATTCGAACGCTCGTTGATGAATTCCAGGTAGCGCACCCGGCGCTTCTCGTCGAGTTTGCGGGTGAGCAGTATCTCGCTGAAACCCTGGATGCTGGTCAGCGGGGTGCGGAGTTCATGGGCAGCGGTCGAGACGATGGCGTCCTTCATCCGTTCGATGTTCTTCAGGGCGCTGATGTCACGCAGGCTGAACACCATGCCGAGCAGTTCCCCATCCCCTTTGACGGGGGCCAGCACGACGTCGGCGTCGAAAACCGTCCCGTCCTTGCGGCAGGCGTGGAGTTCGATCCGGTGAATCGAGCGCTGCTGGGTAGCTTCCCGCAGCGTCGAGTTCCAGAGTCCGGCATCGCGCCGGTCAAACAGGATGAACGGCGCATGCCCGATCACCTCGTCGGGGTGATAGCCGAAGGTCGATTCGAGGGCCGGGTTGACACTTTCAACCACCCCATCGCTGCCCAGGAAAAGCAGCACCTCCGGGCTGTTGTCAAGGATGGTCTGGACATGCTCGGTGGTCTGGCGCAGCGCACGAGTCCGCTCCTGGATGCGCTGCTCCAACTCCGCATTCAGTTTGAGGACTTCTTCCTCGGCCTGCTTGCGGGCGGTGATGTCCCGCTGGACGATGATGATCTCGCCGTTTTCCTGGCCCAACAACTTGGCGCTGACCAGGACGATCCGCTTTTCGCCGAGTTTCCCGCGAACGGTCAACTCGACATTCCTCACGCTTTCGAACCCCTTCAGTGTATCGCCGAACGAGCGTACATAGTCATGCTGCCCATAGTCGATCAGCGATAGAATATTGTGACCAACCAACTCGTTACCGGGATAGCCGTAGGCTTCGACCGCCGCCCGGTTGACATCAACGATGATGCCTTCGCCGGTGATAATGAAACAATACTCAGGCTCGTTCTCGAAGAACTCGCGAAAACGGCGTTCGGATTTGCGGAGCGCTTCTCCGGTCTGCCGGGCGCTCGCCATCAACTGGTTGAATGCCTCGGCGACCTGCCCAATCTCGTCGTGGCGGTCGAGGGAAATCTCGCGGGAGAGATCGCCGGTGCGGGCGCGCTGCCGGGTTTCGGCGGACAGCTCCGCCAGCGGATGGGTGATCGTCCGGGAGGTCAACTGCGTGCCGAGCGCCGCCGTGAGGATCGCGACGAGGATCAGAATAATAGTGATAATGACTATCTTGTTGACAGCGGCAAACGCCTCGGCCCGCTCCTGCTCGACGACCACCCCCCAACCTGTCCGGTCGTCGACCGGGCTGAACGAGGCCAGCATCTCCCGGCCAGAAAGCGCATCGTGATAACTGGCGGAGCCTTCGTAGCCCTCCAGCACAGCCGACAGCTCAGGGGCAAGCGGCTGCCCCACATACGACCGGTCGGGGTGGGCGATGATCGTGCCATCCCGGGAGACGATGTATGTCCGCCCGGTCTGGCCGATCTCCAATTTGTCGATACTCCGCCAGAAGGGGATCAGATCGATAGAGGCGACGATAACACGCTCCAGCGTTCCATCGTCGCCGAAGACAGGGATGCCCACAGTGACAACCGGGATATACTCGTGTTCGACAATGAACACATCCGAAACATACTGGATTCCGCCAGCAGCGCCTTCAAACGCCGCCGCCACGTCGTCTGTCAGATCATCTTCCGGCGGCGGGCCACCTTCCGGCAGCGCGTCCGGCGGCGGGCCATTCCCCGGCTGTGAAACGTCCACAAAGTCATCTACCTGGACGATTATTTCGCCACCGGCGTCAAACAGATATAAGGCATGGTAGGTCAAAGGCCCCACCCTGAGGAGATCGAGCAGGGCATCTTCCAATGAACCATTCGTACCGTCGACATGATCCAGTTGAGATTCTACCAGCCAGATGTTATCGACCGTATCGTCGAATTGGGCGCGGAGTTCTTTGGCGACAAGTTCGGCGAACTGGCGGTTGGTCTGCACGACAGTACGCTGAACATTCTGCGACAGGACCAGGTAAGAGAATCCGCCCAGGAGAACCACGAAAAACAGGGTTATGACGATGATGGTCGACCGCAGCCGGTTTTCGAGACTGCTATCCCACCAATCGACAATCCGCCGGAAGGGGCGCATCAGAATATCCTAGTGCAGTTGGGCCGAGATACGGCCAGGGTTAGCTGCCCGATTTGCCCAACTGCTTGAGTGTTTCGCGAAGCCCCCGTAAATAAGGGGATATTTACGCCGCGAAACACTAGTCGACGCCGACCATGAGCGTCCCATTGACGATCATCTTTTCGAGTTCGGACAGGCGGTCGAGCATCGCGGCGGTGACGAGGGAGTCGTCGAACGGGCCTATCGACAGACCCTCTTCGGCCAGCCCAAGCGACCGGACGCCGGGCGTAAACTCCCCGTTATAGAGTTCGGTAATCAATACCAGCACGGCGGTATCGACGCGCTTGGGGCGGTTGCCGACCATGTAACCGGGGGCCAGGTAGCGCTGATCGCCGCTGGTGCCGATGGTGAGATGGCCGGTTTCTTCCGCCGCCTCGATGATCCCCAGGCCGGTGCGACCGGCCCCGTTGTAGATCACGTCGACGCCGCTGTCGTACTGCTGCAAAGCCAGTTCTCTGCCGACTTCCGGCTCGGAGAACGTCCCGGCGAGATCGGAGACGACTTCGACCGACGGGTCCTGATAGGCCACGCCCTGGGTAAAGCCGCTCTCGATCCGGCGGATCGGGTCGATGTCCATCCCGCCGATAAACCCGACCTGGCCCGTTTCGGTCAGCATGGCGGCGAGGACGCCCATCAAGAAGTCACCTTCCTGCTCACGGTAGACAATCGAGGCGACGTTGTCGCCTTCGACGGCGACATCGACGATGGCGAACCGCTGATCCGGGTATTCCTGCGAGAGGGCTTCAATATAGGGGGCGTTTTCGAAACCTACGCCGATCACCAGGTCACAGCCCTGGCTGACCAGGCTGCGCAGTTCGGGGAGATTCTCCAGGTCAGGGGCATAGTCGACGGTCGTGTAGCGGGCATCATAGAGCCGCTGGGCTTCCTGCAGCCCGGCATAGGCCGAATCGTTGAAGGAACGGTCGCCAAGCCCGCCGCTGCCCAATAACATCACGACGTTCAACACCGGCTGCTCGTCGACAGACAGCCCTGACGAACAGGCAGCAGCGGCAGCCAATACGATGACAATCAGTGCTAACAACGTCCAATGTTTCACAGTCATCTCCTACCACTAACAGAACAGTTCACTCGCCCCGGCATATAAGGCGTATATATTAGATTACCAGAGAGATCGGTAGATAAGCAATCAAAACGGCCAGGGCAGTGAAAGCCACGCACGGGGTGATTTGACTCTGTAACATCGACCAGCCGGGCGGCGGCACGCCCGGAGGTGATCAGGTTGAGCCGGGAGATTCGGCGCGGACGACCTGTTTGTACCAACCGGCGGTGCGGGCGATGGCCTCGTCGAGGGGGATGGCCGGTTCGTAGCCGAGACCGCGGCGGGCTTTTTCGATGCTGAAGTGGACATCGTGACCGAGGTGTTCGACGAGATAGCGGGTGATCGGCGGGCGGGTGGCAATCCCGAACAGGCGGTAGATCGCTTCGAGGGCGGCGGCGGCGAATCGCGCCAGCGGTGGGGGGATGCGCAGGCGCGGCGCGGGAAGATCGAGGGCGGCGGTCAGGCGGGCGAAATATTCGTCCCAGGAGAGTTCGATTCCATCGGTGATCACGTAGGCTTCACCCGCCGCCTGGGGGACGGTCCCGGCCAGCACGATGCCGTCGGCGAGGTTCTCGACATAGGCGAACGCGCCGAGCTTCGCATCACCGCCGAGCACCGGCATGCGGCCCGCCTCGAGCAGATCGGCCATCTTGAGCAGGGCGACCCGGTCGCCAGGACCGTAGACATCGCCGGGGCGGACGATCACGACTTCGATATCGCCCCGGCGGTGATAGTCAAGGGCGAGGGCTTCGGCCTCGCGTTTGGACAGGCAGTAGCCGTAGGGCGTGGGAAGCTGCGGCGACTCCTCGGTCATGTTCCGCGCGCCGGTGTAGCTGTGGACGGCTATCGTGCTGACCAGCACGAAGCGCCGGACGCCGTTCTCGACGGCGGCATCGAGGAGGCGGCGGGTGCCCTCGACGTTGACCTCGCGGAAATAGTCGAGCGTGCCCCAGTCGGTGACGGCGGCGGCGGCGTGATAGACGACCTCGACATCGCGGGCGGCGGCAAGAAGGGAGTCGGGGTCTGACAGGGAGCCGACCGCGCGTTCGTAGTCGACGCCTTCGAGCAGCGATAAATCGCTGGTAGATCGGGTCAGGCCGCGGACGGAATCGCCGCGCGCGGCAAGCTCCTTGCAGAGCATCGAGCCGACAAAGCCGTTGGCACCGGTGACAAGGACGTGCATAAAGGGACTCCTGAAATGGGGCTTCCTCAGGGGCTTTGCCCCTGAAACCCCACAAACTTTTGGAAAAGTTTGATCAAAACTTAACACTTGATGGTTCGCCACAGGCGAACCATCAATGGGCACAGCGCGCTGCGCCCGTACGACCTGGGATCACATCACACGGAGGGTGACGAAAACATCGGTGCAGATGCCGACCAGCGCATGGAGCAGCAGCGGGTAAAACATCGAGCGGGTGCGGACGGCGATATACCCACCGACCAGCCCGGCCCCTATCGCGGCGAATGCCTCGTTCCCCGGCTTGCCGATGTGGACGATCACCGAGGGGATGGTCTGGATCAGGATGGAGATCGCCGCGCCGAACTTCTCCTCGAGGCCAAAGAGCATGAATCCCCGGAAGAAGAACTCCCAGCCGACGTAGTAGAGCAGATAGCTCGACTCGGCGAGGACGAACATCGGCAGGTAGGCGGTCGTCGACCGGGCAAGCGGGTACTCGGCCTGCATGTCCGCGCCGCCTGACCCGACATAGGACATCCAGATCATGAAGGGGATCAGGATCAGGACGATGCGCAGGCCGGAGCGGACATCGCCGAGCCGGAAGCCAAAATCGCGCAGGCGCTTTTTGAAGACGACCCTGACGATGAAGAACGGCACCCAGAACAGCAGGAGGAAGGCCGAGAACCATTCGTAGAGCGCGGAGTAGAAATCCTGCCAGCGGCCATAGAATCCGAAGACGTGGTCGAAATTGGCCTGTTTGCCGTGATAGACCCAGATCATCAACAGGAGGGGGGTCAGGAAGAGGATGATCGATTCGTCGTTGGCGCACTGCTTGAGGAGCGTCTTTGCGTTGTATTGATCGCGCAGCGTTTGCCGTTCGGTTGGTTCTGTGATGGTCATAGTTCGGTAACCTCTGGCAGGCCGGGCGACCGCGAGGGTCGCCCCTACCGTTGATCATAATCAAATAATGGTTCGACGGTGATCTTACCCCCGGCGCTGAAGCACCGGGCTAAAGCTTATATCTCTTACTTTTCCTCTGCGTTCTTCGCGTCCTTTGCGGTTGGCCTTTCTCCTCACAATATTTTTAGATCGCGGGCGGCGGCGATGGCCTGGGTGCGGCTGTGGACGTCGAGTTTGCCGTAGATATTGTTGATGTGCCGTTTGACGGTGCCAACGGTGATATACAGCTTCTCAGATATTTCGCGATTAGACAAGCCCCCGGCGATCAGGTCGAGGACTTCAAGCTCGCGTTCGCTGAGGGGTTCGATCAGCGGCTGAATACGCACATCACCGGCGGCATCACCGGCAGCGAACTCAAGCAAGCGGTCGACAAAAGCCGGGGCGCTCTTCCGAACGGCGGCGAGAAGGCCGATCACGAGATCGTCCTCGTCGAGAAAAGCGCGGTAGTAATCACCGGGAACGGCGAGCGCCAGCGCGGATTCAAGGGCAGCGAGCGCTGCCTCGCGGTCGGCGGACTTTTCGGCGGCAATGGCCTGGAGAATATGGACGGTGATCAACGGTCGCAGTAAGCCGAGTTCGAGGGTGAACGCTTCGAGTCGGGACAGCCAGGTGACGGCATCGGCGAGACGCTCACCGGCGATCAGGCAGCGGGCGAAAGTGAGCTGGGATTCCATGTGGAGATAATCCGGCTGATCGGTGGGCGTGAACCCACCCTCCTCAACCCAGCGGCGGGCGAACAGGAGATCACCCTGCCCCAGCCGGATATCGACCTGCTGGGCGAGAAATATGGCAGGCTCTGCGTAGCCGGTTTGCGTGGCGAGGTGGTAAGTCTCTTGAAGGTCGATCAAGGCTTTCTCAGTCTCGCCGAGCGCGTGGAAGGTGGGGGCCGAGAGGCCCCGCGCGAAGATCAGGTCAGCACCGAGCGCAAGCTGGTGGCTCAACTCGATGCTCTGCTCGTGGTAGCGGCGGGCGAGGGCCAGTTCGTTGGCCTCGTAATGGAGAACGCCCAGGCGGCTGAGGATCAACCCGGCGATGGGCGTCAGGCGGCCAAACTCGTCGGTGTAATTTTCGAGCGCCTGCTCGCAGACGGCGAGCGCCTCGCGGCGGCGGCAGTTATTGTTGAGCGACTGGGTAAGCGATATCTCGACGGTGGCGACGAAAATCTGGTTGCCCATCGCCAGCCCGGTCTGGCGAGCATTCTGGAACGCCTCAATCGCCGCGCCGATGTGGGTGGTGCGCTCAAGGGATTCGGCCATCGCCCATAGAGCGATAATACGCCACTGTGAATGCTCCGGGGAGAGCATGTCGAGGGCCATACGGGCAAGGCGCTGGCCTTCGGCGTAGTCCTGGGCACCGAGGACGGTGTGAAACGTCCGCAGAACATAGACCTTCCCCAGATCGTCGCGGGCGGCACCCGGTTGGCTCAGAAGGTCTTCGGCCAGGGCGGTGTATTCGAGCGCCTGGGGCGTCTCGCCGACGAGGGTCGATACCCAGCCGCGATAAAGAGACAGCAGCCCATCCTGGCGAATGCGATCATCAGGGAGGGCGTCGAGCCAGCCCTTAAGCGTGAGCAGCGAACCGGTGTAGACGAAATCCTCCGCCGCCACGCGGACGATCTCCACCGCCGGGTCGAAATCGCCGGACAGCGCGGCGTAATCGAGCGCGTGGGCGACGGCCTGGTTCAGGTAGCCGTTGGCCTGATACCAACCGGCGGCGCGGAGATGAAGGCAGGCTTTCTCATCGGCGCTGACGGTCGTGCGCAGCACGTCGACAAATAAGCGGTGATAGCGATACCACTCGCGGCGATGGTCGAGGGAAATGAGGAACAGGTTGGCCGTATCA
Source organism: Anaerolineae bacterium (assembly GCA_034430335.1). Classification (GTDB taxonomy): domain Bacteria; phylum Chloroflexota; class Anaerolineae; order Aggregatilineales; family UBA3940; genus JAFGOY01. The sequence continues at coordinate 1,607 of DAOUES010000089.1, read as the reverse complement.
AGCTGTTCGAGGATCGCCTGGCTGCCGGTGCGGTCGAGAAGGGCATCGCAAAGGGGCGCGGTCAGCCGGTCGAGGATGGCGGTCTGGCGAAGAAAATCGCGCAGCGGCTCCGGCTGGCGGTCAAGAACTTCGGCGACAAGGTAGTCCATCACGTAGCGGTCGCTGCCGGTAAAAGCGGCGATAAAGGCGGCGGGGTCGGCGCGATGCTCACGCAGGGCAAGCGCGGCAAGCTGAAGACCGGCAGCCCAGCCCTCGGTGCGGGCGGCGAGCGCCTCTACCTGGTCGGCGGCGAGGCCCAATCCCATCGTATCGTTCAAAAAGGCCCCGGCCTCGTCGACCGAAAAACGGAGGTCGCGCTCGCGAAGCTCGGTAAGCCGGTCGCGGACTCGCATCTGGGGAAGCGGAAGGAGGGGGTCGGCGCGGGTGCCGATCACGAGATGGAGGGACGGGGGGATATTCTCGACGAGAAAACGGATGATCTCGTGAACCGGCGGGGCGGACAATAAGTGAATATCATCGAGAACAAGGACGAGGTCACGACCGGAGGCGGCGATATCGGTGACGAGGAGGGTGACAAGGCGCTGCATGGGCGGCACCTGGGGGGACTGGAACAACTGCTGGACTCCGACTCCAACGGCAGGGTCGACCTGCTGAAGGGCGGCGATCAGATAGCCCAGGAATAAGACAGGGTCATCGTCGCTCTCGTCGACGGTGAGCCAGGCGACATCGCAGTCAAGGGACGATATCCACTCGACGACGAGCGAGGTTTTGCCAAAACCCGCCGGGGCCGAAATAAGGGTCAGGCGGTGGCCGCGAGCAAGACCGTCGGCGATGCGGTCGACAAGAGCGGGGCGCGGGACCATGCCGGGACGCTGGGCGGGGACGACAATCTTCGAGGTGAGGGGCACCTGTCGGAATCCAGACGGGGTGGTAATAAAGGACTGCGGCTCGGACGGCACGGCGGGAAGCGAGACCGGCACGGCGGACGAATCGAGATCGCGGTCTATGGCCTCAAGCTCGGCAGCGACAAGGCGCATCGAGGCAAGCCGCCCGCCGGGGCTTTTGACGAGCATCCGGCCAATAAGATCGACCAGGGCCGGGGGGACATCATCGCGAAAGCGGCGGAGGTCAGGGAGGGGATGGTCGATGATGGCGCGGACGATGGCACCGGGGACTCCTTCGCCTTCGAAGGGACGCTGTCCGGCGACCATCTCGAAAAGCACGACGCCCAGCGACCAGACATCGGTGCGGGCGTCGAGGGGCTGGCGGTTGCAGGCTTCGGGCGAGAGATACTGAAGGGTGCCGATCAACTCGCCGAGCAGGGTCAGCGGGTCACGGCCACCAATACGCGCCATGCCGAAATCGGTGAGACGGGGCGTGGTGTCACCGGCAAGCAGGATGTTGCCGGGCTTGATGTCACGGTGGACGATATCAAGATGATGGGCGCGGGCGAGCGCGTCGGCGACTTCGAGGGCGATTCCCAGGGCGCGATCAAGCGGAAGCTGGGGCTGGCGATGGAGAAGGTCGGAGAGCGAGCCGCCGCCGACGTACTCCATGACGATCACCTGCTGGCCGGACTCTTCGAAGGTATCGAGCACCTTGACGAT
>DAOUES010000088.1:0-7038 GCA_034430335.1 Anaerolineae bacterium | reverse complement strand
TGATCGACCGGCCCTACCACCATTTTGACACTCTGTTTTGTATCGGTTCTGATACCGTTCTCCATCGTTTTTCCACGAAGGTCACTGTATAGTAGGAGTAGAGCGCATCGGCACCAGACAGCCGCCGAAAGGCCCTCATCCCCGGCCCTTCTCCCTCATGGAGAAGGGTGAACAAGCCGGATTAAGTTCCTCTCCATGAGGGAGAGGGATTTAGGGTGAGGGCAAAAAACAGGCTAATGTACATCTATTTTCACTTCTTGAACCTCCATTTAGGGGTTATGCGACGCTCTCATAATAAAAAATCCGCAGAAAGTCCACGGCTTCAGTCGTAGGAGGAATGCGGTAGAGCGCACCAAATTGTATAATATCAAGCAAGAGTCCACAGCCGACCGGAAGAAATGATGAACGTTCGCCGCACCTTCAAGTGCCAAAACGGAAACACATGGACTTCTTAGATAATCGAAGGTTTGATCTATTTGCGTTTGCCATCATTATCCTGATTGGCCTCATGTACTGGCTGTTCTATGAGCCGGTGTTGTACTCCGATGATTGGTGGTTTAACGTCGAAGCGCCGTTGACCGGCCAGCTAGATTATGGGGTCAGCTTTCATACAAACGCCCGCCTGTTGGTTAATCTTCCTCGACATATTCAGTATGATATCGCTGGGCTTAACTTTCATTTTCAGTATGCGTTTCTATGGGTAGTCGATGTCTCTGCAATCATTGTATTCTACTTACTTCTCCGCCGGGTGATGCCCGAGTTTCCTGTCCATTCACTAACAGCCTCGATCCTGCTTTTTTTGTATCCTGCCGACTTTACCCATACGTGGCTAACAATGATATCCATTCGGATTTCAATGGTGTTTCTTTTTCTATATGGGTGGGCATTATACGAATACATCCTGCGCAGCAAAATCTGGCTGATAGTGGCAGCGAACCTGCTTCTGCTGCTGACTTACATGCTTTATGATGGGTCATTTGGTATTGCCACAGCATGGTGTGTGCTGATGGGCGGTCTCATTTACTATAAGACGCGCAACATCAAACGGGTGGCTGTGGCGTTGTCGCCGCTGGTGATCGGCGTTATGTTGATTGTATGGCGGGTTGTGATCTCCCCGGCTGTGGTGGACAACGTCACAAACTCGGCGCGGTTGAGTTTGCAGCCGGGAACGCTGTTCAGAAGGCTGACGCGGGGCTATCAAATATTGATCTGGGCATGGACGGCACCGATCAGAGAGTGGCTGGAGATCGGCAGCAATTGGGTTGTGCTGGGCGGGCTGCTTGGGGTTGAAGCACTGTTGATTACGGTCGCTTCAGTATTGAATCGGGGCAAGAACACTTCGACCGCCGAACGTGATGCCGACAGACGGCGCTTCCTGAGGCTGCTGGTAGGCGGCGGCGTGTTGTGCACAGCGGGGTTTGTTCCAGTCATCGCAGCGTATACTCCGGTGCTGACGTCACTTGACTCCCGGTTTAACCTTTTTGCGCTGCCGGGTGCGGCGGTGATGCTTGTCGCGGGGCTGGGGCTGATCGCCGCGTTTACGGTGAAGGAGCGTCGGGCATACAAGTATGTGGTGCTGGCGGGGGCGCTGCCGCTGGTGGTGATAGGCATTCTTGTGCAGGTGCAGAATAAACGCGCAATACAGCAGGCATGGTATGAACAGACCTCGATACTGACCGGTCTATACGATGTCGTGCCGGATATTGAGGATCATTCGGGCGTGATAGTAGTGGTAGACAATTATGCAAATATAACCGGCAACCCGGTGAGCCTGTGGAAGCGCACACCTTTCTATGCGGATTGGGATGTGAGTTCGGCGCTGCGTGTGGCCTATGCAAATGAGACGCTCTCAGGTGGACAACTGCTGCTGGATCGGGCAGATGAATATGTGGTCGATGGCGAAGGGATACGATCGATGCCCTGGGCGTGGCGGGACCCGCTTCCCGACGAAATACTGGTGCTGGCGTATTATGATCAGGCCAGTGGGACGGTTACAATCCTGGATAGAGCACAGGCTGAGGCGATGTTGGACACCTCATTGCCAGATTACGATCCAACTGCAAGAATCGGAGAGCATCTCCCGGAAGGGACTACGTACCGGATTCGGTAGTGCCCGAATAGGTAGAGGATAATCCAGGGCTTTATTTGACCAGCCAGGGGCCGAAACTTACCGATCAATTCTGGCAGCCGTCGATTGGAAGTTTGTAGAATTGACTCTTATGCAGCAGTCGAATCGTTTATTGGACGTCAGATCAGGTACACCATTCCCCAACCAGGCTCTGGTTGTGCGCCTGCTGATCGCTGCCTGCCTGCTGCTGATCCTCTGCCTGCCTGCCCCGGTCCTGGCCCAGGAAGGCGAGACTTACAACGTCCTGCTGCTCAACTCCTATCACCAGGGCTATAAATGGTCGGAAGACGAGACGGAAGGCGTACGCGCCGCCCTGCCCGGCAATGTCGAAGTATTCATCGAGTACATGGATACCAAGCGCGAGTTCAACGCCGACTACCTCGAACTGCTCGCCGAAACCTACCGCGTGAAATACGGCGACATCCCGCTGGACTGCATCATCGTTCTTGACGACAACGCGCTGAACTTTATTCTCGAATACCGCGCCGATCTCTTCCCCGGTGTGCCGGTGGTCTTTGGCGGCACCAACAACTTCGATGAATCCATGATCGCGGGCCAGGAAGGTATCACCGGCCTCACCGAGCCGGTTGGCATTCCCGACCTTTTTGATACCATCCTGCATGTTTTCCCGGAAACCGAGCAGATTTTCGTCATCAACGACTGGACGACTACCGGTCTCGCCAACCGGGCGGCTATCGAGAAAATCGTCGAACAGGGTCAGATTCCGGTCGATGTAATATTTCTCGACGATGGAGAAGGGTTCACCTTTGACGAGCTGCTTAACGCGGTCGCCAACTTGCCCCCGCACAGCGTCCTGCTCTATGCCGACTTCTTCCAGACGAAGGACGGCGTTTACCTGCCCCTAGAAACGGTCGTCCCGGCGATATCGGAAGCGGCTGACGCCCCGTTATTTGGTGGCGGCGATGCTTACCTCGGATATGGTACTGTAGGGGGAAAGGGTATTATCGGCAGGCAGAATGGTGAAGCCGTCGGCGAACTGGCAATACGGGTTTTGAATGGGGAATCACCCGATGACATTCCCGTTACTTCGGGAACTGTCACCTGTATGTTTGATTACAACCAGCTCCGGCGCTGGAATATCCCGATCTCGGCCCTGCCCGAAGACAGCGTCGTCATCAACCGGCCCCACAATTTCTATACTGAAAACCGCGCTGCCGTCTGGTCGGCGCTTACCATCGTCGTGCTCCAATCAACGATCATCGCCTATCTGCTGATGAACGCCCGCAAGCGCCGCCGCATCGAACAGACCCTCCGAGAAAGCGAAGATCGCTACCGCAGCCTGGTCGAGCAGTCCCCTATCCCGATTGCCCTCCACAGCAACGGGAAGATCGTCTTTGCCAATCCAGAGGCCATCCGCACCCTGGGCGGCGACCCTGACAACCCGGTGGTGGGTCAGCCGGTGCTGCAATTTATCCACCCCGATTATCACCAGATAATAGCCGACCGGCTCAGTAACCACTACAGTGGCTACCAGAAGACGGTCAATGTCGTTGAGCAGAAATTCGTCCGGCTGGACGGCGAGATCATTGATGTCGAGGTTGCCATTGCCGCAATAACCCTTGGCGGCAAACCCGCCGCGCAGGTCGTTTTCCGCGATATCACCGACCGGAAACGCGCCGAAGAAGCGCTTGAGAAGCGCACTAAAGAGATCAGCCTGCTCTACGAAGCGGGAGAAAAGTTGGGCCAGTCCCTCGACCTTCTGGCGATCTACGACACGGTCTACGAGATTGTCCGGGGCGTCATGGACTGCGACTCGCTCTCGATTTCGTCCTACACCCCCGCCGACAACCTGATCCGCTGCCGGTATATCCGGCACGATGGCGAGCGCCTTGACGAGACCGAACTGCCCCCGCTCACCCTCAACAAAGAAGGGCACGGCACGCAGAGCCGCGTGATCCGTTCCGGGAAGTCTCTGCGCCTCGACGATTACCGCGCTTACCTGCGCACCGCCGAGCAGAGCTTCAACGTTGAACTCAAGGAAAATGGCTCGCTGGAACTCAACGAAGATGACGGCGGTGAGATCGAAGACAGCGTCGACACCATCCGCTCGGCGCTGATCGTTCCCCTGGTTATCGAAAACGAAGTGCGCGGCGTGATTCAGGTCTTTAGCTACCGGCCCGCTGCCTACACCCAGGACGATCTGCGCTTCCTCGAAGCGCTTGGCCCCCAGATTGCAGCGGCGACCGCCAACGCCGGTCTTTACCTTCAAGCGCAGCACGAGATCGCCGACCGCAAACGCGCCGAAGCTGCCCTGCGCGAGAATGAACGCACCCTCGCCACGCTGATGGGCAACCTGCCCGGCATGGCCTATCGCTGTAAACTCGACCGGCAGTATACGATGGAATTCATCAGCGAAGGCTGCAAAGAACTGACCGGCTACCCGCCCGAAAGCCTGGTCGACAACAGGAAGCTGTCCTATAACAATATCATCCACCCTGACGACCGGCAGTTGGTCTGGAACATCATCCAGAACGCAGTCAACCTCAACCAGCACTTCCAACTGTCCTATCGCATCATTACCGCCGGGGATGAGACCCGCTGGGTCTGGGAGCAGGGAAGCGTCGTCCGGGGCGATGATGGTAAAGTGATCGCCCTGGAAGGATTCATCTCCGATATCACCCAGCGGCGCGCCGCCGAAGAAGAAGTCCGCCAGCGCGCTGCCCAACTGCTGGTGCTCAACGAAGTGATCGGCCAGATCGCCGCCGAACTCGACGAAAGCGGTGTCCTGGCGAAATCCGCCGCGCTCATCCAACGGCGCTTCAGCTACCAGCATGTTGGCCTGTTCATCTTCGACCCGAACAGCGAAGAACTGGTTATGAAAGCCCGCGCGGGGACCTACGCCGAATTGTTTCCCACAGATCACCGTTTGAAATTCGGCGAAGGGATCGTCGGCTGGGCGGCGGCCAACCAGGAGCTTCTGATGATCGGCGATGTCGGCAAAGACGACCGTTTCTACAATCCTTTCCCTGAGCAGATCATCGGCTCTGAAATGAGCATACCGATCCAGATCGGGCAGCAGCTTCTCGGCGTCCTCGATATCCAGAGCCGCGGCGTCGACGCTTTCGACTCCAACGACGCGCTCGTCATGAGAACCCTGGCCGACGCGCTGGCCGTCGCCATTCAAAACGCCCGCCTGTATAAGGAGTTGGAGAACTACAGCCAGATTCTTGAGCAGGCCGTCGAGGAGCGCACTGCCGAACTCCGCCGCACCTCCGAGCGCGTCGAGACGATCCTCGACAACAGCCCCGACGTCATCCTGCTGCTGACTACCGACGGGCGCATCGAAACGGCCAACCCGTCCTTTTATCCGGTCTTCGGATATAACAGCGACGAAGTCGTCAAACGATCCCTCACAGCCTTTGCCGATCCGGACAGCCTCGCCAGCCTCACCGCCGCTTTAGAGAATGTCCTGGAAAACCAGGTCCAGCAGCGTTTTGAGTTCACCGCCGAGCGCAAAGACCATACCACCTTCGACGCCGACATCGCCCTCGCTCCCGTCGTCGAGAAAGGCGAACTGCTCAACGTGGTCGCCAGCCTGCGTGACATCAGCGCCTTGAAGGAAGTCGAGCGGATGAAAGACTCGTTCCTCTCGACTGCCGCCCACGAGCTGCGCACCCCGCTGACCTCCATCCTGGGCTTCAGCGAAATCCTCGTCACCCGCCAGATCGATGCCCACCGCCGCGACCGCTATTTACAGATGATCAACAATCAATCGGCCCAGCTTGCCAACATCATCGACGATATGCTCGACATTTCCCGCCTCGAATCGGGGCGCGGCCTGGAGATCAGAACCGAACCGTTCGACATGGCCGAACTGGCCCGCGATGTGATGCAGCCGATTGTCGAGACGACCCCCGACCGCAGCTTTCACAGCAGCGGGTTCGATGCCCCCATGCCGACCCTCGGCGACCCGTTCCGGCTGGCCCAGGTCATCCGCAACCTGCTTTCGAACGCGATCAAGTATTCCCGCCCCGGCGACGACATCACACTCCAGAGTAAAACGACGAACAATTATCTGGAGATCGGCGTGCTCGACACCGGCATCGGCATGACCGCCGAGCAGCAGCGCCACCTGTTCCAGAAGTTCTACCGGGCCGACGCCTCCAACCGGTCAATCGGCGGCACCGGGCTGGGCCTGACCATCTGCAAGCTGATCGTCGAAGGGCACGGCGGGGAAATCCGGGTCAAGAGCGAACCAGGCAAGGGCACCACCTTCACGTTCACCATACCCCTCGCCGACGGCGACGCCCCACCGGGCGGTTGACAGGCCGCATGTATTGACATCGACCTGGCCGGGGGTTTCCGATTCTCTACGATGCCCTGTATAATCAGGTCATGAAACTGGCAGTCGACATTCCACAGGCTGAAATCGAGACATTCTGCAAGCGTCATCACATCCGGCGGCTGGCGCTGTTCGGCTCCGTGCTGCGCGACGACTTCGGCCCCGACAGCGATGTCGACGTGCTGGTCGAATTTGCGCCGGAGCATATCGTCCGGCTGGACGACCTGGAAACGGCTGAGTCGGAGTTGAGCTTGATTCTCCGGTACCCTGTTGATCTGGGTGAGCAGCGTGCAGTAGAAGAAGACCCGAACTATCTACGGCGCAAACACATTTTAGGCACAGCAGAAGTGATCTATGAGAGATGATGAAACTATTCTGCTGGATATGCTGATTGCCGCCCGCAAGGTGCAGCAGTTCGCGGTGGGCCTGGATGCGGAAAGCTTTACGCAGAGCGAGCTTCACCAGAGTGCCATTGTGCGAGAACTACAGATCATCGGCGAAGCGGCGCGGCAGGTATCAGACACTTACAAAAGTAATCACCCGGAGATTGACTGGCACAGGATAGCTGGCCTGCGGAATCGACTGGTTCATGAGTATTTTCGCATCA
>DAOUES010000087.1:0-2005 GCA_034430335.1 Anaerolineae bacterium | reverse complement strand
TCGAAGGGCAGGAAGATGAGCCGAGCGGCCTGCTCAACTTCGACTCACTGATCCGGTACCGGTGGCAGATTTCGCTGGGTGGCGAGACGATCAGCCGCGAGGAATTCGAAGAACTGGTCGCGCTCAAGCAGCCGATGGTACGCTTCAAGGGCCAATGGATCACACTCGACCCGGCCCAGGTGGAAGCCGCCCTCCGATTTTTCGAAGACGACGGCGGTGAGGGTGAACTGGGGATGCTCGACGCGCTCCGCCTGGCCGCCGACGAGTCGCAGGCAGAGATCGAAGGATTGGAGGTCGAATCGGTCGATGTCAGCGGCTGGCTGGACGATCTGCTGGCCGATCTGCGCAGCCCGGATCGAATGGCGATTCCGCCGATACCGGAATCGCTGGATGCCACGCTCAGGCCCTACCAGGAGCGCGGCTTCGCCTGGCTGGTGCAGATGCGCCGGATCGGGCTGGGAGCCTGTCTCGCCGACGACATGGGGCTGGGAAAAACCGTACAGACTATTGCCCTGTGGCTGCACGAACGCAGCAACGGGAACCCTGTCAAGCGCCCTGCCCTGGTTGTCTGCCCGACCTCGGTTGTGGGCAACTGGCGGCACGAGATCAACCGCTTTGCCCCATCGCTGCGGGTGATGGCCCATCACGGGCCGGACCGTTTGCAAGGTGAAGCTTTTGCCGAAGAAGCCGCTCATACCGATGTCGTCCTGACCAGCTACGCCCTGCTCTCGCGTGACCGGGAGACACTGGCCGGTGTCGATTGGGCGGAGATCGTGCTGGACGAAGCGCAGAACATCAAGAATCCATCGACCAAGCAGGCGCAGGCCGCCCGCGCCCTCACAGCCGAGCATCGCATCGCGCTGACCGGCACGCCTGTCGAGAACCGGCTGGGCGAGTTGTGGTCGATCTTCCAGTTCCTCAATCCCGGCTACCTGGGCAGCCGCGAGGCGTTCCGCTCGCAATTCGGCATTCCCATCGAGCGCTATGGCGACAAGGAGATGGCGGCCACACTCCGGCGGCTGGTCACGCCGATCATCCTGCGGCGGGTCAAGACCGATCCGAAGGTCATCGCCGACCTGCCCGACAAGTTCGAGAACAAGACCTACTGCACGCTGACACCCGAACAGGCCACGCTTTACGAAGCCGTCGTCCGCGAAGAAATAGAACTACTCGAAGCCACCGAGGACGACATGAGCCGCCGGGGAGCGGTGCTCCGTATGCTGATCCGGCTCAAGCAGGTCTGCAACCACCCGGCCCATTTCCTGAAGGAATCCGGCGATCATCTCGCCGGGCGGAGCGGCAAGCTGGATCGGCTGGGCGAGATGCTGGAAGAGGTGCTCGATAGAGGTGACCGGGCGCTGATATTCACCCAGTACGCCGAAATGGGTAAGCTGCTCCAGCCCTACCTTGTATCCACTTTTGGTACCGAGGCCCTGTATCTGCATGGGGGCACCCCGACCAAAAAGCGGCAGGAGATGATCGAGAAATTCCAGTCGGATTATGGCCCGCCGGTTTTCATCCTCTCGCTAAAAGCAGGCGGCACCGGCCTCAACCTGACCCGCGCCAACCACGTTTTTCACTATGATCGCTGGTACAACCCGGCGGTCGAAAACCAGGCAACCGACCGTGCGTTCCGCATCGGGCAGACGAAGGATGTGCAGGTACATAAGTTCATCTGCCTGGGAACGCTGGAGGAACACATCGACAAGTTGATCGAGCAAAAGCTGGCGCTGGCCGAAAGCATCGTCGGGGCAGGCGAAAGCTGGCTGACCGAGATGAGCACCGCCGATCTGCGCGAGCTGGTTTCGCTGCGGCGCGAAGTCGTCGAGGAGGGTTGAGCGATGTCGTGGGGTTGGTATGACGATAGTGACTACGACTATGAGTACGAAGAAATCGAGCCGACTGCCGACGCGATTATCATCAAGGGGCCGGTCAGCGCCCGGAGCAGGCGCGGGGCCATCGGCGAGACGTGGTGGGGCGAACAGTGGGTGGCGGCGATGATGCG
>DAOUES010000086.1:0-2108 GCA_034430335.1 Anaerolineae bacterium | reverse complement strand
TCCGCCCTGAATGTTTGGAGAATGACCCGGTGATCGTGGTCGAGCCACCTGACGCGAATTTTCATCATACCCTCTTTCAATTTCCGTACTGAATTATGAAACCAACTCGGCGGGGTGTCAATTTTAGGGGGAGGATTCGATCCGCGAATTGCGCGAATTACGCCAATTTTTTAGCTGTGTCGAGAGTGTTGGATTGCAGGCTTGATTCGGTTGTGGCGGCGGGGAGGATTCGATTCACAGATGGCACAGATGTCACAGATTTCCTCCCCCATACCTGCCCCTATCTGCCCCCTGAAAGGGGGAAGTGGCGGGGCGAAGACCCGGCGAAGGGGGTGGGGGTGGGGAAGTGGCGAACCGTAGGTTCGGCGAAGGGGGTGGGGTGGGGCGAGTAGGCTGGCCTGGGAACTTGATTCGGTTGCATAGGCGATCGGGGAATGAGATAGGGAGAATCGGGCGGGAGGGAAACGGATCACCGGGGGGTGAGTTCCTGGTGTATAATGAATGCCGGGACCAATTAGAGATTCTCGAACAGAAAAGGACATCAACATGGACTACCGCCGACTGGGGCGCACCGACCTCATCGTCTCCGAACTATGCCTGGGCACGATGACCTTCGGCTGGGGAGCCGATCAACCGACCTCGCACGCGATCATGGACCGGGCCTACGATGCGGGGATCAACTTTTTCGATACTGCCGACATTTATTCCCGGTGGGCCGAGGGAAATCCCGGCGGGGTTTCCGAGACGTGGATCGGCAACTGGTTGAAATCAAAGATGCGGCACGAGCTGGTCATCGCGACGAAGGTTCGGGGCCGGATGTGGAACGGGCGGGACGGCGAAGGGCTGTCGCGGGTGCATATCATGCGGGCGGTGGAAGACAGCCTGCGGCGGCTGCACACGGGCTATATCGACCTGTACCAGACGCACTGGCCCGACGAGGAAACGCCGCTCGACGAAACGCTCCGGGCGCTCGACGATCTCGTGCAGCAGGGGAAAGTATGTCACATCGGCTGCTCGAATATCCCCGCGTGGCTGCTGATGAAGAGCCTGTGGATCAGCGACGTGCGGGAGTTCGTGCGCTATGAATCGGTGCAGCCGCACTACAACCTTGTCCACCGGGCGGAGTTCGAGCGCGAGCTGAAGGCGGTGTGCGAAGATCAGGAGATCGGGGTGATCCCCTACAGCCCGCTGGCGGGCGGCTTCCTGACCGGCAAATACACCCGTGAAGACGGCGTACCGACCGGTTCGCGGGGCGAAACGATGAGCAAAATGCAGGGGTATATGACCGACCGCAATTTCGACCTGCTCGACAGGATGGCCGAGATCGGCGGGCGGCAGGGCAAGACGATCTCGCAGGTGGCGCTGGCCTGGCAGCTTTCGCAGCCGGTGATCACCTCGCCGATCATCGGTGCGCGGACGGTCGAGCAGCTCGACGAATCGCTCGGCGCGGTGGGGTATCGGCTGGATGCGGAGGAGATGGCGGCGCTGGATGAGGCGAGCGCGTGGGAGTAACTGAATTGATGAGCGATCTAACAGCCGAGGAGAAAGCACGAAAGAGAACTTTACCTGTCGTGTTGGGCGTAATCGGTCTTTTCGTCTGTGTTTACGCGGCATTGAGCATACTCATTTTGTTCCCTGAGCCGTATCGCCCTGTTGACTCCTTGGAATATGCTAGCTTTGAGTACGTATTATATTGTAGAGGAACCTATGATGGGACGGTCGATCTGGTGCTCAAGCAGTGCGAAATCGGTAGCGATGAATCGTGTGAAGTTGTAGAAGAGTCGGGATATTTCGCGTCTTGTGATGATATGGAATTGGCAATTGAGGATGGAGTGATCATCATACCGGGGTATCGCTATCCGATCCTTACGCATGTTCCGTAATGGGGAGTATGTGGCATGAACGATAGTCCAGTCGAGGGTAAAGATCGGGAGCGAGTAGTTTATAGAAGAATCAAGTCACTGCCACTGCCGCTCATTGGGATCATACTTGGACTATGTATACTGACAGGACTTTGTATATTCACACTGTCGTCAGTGGTGAGTATCCGTGATTGTGATCTTCTCGCGAATAACACCCCCGAACCTCCGCCAATCTATCCAGGATCG
>DAOUES010000085.1:0-3598 GCA_034430335.1 Anaerolineae bacterium | reverse complement strand
CCTGACGATACAGAAGACCAACAGCATCTTTTGTGACCTGTTTCAGAAGGACGGCGAATCCGTCACCGGCAGGACGATAGGCGAACTCGACCTGCCGGAGAGCATCGAAAAGGCGATGCTGGAACTGACATCACCCGGAAACGCCAAAAAAGTGATCGAAATCCAAACCGACGAGCCGGACTTCCTGGCGCTGCGGATGTGGGCCACCCGCCTGGACTTCGTGACACCAGGCGGCTGGCTGATCCTCATTTGCGACGAAACCACCCAGCAGCGCGTCGAAATGGCGCTGCTCGAGAGCCATGGAAAACTGCAAGAAAGCGAAGAACAGTTCCGGTCGCTGGTCGAGAACTCATTGGCCGGGATATTCGTCATCGACCACAATTTCCGGTTCATCTATGCCAACGACAAACTTGCCAGGTACGTGGGGTACGAGCGGGAAGAACTGGTCAGGACGGATTTTCGCAGACTGATTACCGAGAAATCGCGCGACCTGGTGGTCGGCAACTACAACCGGCGGCAGCGCGGAGAAGAAGACGTTCCCATGCGATACGAGTTCTCCGTGCTGCACAAGGACGGGACAGAGATAGACGTGGAGATCAGCGCGGCGATCACGAAAGACAGCAAAGGCAACCCGATCACGATTGGGCAGCTACTCGACATCACCGAGCGAAAAAAGGCGATAGAAACATTACAGACAAACGAGCACTTCCTGGAGACCGTTTTTCAGGGCATCCGGGACGGGCTGGTCGTGCTCGACCGCGAAATGATCGTGGTGCGAACCAACCGCTGGATCGAAATACTGCGGGCCGACGAGATGCCGCTGGTCGGGAAAAAATGCCACAGCGTATTCCACAAACTCGACGACATCTGCCCCTGGTGCCCTTCGATACAGACGATGGCAACCGGTGAAGTCGAGACTTCAGCCGTTCAGGTCACCACCGCCGATGCCGTCGACCGGTGGATGGAACTGACATCGTTTCCGCTGGTTGGCGACAACGGCGAAGTGACCGGCGTGGTCGAACACGTGAAGGACATCACCGAGAAGAAGAATTACCAGGAATCGCTGCGCCGCTACGCCGAACGGCTCAACATCATGCGGGCCATCGACCAGGCGATCCTGGCGGCGAAATCACCGCAGGAGATCGCAAACGGGGCGCTCAGGCATATCCAGGCTCTCATTCCCTGCGAGCGGGGAAGCGTGGTCAATTTTGACCTGGAACTGGGTATATCGATGATGCTCGCCACCCTGACCGACCTGGACACGGTTGCCGATATCAATTACCAGGTGCCGATGAAGGTGCTTGATATTGAGATGCTGAAAAAGGGTGAAATCCTCCACGAAGCCGATCTTGCCAATCTCACGGATGCACCGCCGCCGCTCAGAATACTGCAAAGGGAGGGAATCAAGACATACGTCATCGTTCCGCTGATTGCACAGGACGAGTTGATCGGCTCGTTGAACCTGGGGAAAACCATCAAGGAGCCGTTCACAGTCGAACAGTTGGAAATCGCCCAGGAAGTGGCCGACGAACTCGCCATCGCCATCCACCAGGCGAAACTGCACGAAGCGGAGCGGCGGCAGCGCATCCTAGCCCAAACGCTGCAAAAGATGTACGAATCCGTGACCAGCCTATCCGATCAATACGAGGTATTTTCGGCGGTCGTCAGGAGCCTGTCCGAACTGGTGGACTTCGACCGGGCAGCGGTGCTGCTGACCGAAGGGGAAGAGGCGCGGATCGTCGGCACATACGGATTCCCGGACCCTCCGGCCATGCTGGGAACAACCCGCCAGTATGCCGAGAACGAGGCGATGTGCAGGGTGCTTTCGTCGAGGGAGACGGTTACCCTGACGCGTAGAGAGAATGAGGACTGGGACCTCCAACTACCCTGTATAGGGTACGAGACAAAGCTGTGGATCGGCATCCCGATGATCACCTGGGACGTGACAATCGGGATGATCTGCCTTGCCAGCGACCGCCAGGAGAAATACCCGGCCTACAGCTACGAGATGATCCGCGATTTTCTGCAACCGGCGATTCTATCGATAGAAAACAGCCGCATCCTGGCCGAACTGGACAGCAGCCTGAGCACACTGCGCGAAGCCCAGGAACACCTGACACGCTCGGCGCGGCTGTCGGTGGCCGGGGAACTGGCAGCGGGGGTCGCACACCAGATCAACAACCCGCTGACGACGATCATCGCCCAGACATACCTGCTGTCGAAGAAACTGGAACACGATTCGAATGCCTATGCCGCAGCGGAAGCGATCAAGAGAGCCGCTTACCGGGCCGGGACGGTCGTGCAGCGGATGCTCGACCTGACCCGGTCACGGCCTTACAACATGCAGATAGTCGATATCGGCGAATCGGTCAAGAACGCGGTCGACCTGATCCGGTCGCAGATCGAGCCGCACATCGCCAAAATGACCCTCAAAACCGATCCCAACCTGCCGGCGATCCGGGCCAGCGAACCGCACCTGGAAGATGTCTGGCTGAACCTGATCCTGAACGCGAGGGACATTGTGATGGGACAGCCTGATGGTATAATAGAAATTACGGTCAGCTTAGAGCCAGAACATAACGTGATTGCGGTTTCGGTAAGAGATAACGGTGCGGGTATTTCGGACGAAGATATCGGTCAAATCTTCGATCCGTTTTTCACCACAAAGGAACACGGCACCGGACTGGGACTGGCAATCTGCCAGGAAATCGTGAGACATCACAACGGAACGTTAACAGTCGAGAGCACTCCGGGCAAAGGCACGACATTCACGACACGGCTACCCATCCTCGATCCCACAGCCACCAGCATGGAAGACAACTAACCCGGCCCAGGCGAGCATTGTCCCCGGTAAACACACCCGGCAGCCAGCCAACCGGCAGGTTGGCGATGGTTCGCTGCCACCGGTGACCTGATTTAGACGGAAAGTCAGCAGACCTATGGCGCACATTCTGGTAGTTGACGACGAAAAAGAAGTCCTCGATTCGATCAAGGGTGTACTCGAAGACGCCGGGTTCACCGTCAGTTCGGCAAACGACGGCCTTACCGCCCTGGAGATGCTGGAACAGAACGCCTACGACCTGGTAGTTCTCGACATCATCATGCCGGAAGTGAACGGGCTGGAAGTCTGCCGCCGCATCCGGGCAAACCCGCACCTGGCCCTGATACCGGTGCTGTTTCTCACCGCGATGGGCCGGGTGACCGACATCGCCGAGGGATTGGACGCCGGGGGCGACGACTACCTCACCAAGCCGTTCGAAGTAATCGAACTGCCTGCCCGTGTGCGGGCGCTGCTGCGCCGCGCGCCCGGCGGGACGCTGGACACCGATACCGAGTATCTCTCGACGAATACGATTCACCTTCACACCTCGCGCCCGGAAGCGAAAGTCGGCGACCGGGTGATCGAACTGACGCCGACCGAACACCGGCTGCTGCGCTACCTGATCGTCAACCAGGGCATGCCGGTATCGACCAACCGGCTGCTGGAAGATGTCTGGGAGTATCCAAGCGGGGTCGGCGACCCGCAGTTGGTGCGGGTGCATATCAACAACCTGCGCAGCAAGCTGTCAGGCGGTGACGAAGCAAAGCCGATCATCCG
>DAOUES010000084.1:0-36056 GCA_034430335.1 Anaerolineae bacterium | reverse complement strand
TTACTTCACTCAATGCCGCCAGAACGTCCACCTGTGCGACATCGGGAACGACGACCGGTTCGCCTTTCCGCCTGAGCAGCACGAAGCGCGCCGCGCCGCCCTTCCATTTTTTATCATGGCGCATCGCTTCCCACAATTGTTCAGGTTGATATCCATCGAAACGTGTGGGCAAATCCCACTTCGCCATCAACCGGTCGAGATCGGCGCTCAACGGCTCTTCGACAATTTCCAGGCGTTCCGAGAGCCGCGCGGCGGCGGCGATCCCCACCGCGACGGCGTGCCCGTGTTTCCATTCGTAGCCGCTGACCTGTTCGAGCGCGTGGCCGAAGGTATGGCCCAGGTTCAGATAGGCGCGAATCCCGCCTTCTAGCCGGTCTTCTTTGACGACCGCCACTTTCACCGAGACCGCCCGGACGATCATCTCCTCGACCGGCGGGCGGCCTGCGTCCATCTTTTCCAGCAGTTCGACATCACCGACCAGCCCTGATTTGATGATCTCCGCGTAGCCGTTCTGCTTCTCGACTTCCGGGAGCGTCTCTAGCGTGCGGGTATCGGCGAAAACCGCCAGCGGATCGTAGAACGCGCCGACCAGGTTCTTGCCCTGCGGCAGATCGACTCCCACCTTGCCGCCGATGCTCGCATCGACCATCGCCAGCAGGCTGGTCGGGGCCTGGATGAAGCGCACCCCGCGCATGAAGGTTGCGGCGGCAAACCCGGCCATATCACCGATCACGCCGCCGCCCAGGGCAACGATCAGCGTTGAGCGGTCGGCTCCAAATTCAAGCAGCGCATCGTAGAGCGTCCGCACCGTGTCGAGGGTTTTATAGTGTTCGCCATCGGGGACGCTGATCAGGGTGCTCGAAGGCAGACGATCCGCCAGCGCCGCGCCATACAGCGGCCCGACCGTTTCATTGGTGATCACCGCCACGTTCGAGTGATCGATCCCGGCGATGAACTCCGGCAGGTCGTCTTCCAGCAGTCCCCGCCCGGCGAGGATCGGGTAGCCCAGCCCTTCGATACGTTCGACGCTCATCGTTCACTTCTCCACAATTCGACGATCTGATCGGCCACCTGTTCGGGGGAGAAGCCATCAGTTTTGACCTGGTAGGAAATACTGTCGTACATCGCGGCGCGGCTGTCGAGGAGACGCTTGGTTTTTTCCCGGTCGACGCTGAACAGGGGCCGCGCCGGGTCGCTGCCCACGCGCCGGATGATCTCGTCGAGGCTGGCCTGCAAGCAGACCAGCAGGCTCGTCGATTCGAACACCGCCCGCGTTCCGGCATCGAGCAGCGCCCCGCCGCCCAGCGCGATGACGAGATCGGGCCGTTGGGCCAGTTCGCGGCAGACTTCCGCTTCCAATGCGCGGAACACCGGTTCGCCATCGGTATCGAATATTTCGGCGATGGTGCGCCCGGCCCGTTCTTCGATCAGGG
The DNA here is from genome assembly GCA_034430335.1 of Anaerolineae bacterium. GTDB lineage: Bacteria > Chloroflexota > Anaerolineae > Aggregatilineales > UBA3940 > JAFGOY01. Next base: position 34,623 of record DAOUES010000084.1, on the reverse strand, counting down.
CGTCGGCGTCGACAAAGTCGAGGTTCAAATGCTGCGCTACCAGACGCCCGACGGCGCTTTTGCCAGTGCCCATGAACCCGGCCAGCGCGATGTTGTGATTGATGTTGGATTTTTGATCGATCACTTGCTGCCAGCCTCGATTGTCAGTTCTGATACTCGTTCCACTTGAGATGTATTTTGAGGTCATTGCAATGTGTATGCGGCAGCAGTTTTTCATGTTGAAGCCTGCCCACCACAATGCCTGGATGAATCCCTATCTCATTGGCGAAGGCTTCGATCTCCGCTCTGCTGATCCGCCCGACAGTGATCGACATAACAAATTCCTCCCACTGCTCCGTTGAAATCAACAGATCCGAGGCGAACTTATCGGCCTCCTGCTCTTTGGCATCATCAGAATCGTCGTCAACTTCAAGGAAGGCGTCACGCTTGCCATGCAGCAAAATGTGGGCGGCTTCATGAAAGAACGTAAACCATAGATGATCGTGGTATTTGTATCGCAGGCTGAGTTGGATCAAAGCCTTGTCGGAACTGAGCCAACGGGTGGCACCGCTGGCGACTGTCCGGGGAAGCTGCCGCACAAATACCAGCGCAACACCCGCTTCGGCGCACATCTCCACCACCCGCGTCTGGATGACCTCTACCGGTTCAGTTGTACAGGCGCGGAACTCGTGGAGATATTTTTCGAACAACCCGGCATCATAGGCTTCACAATCAATGCGCTGCGCCCGCCGCTCTCCTTCGCGCAGCCAGGCGGCCACAGCGTAGGGATCGGCCTGATAAGCCGCCGATTGGCGAAAACTTGCACAGGACAGTGCAGCATCCCAGTTATCAGGGGAGGCAATCGCGAAAAAGTTCAGAACCTCTTTGAGCTGTTGGATGGAATCGTCACACTTCTCGACCCAGCCAAAAGCAGCTATCTCCTTGATGGGGATTTTCTTCAACCAATCGATATGTTCTTGAAGTTCATGCTCTTCCTTCAACCGGGCCAGCGCTTCCTGATACTGCTGCTCACGCCGGAGCCAAAACCCAGCCGGAATCCCCAATACTCGTTCGAATTGCACGGCTGTTTTGGGCGTGATCGCCGTTTTACCCGTGACAATCTCACTGATGGTCTTTTCAGGGCGTCCCGTTCGACTCGCCAGTTCAGTCTGTCGCATCCCCAACATTTCAAGGGTTTCCAGCAGTGTCTCACCAGGGGGTGAAACATAATCCGGCGTATATTCATTTAACATCGTCTGCTCAACCACGATGATAATCCTTTACTTCCAATATTCTGATGGCCGTGACTTTAGTCCAGTCCAACCCTCCATCGGCTTTGACCGGAACAGGCTCATTGGCAGGCTCAAATATCAGGCGAAAACCCCCATGCAAATTCATCGACAACTGTCCAGCCCGATCTCCCGTGAGTTCTTTACAACGTCCAGGTAAAGGGCGCATTACTTCGAGATTAGCGGCTGCACGAAGATCGGCCAGCCGCCGTCTGATACATTTGAAACCGGCCTCGCCATACTTCTTTTGCAGGTCTTTCTGGCTATTGAAGAGGTTTCTCAGCCTGTCGGACGGGAATAGAATTTCCAAGCCAGCGCTCACGATAGTATTAACGTTTAACGTTAATACTATTATACATCATCTAATCGCCGAACCCGAATCGCCAGGGCTGATCATCCATCGGCAGGTCGGAGAGACGCGCCTGCCGCAACGTCTCGAAGCGCGGTTTGATCTCCGCAAGGCTGTCGCCGCCCAGCTTTTCGAGCAAGGCACCGGCCAGCACACAGGCGACCATCGCCTCGCCGACCACCGCCGCACGGTGAACCGCGCAGTAATCCGAGCGTTCATAGACTGTCTGCGAAGCGTCACCAGTTGCCAGATCGACCGTCGGCAGGGGGGTGATGGTGGTGGAGATCGGCTTCATCGCCGCCCGGACGATCACCGGCTGCCCGTTGGTGATCCCGCCTTCGACGCCCCCGGCCCGGTTCGATGGGCGGGTCAATGCGCCGCCGTCGTTCAATAAAATCGGGTCGTGAACCTGGGTGCCGGGTTTCGCAGCGTTGGCGAAGGCCGGGCCGACCGCCGCCCCCTTGATCGCCGGGATGCTGCCCACCGCTCCCATCAGCAGGCCGTCGATGCGGCGATCCCACTGAACGTGGCTCCCCAACCCTGCCGGGACACCCAGCGCGACGACTTCGAAAATACCGCCCAGCGTGTCTCTGGCCTGGATCGCCTCTTTGATGCGGGCCTGCATCGCCGCCGATGCGTCTGCGTCGGGGCAGCGAACTTCGCTCGTTTCCGCCGCTTCGAACCGCTCGCGGTAGGTCGCCTCGTCAGAGACGGCGGGCAGTTCCGCCTCGACCCCGCCGATCATCTGTACATAGCAACCGACCTGAATGCCGAACTCATCCAGCAGGCGTTTACAGATCGCGCCTACGGCGACCCGCGCCGCCGTCTCGCGGGCGCTGGCCCGCTCCAGGCTCAGGCGCAGATCGCGGTAGCCGTATTTGACCGCCCCGGTCAGGTCGGCGTGACCCGGCCTCGGCGTGGTAAACGGCTCGATGTCTTTTCCCTGCCAGTTCTTCCAATCGCGGTTCTCGATGAGCAGGCCAATCGGCCCTCCGGTCGTTGAACCGTTCATCACCCCCGCCGTGATCCGCGCCCGGTCACGCTCGATCTGCATCCGCCCACCGCGCCCGTAGCCTTTCTGCCGGCGTTCCAGGTCGGCGGCGATGGTGTCCTCGTCCAGCGGCAGCCCGGCGATCATCCCCTCCAGGATCGCGATCAGCGCCGGTCCATGCGATTCGCCCGCGGTCAAGAATTTCAACATGCTGTCCCCTCGAAAACTTGTGCTTTGTATAATTGTTTATTGCACACCCATTCCCGGCGCTGAAGCGCCGGGCTAAAAAAGGATCGCCGATTGCACGGTTATTTCTTTAGCCTGGGGCTGAAGCCCCAGGTTTCAACGGTTTGTCCCCTCGTCAACTAATCAATTCCAAGCGCCTGCCGCGCCGCTTCGCACATCACGTCAATGGGTGGCTCAACTCCCGTCCACTCCTCGAAGGAAAGCGCCCCCTGATGTACCAGCATCCCCAGGCCGCCAACCGTGCACAGTCCGGCGCGGCTGGCCTGCTCCATCAGGCGGGTGACCGGCGGCGTGTAGATCACATCGTACAACACCACGTCAGCCGGGAACGGTACGTCGTCCGGCCACACCGAGGCATCGACCTTCGGCCACATGCCCAGCGAGGTGCAGTGAACGATCAGCCCGGCCTGCGGCGCGATATCGGCCAGTTGATCGTAGGGGAAATCATTCTCGTCGCGCAGGGGTTCGATGGTCGCGTGTTTGACAGCCGATGCCCCCATCTGTCGCAGCGCATAGCCCACCGCCTTCGATGCGCCGCCGGTGCCGAGCACCAGGCAGAACTTACCATCGACCGTCACTTCGTGCGTATGCAGGTCGGCGACGAACCCCAGCCAGTCGGTGTTGGCCGCCCGGAGAGAGCCGTTTTCCAGGATCAGGGTGTTGGCCGCGCCAATCGCCTCGACTGCCGGATCGACCACCGCCACCTGGGGCAGATCGAGGACGGCGAGCTTGTGGGGAATGGTGACGTTGAATCCCCGGTAGCCGTCGTCGAGCAGCTTTTCGACTCCTTCCGCCAGCTTCGCCGGTTCGACGGGCAGCAGATCGTACTGCCAGTCGAGGCCCAGCGCGTCGAATGCCGCGTTTTGCATCGGCGGTGAGATGCTGTGCTCGACCGGCCAGCCTAACAGCCCTACCTTTTCGGTCATCAGTTCACCTCCACACCCAATTGAACGAGCGTCTGAGCAAAGCCGGGGAATGAATCGGCGATGCAGCCCGCGTCGAGAATCCGAGTTTCACCCTCGGCAACCAGCCCGGCGACAGCCAGCGCCATCCCCAACCGGTGATCGCCATGACTCGACACCGCCGCACCACGTAAGCGCACCGGCCCATTGATTATCATACCGTCCGGCGTTTCTTCGATCTCCGCGCCCAGTTTACCTAATTCCTGGGCCACCAGGCTGATCCGGTCGACTTCCTTGACGCGCAGCTCCGCCGCATCACGGATTATCGTGGTGCCGTTTGCCTGAGTTGCGGCAACAGTCAGGATGGGAAATTCGTCGATGGCCCGCACGACCACCTCACCGCCGATCTTGGCGGCAGATAGATCGCCGCCCCGCACCAGGAGCGTCCCGACCGGCTCGCCGCCCTGAATATCTTCATCTTCGATGGTGATCGCCGCGCCCATCTGCCGCAACAGATCGAGCAGCCCGGTGCGCGTGGGGTTCAGCCCGACTCCGGTGATCCGCACCTCCGACCCGCCGACCAGCGCAGCGGCGACAATCAAAAAGGCCGCCGACGACATATCGCCGGGGACGGTCAGATCGAGGCTGGATAAAGAATCGTGGTCGGGGATAAGTTTTACCTGTCTGCCCTCGACGGTCAGGTTGGCCCCCATCGCCCTGAGCATCCGCTCGGTGTGATCGCGGCTGGGGCCGGGTTCGATGATGGTCGTCGCGCCTTCGGCAAACAGCCCGGCCAGCAGGATCGCGCTCTTGACCTGTGCGCTGGCTACCGGGGAATGGTAAGTCATACCCTTCAACGCCGCCGGGCGAATGGTTAACGGTGCGTGTCCATCGCTGGCGGTGATATCGGCACCCATCTGGCAGAGCGGCTCGACGATCCGGCCCATCGGTCGGCGGCGAAGCTGATCACTGCCGTCCAGCACCGAGGGAAAGGACTGCCCGGCCAGCACCCCGGCCAGCAGGCGCATGGCCGTGCCCGCGTTGACACAGTCGATAGGCTGCGGCGGTTCGCGCAGCGTTCCACCCTCGAAAGAGAGCGTGTCTCCCTCGCGCTCGACTTCGACGCCGAGCGCCTCGACCGCGCCGAGCGTCGCCAGCGTATCCCCGGCAGCCAACCAGTTACGAACGGTCGATCTACCCTGCACCAGCATACCGAGGATCAGCGCCCGGTGGCTGATCGATTTATCGGATGGCACGCAGATCGTGCCACTTAACCGATCTGCCGGTCGAACAAGAAGCGTGGTCATAAGATTTTGGTCGCCTCCTCCCACTCGCGGCGGTACGCCTGCGCCCGGCTCAAAAAGGCGTGGAGCGCCACCGGGTCGCCCTGCTCGACCAGGTCGGCCAGCGTGGTGAGCGCTTTCCCGGCCTGGGCCAGCGATTCCAGCACGGCGGGAGCATTGGTAAGCAGGATATCGGCCATCACCATCGGCCCCGACCCGGCCAACCGGGACGTATCACGGAAGCCGCTTGATGCCAGCGCCCAGGTCAGCGGGTCTTTTTCAGCCTGCTCCCCGGCAGCCAGCGCCAGCGCCGCCGAGAGCGCATAGGGCAACGCACTGATCGCCGCGACGATCCGGTCGTGGTGGGCAGCGTCCATCTCGATGGCCCGCGCACCGATCACTGCGATCAACTCACCTGCCAGCGCCAGCGCTTCCGGCGTCGTCCGTTCTGACCGGCACAGGACGAAGGGCGCATTTTGGAACAACTCTACGTCGGCGTGGGCAAACCCGGAAACCTCTTTGCCGCACATCGGATGCCCGCCCACCGCCCGGATCGTCTCCGGCAGGCGGTTCATCTTATCGATCACCGGCTGCTTGACGCTCCCCAGATCGAGAAGCAGCGCCCCCGGCCTGAGATACCCGGCCACATCATCTACCAGGCGCAGCAGGACACGCATCGGCGTCGAGAGTATCACGACGTCGGCTTTGCTCACCAGTGCGAGATCGTCACCCGCCTGATCGACAATGCCTTTTTCGGTGGCATCCCAGCAGGTCGACAGGTCTTTATCGACGGCCAGGAGACCGGCGGCCCGCCCGCGCAGCGCCAGCGCCAGCGAACCGCCCATCAGCCCCAGCCCGACAATACATACGACAGCCTCTTTCAACCCATTTTCGGGCGTAAAGCCACTCTCGTCCATGCTACAGCGTCCGGCCTACTGCTTCCGCCACCGCCCGCAGCCGCACCATCAGGTCGGCGAACTTATCGGGCTTCAACGATTGCAGGCCATCCGAGAGCGCCAGTTCCGGGTTCGGATGCACCTCGATCATCAGGCCGTCGGCCCCCGCCGCGACCGCCGCCAGCGCCGCCGCGCCGACATACTGCCAGTGGCCGGTCGCGTGTGACGGATCGGCGATCACCGGGAGATGGGTGCGAGCCTTCAGCGCCGGGATAGCATTGACATCGAAGGTGTTGCGCGTGTAGCGCTCGAAGGTGCGGATGCCGCGCTCGCAGAGCATCACATTGGAATTGCCGCAGGAAAGGATATGCTCCGCCGACATCAACAGTTCTTCGAGTGTGTTCATCATGCCGCGTTTCAGCAGCACCGGGTGATTGGTCTGCCCGACGGCATGGAGCAGGTTGAAGTTCTGCATATTTCGCGCGCCGATCTGTAATACATCGGCGTACTGGGCGATCATCGTCACCTGCTCAGGGGCCATCACCTCGGTGACGACCGGCAGGCCGGTGACCTTCTTCGCTTCGGCCAGCAGTTCCAACCCGGCCAACCCCATCCCCTGGAAGCTGTAAGGCGACGTGCGCGGCTTGAACGCGCCGCCCCGCAGCGCGGTTGCCCCGGCCTCCTTCACCAGTTTTGCCGTCTCTAAGATTTGTTCGCGGTTCTCCACCGAGCACGGCCCGGCGATCACCACGACCTGTTCACCACCAACTTTGGTCCCATTCAACGGGATCAGGGTTGGATCGGGCTTCATATCGAGACTGGTCAGTTTGTAAGGCTCTAAGATGCGAACCGTTCGCTCGACGCCTTCCAACCGCTCGATTTGGTACTGTTCGAGTGGACGCCCGTTGCCCACCACTCCGACGATGGTCACTTCTTCCCCCTCCGACACATGCGTCTGGTACCCCTGGTTCTCAACCCAATCGATCACCGACTTGAGTTGATCCGGGGTCGCTGTTTTCCCCATTATGATGATCATGCCTGCTTCTCCTCCTCCTCATTCGTAAATCGGCTGCTCTTTAGTGCCTGATCAGGACGCAAGACTTCCGCCCCATTGATGTAGATATGCTGAATGTCTTTCTGCGGCGTTGCCGTGTTCCAGTGAATGAGCACCCGCACCGTCCGCTTCAACCCGGTGGGGACGTTCATTTCATGCCCGCACAGGAGCGGCACATCCATCCATCCCAGCATCCGGGCAGCCAGGGCCGGGTATTCCGCGTCCAGGTCGACTGTGGTCGTAAAGATGGCGCTGCCCACGTCTTCGGCGTCGATCCCGTTCACGTCGATCATCTCTGCGAGGAGTTCCTTTGTCGCTTCGATGATACTTTCCCGCGTATTTTCGGCAGCCACCGTCGCGCCACGTACGCCCCGGCAAACCGGTATACCTTTCCACCCATCCTGATCGGTCACTAACTTTCTCCTTTGGCTTTCGATAGACAAAAAAATCAGGCGTAGAGCATGTTGCCCTACGCCTGTGCTTTCTCATTCAACCGGCTTATTCAGCCCTCAGCAGCGATTGTGCGCCATGCTCCCGTCCTATTTATGGCTCCAATAAAAATAAAAGAAATAGACATATGCCGCATTCACGAAGCGGAAAGCGTCGTTCTGTGCTTTATTTGTGTGATGCAACATACCGGATTGCATGGCGTCAATCTCTCCCTCTTGATTGGGCGGAAGTGTAGCACATCCGAAACGAAAGGTCAATGTCAGAATCGCCAATTGTCAGGATTTCTTCGAAATTCGATTTTCAAACCCCGTCACGCCTCTGATTTTGCCATCCCGCGCAGCAGGTTGGCGACCAGGAGCGATCCGGCGAAATCGACATCGAGCGGTGCCATCTCCGGGTTACTAAAGAAGACAGCCCCGGAAACAGTCAGGGACGCCCGGCCCGTTGACTGTAATACGGGTGCACGAACAAGTCGATAGGTGCACAATTCTCAATTAGCCCTCATCCCCTTGCCGACCTGCGGTCACCGTTCCCCTTCTCCCTCAGGGCGAAGGGGAAAAGCTGGTCTTTAGTCCCCTCGCCCTGAGGGGGAGGGGATTTAGGGGTGAGGGAAAAGTACAACTTCAGAATTCTAACAGGTCGTTCGTGCACCCCCTATCAAGCGCTCCAGCTTTTTTCTTTATATAATCTACTACAATCAACGAGAGCGAAGATAGCTGGCAAATTACCGTCGTAAAGGTGATGTTATAACGGAGGTGGCATTATGCCACAAAACCGGAAAAGCCTTGAAGAACTCACCCGCGAAATCGAGCAGCTCAAAGAGCATATCGCCGAGTTAAAAGAGAACGAACGATATTACAAAATCATATTCGACACTTCGCCCGACACCATCGTTCTGCTTGATCCACATGCCCCGGATGTCGAGTGGCCAATCATCGACTGCAACCCTGCCTTCTGCGAGATGAACGGCTATAGTCATGAAGAGTTGATCGGAAAATCGATTGATTTCCTACACGGTGCGCCCGAGGACCTTGAAGAGCGCCCTAAGTTCTGGCAGCGATTGCTAAAAGAAGGCACGGTTCAAGGAGAAGCCCGTCACAGGCGCAAAGATGGCACCGAGTTTGATGTAAACTTTTATACTTCCCTGATCGTTCTGAACGACCGGGAATATGTGCTCGGCATTGACCGGGACATCACCGAACGTAAACAGTTGGAAAAGCAGCTCTATGAACGTCGGAGATCGCTGCACATGATCATCTCCGCGTTCCCGAATGTTCTGCTGGTTGTCGACGGAAACGACCGGATTTCGGCCTTTTTCCTGCCGCCGCATTTTCCCCCGCTGATGAAGAAAGACGATGTCGCGCCGGAGCAGCAGTTATCACAGGTTCTCCCCGAAGAGATGGTCGAAAAGACCCTCGAAGCGCTGGAACAGGCGCGCAAAGCGGGCGGCAGCGGCCAGTTTGAGCAGATGGTGATCATTGAAGATTCGCCGCATTTCTTCAACATCAAAACATCGCATGTCGAGGAAACCGGGGACACGCTGGTCATCATCGACGATGTGACCGAGCAGAAACGCGCCGAACGCCTGATCGCCGAGCAGCGCGACTTTGCCAACCTGGTGATGAACACGATGGGGCAGGGCCTGGTCGTCGTCGAGGATGATGGCCGGTTCGAATACAAGAATACGGCCTTCATGAAGCTGGTTGGCGAAGACAGCGACAGCCCGACACTGGGCGACATGATCTGCCCAGATGATAAAGAAACACTCAAACAAATCCTCCAGCAAAGCGCAGCAGGCGGAACGGCTTCGGGTGAGGTGGGATTACTAACTGCTGACGGAGATGTCATCACTACGTTGGCGGCAAGCGTCCCAAAGAACAAAGAGCAGAAAAACTCCGGCGCAATCGTCGTTTTCACCGACCTGACCCAGCAGAAGGCGATTGAGGAAGCGCTTTCCAGCGCCCGCGATCAGGCCATCGAAGCCTCGCGGCTCAAATCGGAATTCCTGGCGAATATGAGCCATGAAATCCGCACTCCGCTGAATGCCATTATCGGCATGACCTCGCTACTGATGGATACACACCTGGACGCCGAGCAGTATGAATACGCCGAGACAATGCGCTCCGCCGGGAACACCCTGCTGATGTTGATCAATGACATTCTGGACTTCTCGAAGATCGAAGCCGGAAAGCTGGAACTGGAACGGCATCCCTTCGAAATCCAGGATTGTGTGGAGGAAGCGCTGGATGTCCTCGCCCCTAGAGCGACGATGAAAGGGTTGGAGATCGCCTACAACGTGGAAACCAGCCTACCGGGGCACGTGATCGGTGATGTCACACGGGTGCGCCAGATTCTATTTAACCTGATCGGCAACGCGGTCAAATTCACCGATGAGGGTGAAATCATCGTCTCGGTCGAATCTAAAAAACTGGAAACCAGAAAAGATCAGGGCGATCTCTATGAATTCCATTTTGCCGTAAAAGACACCGGGATCGGCATTCCCGGAGATCGGATGAATCGCCTGTTCAGCGCCTTTACCCAGGTTGATGCCTCGACAACCCGCCGGTACGGCGGCACCGGATTGGGGCTGACCATCAGTAAACGCCTGTCCGAAATGATGGGTGGGCGAATCTGGGTGGAAAGCGAAAGCGGCAGGGGATCGACCTTCCATTTCACAATCATCGCCGAAGAAGCACCGGGGATGTCAAAATCAAAAGCCGAGTGGGCCGCCGGACAGTTGAAGGGCCGCAAAGTCCTGATCGTCGACGACAACCATACCAACCGGCGTATCCTGTACAAGTATGCCGAATCGTGGGGGATGCAGCCAACCACCGTCGAATCAGGGCCAAAGGCGTTGGAGATCATTCGGGAAGATGCCGGGTTCGATATCGGTGTCCTGGATATGCAGATGCCGGACATGAACGGTATCCAGCTTGCAGGTAAGATCCGCGAACAACTGAACGAACAACAAATGCCATTGATCATGCTGAGTTCGCTGGGGCACCATGTCGAAACAGGCGAAGATGCCCATCTGCTCCAGGCGCAGTTGAACAAACCGGTGAGGCCCTCTCGCTTGTTCGACAGTATGATCAGCCTCCTCGTCGACATGGAGGGCATTGTAGATCGAAAATCCATGCGCCCGTCTGCGGCTGAATTTGACCCGGATATGGCAAAGCGGCACCCGCTGCACATCCTGGTTGCGGAAGACAACGTCGTCAATCAGAAAGTCATGCTCCGCATGCTTGAGCGCCTGGGCTACCGGGCGGACCTGGCCGCGAATGGCTTCGAAGTGCTGGAATCGCTGCGCCGCCAGCCCTACGATGTCGTTTTGATGGACGTACAAATGCCGGAGATGGATGGCACTGAAGCTGCCCAACTTATTCGGAAAGAATGGCAGGAGAAAGAACAACCGCATATCATAGCTGTGACCGCCCACGCGCTGGTGGGTGACCGGGAGCGGCTGCTCATCGCCGGGATGGACGACTATATCGCCAAGCCGGTGCAGATCAACGAACTGACCGGTGCTCTGGGAAAAAGCCTCTCGCTTCCCGGACGCAGCGTTGGAAAAGGAGCGCCTGAGATGAAATCCAATCCAGCCCTGCTGGATACTTCTGCTCTCGATCAACTCAAGGATGCAATGGGCGACGCGGCCAGGGAGATCATCGCCGAGTTGATCGATTCGCTCGAAGATGAAGGCCACAAGCACCTGCCAAAGATTTTCGATGCGCTGAAAGAAGGCGATGGGGAAACCTTGAGCCGATCCGCCCACTCGCTGAAGGGCAGCAGCGCCGCGCTCGGAGCCATCAAGCTTTCAGAACTGTGCTTCGAGCTGGAACAGCTTGGGCATAAAAGCAAACTGGCCGAAGCAGAAGAGGCCGCTGGGGACATCCAGTCCCTGTTCCAGGAGACGATCAACGCCCTGCGGGAAATTGAATTTTAGCCGATTTTACCGGCGTGGTAGCCAGCTTCTTCGCGGCCAACTGCCTGCGTCGCCAGGCGCTGTACCGGAAGTAGAGTCCCGGCACATAGTAGATCGCTGCACTGCGGCCCAACTGCTTCAACCAGACTTTCCATTGACTGGTTCCGGCATGGCTTCGCGGGTGAAATAGCAGCGACAAGAAATAGTCAAAATCCATCTTCAGATGCACCCAGTCAAACAGGCGGATCATCGCTTTGTCGCTCTGGCCGGAGACGTTCAGAGCGATATGCTCCCGGTGGTTGTATCCCTTTTGCAGTTTGATGATATAGGCTTCTTCGTCTTCGATCAGCCCTTGCTGAAGAGACATCCCGTATAATTCGGAGCCGGGAAGCGGCGTACACCACGTCAGGCGGCGCGGAGGCAGGTCTGCCTGTTTCATCAGGCTGGCCGTTTCGGCAAGGGTTTTCCTCGTCTCGCCCGGATAACCGCCCATCAACTGGATTTTCAGGTGAAGCCCAACCTCTTTGGCCGCCGTCAGTATATTGAGCGTTTGCTTGCGCGTGATCCCCTTTTTCATCGCTTTGAGGATTTCGTCACTGCCCGATTCGACGCCCAGGCCGACCGACAGGCAGTTGGCATCTTTGAGGGCGATCATGATCTCCCGGCTCAACGTGTTGACCCGGCCCTGCCCGTCCCAGTAGATACCGACACCCTTGATCTTCTCGCAGAATTCGAGAATCCGCTTTTTGCCAAGCAGCAGAGTCTCGTCGGCGAAGTGGGCCGCCCGGATACCGTACCGCTCTTTGACGATCTGGAGTTCCTCCATAACCCGGTCAACCGATTTCAGGCGAAGCGAGTCATAGCTCCGGGAGCAGTAGGTGCATTTGTAAGGGCAGCCTCTACCTGACAAGAACGTCATGTTGGGGCGCAGTTCGGTGACGTCGATATCTGAAGAAGCATCGTAAGAGTCGAAAGTAGTCGTTGGATCATGGGCATACATTTTTGCCTGGGTGTAGCGTTCCATCGGCCACAAATCGAAGTTCGGCATTGGTAACGAATCGAGATCTTGAATCAATTCGCGGAGTGGGTTGACAGAAATCCTGCCATTCTGTCGGTAGGCGATCCCCTTTATGTCGGGGAGCTTGTTCGTATCACCGATGTGGCGGAAAAGCTCGACGGAGGTTTCTTCACCCTCGCCGATAACGCAGTAGTCGATAGTTCCTTTTGATAACAAAAGGTCGTGGTGATAATTCGCCAGCAGGCCGCCTACCACAATCGGAACGGCATAGCGTTTCTTAATCTGCTCAACCAGCCATAAGACATACAGATAATTAATTGAGCCAAACCCGGTGATCGCCACTGCCTCGAATGAATTGCTATCCAGGTAATCTTCAACCTCTGCTTGCAGCAGGTCTTTTCCGTATATATCCAATACCTGAATATCGTGTCCGTCATCCTCTAGGCAGCGTATCACTGTAGCGAAGCCCCAGGGGAATATTCTCTGTTTGAGGGGGGTGCGTTTATCACTATCACCAAATCGTGGTTGAACACAAAGAATATTCATACTTTACTTTCTCCAATCCACACAATTAGTTCCTCGCCAAACTTATGTGGGGCGATTCGCTGATCTTACTTAATTTAGCGCGAGGATCGCCTGATTACAACCGGCTTTCCCGAATTGTGGCGGCACCCCTGGCACGCTATACTATCGGCGAACTATTTCCCCAGGAAGGCGTGCCTAATGCTGGCAGTCATCACGGCAATCTTAATTTTTCTAGGCATCCTGTTGATTGCTTCGATTATCGGGCTGATCTCCAACCTTCGTATCTATCGAAAGGCGACCTATTTCAGCATCCGGCGCGACTTCGCCCGTAAAGTCAGGCGCTGGTTTGTTGTGCTGATCGTATCAATCGGGGGCATCGCTGCCGGGTTCCGGCTGAGGTATATCTACAGCAGCGAGGAAGGTCCGCCGCCCGATACCACTGTGCCTGCTCCATCCATCGCCGAATTGCTCCCGGAGATTACCATCGATCCCAGCCTGACGCCGAAAGACCTGCGCGAAGCGCCCCCCACGATCACGCCAACGCAGCCGACCCCCACCCAGACCGCCACACCCGCCATCGCTACGGCAGAAACAGGCATCGAAGTGCCGGAAGGCGCATCACTGACGATCACGGCGATCTCCAGCCGGATCACGGCCAACCTTCTCCCCCTCGATCCCGGTGACAGCTTCCCGGCGGGCATCCCCCGTATTTACTTCTTCTTCGATTATGAAAATATGATGTCGGGCGTGTCCTGGTCGCAGGTATTGTTGTATAACGGCGAAGTGGTGAGATCGCAAACAGAAACCTGGACCTGGGGCGCGGTCGGTAAGGACGTGTATTACTACTTCGAGACGCGCGGCGGCTGGCCTGCCGGGTCGTACGAGGTGCAGTTCTATCTGGGTGATCAACTGGCGGCATCAGAGACGTTCACGCTGGGCGAGTGACAACTATCTTATCCATCGTTCTCGCAGGCATTATCGCGAAAGTTCAGGAGCCAGTTCCGTATTTATGCTATTCGTAGGCCAGGGCCGCAACGATCTCCAAATCGGATGCACGGCGGGCCGGGATCAGCGCCGCCAGTATTCCACAGAGCAAACCGGCGGCAATGGCGGTCAACACGCCAGCGCCGGGGAAACTGTAGGGAATATGCAGCCCGGCGAACTCCAGAACACCCGTCATGACAAAACTCAGCAAGATGCCACTTACGATGCCTAAAGCGATCCCCATCAATGACAGGAGCAGGCTCTCTGCGACAATCATACGCCGGACCTGTCGCCGCCTGGCTCCTACCGCCCGCAGCATCCCGATCTCGCGTGTGCGCTCAATGACGTTGATGCCAAGTGCGTTCGCCAGGCCCATCAGCGCCGGGGCTGCCAACAATGCCAGGATGATGTTCATCCCAATGGTGCCAGACCGTGCAACATTCTCCTGGCTGATGCGGAGCTGCTCGCGGGAAATAACACCAAAACCGGGATAATCCTGTGTTACAGCCAGTAAATCTTCTTCCAACTGTTCCCGGTCTGCGCCCGGCTCGCTGTTGACCAGCAGGAACACGTCGTTGCGAATGCCATACTCCCGGGTGAGGACATCCTGCTCCATATAGATAGTTGGCAGCTTAATATTCAGGTAGTCAAGACCGATGGCAGCCACCTGGACTTCGACCGGGCCGTGCTGCCCATCAAGGGTAATCGTATCACCCACGCCCACACCAAACTGTGAGGCATAGCGCCCGTTGATAGCAACCGCGTTCCCACTTTGCATCCGTTCGTAAACAGACTCGTCCCCTTCTATGAAGGAAAGCCCGGCGATACGTGCGTAATTGGGTGGATCGATGCCGATCAGACGAATGCCGACTCCGTCTGCGTTCAATATATCAGTCTGGCGCATGGTGGTTAATTCAGCTACGCCGGGCAGCCGTTTGATGGTTTCCGCCAGTTCCGGGCCTGCACCTACCGTGTCATTGGTAACAACCAGGCCGCCGGACATCAGGATATAGTCCGACCGAAGACTGGCATCAAGATAGCGCAGCGCGCCGCCGTAGATGGAAGACAGCATGCCGCCCAACCCGATCAGGATTGCCAGGCTGACCATCAGCGAGGTGGCAGTGATGGCAGCGCGGCGAGGCTGGCGGGCGATGTTCCCCGCCGCCAGGCCACCTTCCTGACCGAAAACAAGTGTCAGCACGCGGCTGAAGAAGGCCGTAATCGGGCTGATCAGCAGCGGGCCGAGCAGCCCCAATGCCAGCAGGAAGATCAGCATACCTAACGCCATCAGCGGGAATATACCACTGAACAGACCTGCGACACCCAGCACCAGGCTGATCAGGCCGATTATCAGGCGGCTGCGTCGGACCGCCGCCTCCTGACTGATTGTTGTAGGACGCATGGCCTCCAGTGGTGTAATGTGGCTGGCCCCACGTGCTGGCAGCAGGACGCTGATCAGCGGGACACCCAGCCCAAAGGCGATAGACACGGCAAAGGTCAGCACCTCGAACCGTGGCTGCCCAAGTGGGCTGCCCATCAGGCTCTGGAACATGTTGCTAAGTCCCGCCCTGGCACCGTATGCAAAACCGAAACCGGCCAGCATACCAAGAATGGTGCCCAATACAGCCAGGATCAAACCTTCATACAGGATGGTGCGCATCACAACCCTGCGTTTTGCCCCTACAGCCCGCAGCATACCGATATCGCGTTGGCGTTCGACGACGCTGGTGCGGAAGGTATTAAACATGATCAGGCCTGCCATTGCCAGCGCGAGCAGGCCAAACATGGTAAAGATCACGTTCATAAATTCCATAAGCGCCGCCCATATGTCGGCCCCGCCTTCAAGCGGGCTTAACTCATAGCCCCTGCCAAACATTGACTGTACTGCGGCGTCAATGGCGCGTGCATCGCTGCCTCCGGCGTAGCGACCCATAATGGTGTTGATTCGTCCGGGCGTGTTGAGCAGTTCCTGGGCGGCTCCAATCGGCATGAACACCTGCTGGTTGCCGAGCAGCAAACCGGGATCATCAAGCAGACCAACCACTTCAAAGGGCAGCCAGCCTCCTGCGCCGGGCAGTTTCACGACATCACCCACACCGATTCCCAGCCCCTCGGCGAACTGCTCCGAGATGAGCACGACCTGACCGTCGCCTGCCTGCAAGAGGCGGCCCGCAGCCAGACGCCGCCCCCCGGCGGTCATGATGTTGAAGGACTCATCTGTAACAGCGGTATCGACCCCATAGACCTGAATGGTGGATATATCGTTGCCATCCGGCGTCTGGTAATGCTCAGGCGGCAGGGCCACCGCACGCACGATCATCCCGGCAGTTGATTCGACCCCTTCGATGGCGGCTACATTTTGCTCATATTCCTGGCGGAAGAAGCTACCATCCGTGCGGGTTATGTAAAGATCAACGTTGGATAGTGCCACAGACTGCGTGCTTGAGATAAATAAGTCTTGAAGAGCCGGAGCCATCCCGTTCAGGCCAAACATCATCATCACGCCAATCACGATAGAGAGGATGGTCATGATGCTCCGTGCAGGGCGGCCCTTCAGGTAACTGATCGCAAGCGGAAGCTCACGCATGATGGCCCTCCACAACAACTGCCTGCCGGTCGTTCTTATTGTTGTGTGTCTCCTCGGTGATGCGCCCGTCCTTCATCTGAAGGATGCGATCCGCGTACGACGAGATGCGCGGATCGTGCGTCACGAGCAGGATGCTGCGTCCCCAGCGGTCGACTGTGTCACGCAGCAGGACGGCAAAATCATCGGCTGCGCTTGAATCAAGGTTGCCGGTCGGCTCGTCGGCCAGAATCAGCGAGGGTTCGGTAACCAGTGCACGGGCGATGGCAACACGCTGACGCTGCCCACCCGAAAGCTCTTCTGGACGGTGTGACTGGCGATCGGCCACTTCAAGCTTCTCCAGCCACTCGGTTGCACGGAGCTGGGCAGCAGCGGGCTTCATCCCCCCCAGCACCAGCGGCAGCGCCGTATTATCCAGTGCGTCCAACGTGGGGATCAGGTTAAAGAACTGGAAGATGAAGCCGATGCGCTCGCGGCGAAGGTCGGTAAGATCGTCATCGTTCAGGGCGCTCAGGTCCTGCCCGTCGATCCTGACCATACCCTCAGAAGGGCGGTCAAGCCCGCCGATCAGGTGCAGAAGCGTCGATTTGCCGCAGCCGCTCGGTCCCATCACGGCGACGAACTCGCCGGTATTGACCTGTAATGACACATGATCAAGTGCAGTGACCTGTGCCGCGCCGCTGCCATAAATCCGGGTGAGATTTTTAGTTTCTACGACGTACATGGGATTCCTCAAGTGTAAGAGAAAGCGATATTACATGCCCATTGAACAAACGGTCTGGTTTACAATCAGCCATATTATATCGATAATCCAGAGAACTGATAGTGGGCAGTCCCATTCATTGCACTGTCAGCGGTGGGGTTTTGGAACCGTATTCATGCTGATCATGTGACGTCCTCCGAGACCAAAACACGATCTATTTCTGTGCTATACTCTGATTCAGCACTGTTGATAAGGGGTGGAACAATGGTAGTGGCATATCAAGGCATGGTGAAAGATGGGCAAATCCGACTGGAGGGCGATCAGGTGCTCTCGGATGGAGCTGTTGTGATCGTGGTGATCGTCAAAGAATCCGCCCAGCGCGAATCGGAATATTTGACGGGGCATGAATTGGCTCAATCTGAGTTGGTGGGATTGTGGGCAGATCGGGAAGTTAGGAAGGAGCCGGAGTGATGGCCGAAATGACCTTAGACCAGTTGTTACAGGCGGCGAGCCGACTTCCACGCGAACAGCAAGTCGAGTTGATCCACCGCTTGCAGACGGAGCAACGCAAGCAAAAGAAAGGTTCGCTCGAAGATATTCCCCTGCTGAACATCGGCTCCTGGCCGGAGGATTGGCCGCCACACCGGGAGGATTTATACGATGATGAGCATCGCGCGGGTCTTTGTTGATACCAACGTCTTAATTTATGCCAGCGTGCTCGGTTCTCCATACGTGGATATTGCTCGAAACAAATTGGTGGCACTACGTGATGGCGGCAGTGAATTGTGGATCAGCCGCCAGATCATCCGCGAATACTTGGTGGTGATGACACGTGCCCGGCAAGGCGAACCGCTCCCAGCAAAAGAGCCTGTGCTGGCTCAAGTCAACACGATGCTAAACACATTTGAGGTAGCTGATGAAACACCTGATGTTACCAACTGGCTGATAACGCTGCTCGAACAGACGCCTACAGCAGGCAAACAGGTGCATGATGCCAATGTAGTTGCGACTATGCTGGCTTATGGTATTGACACCCTGCTGACAGCCAACACCGGTGATTTTGTTCGTTTTGAGGATAAGATCACGCTGATGGCCCTTACGGGAAAAAACATATGAGAAAATACCCCAAGTCTGTCAGAAAGGCGATACTTGAGTGGGCCGCCGAAGCACACGAACGTGAATTACACCGGGAACTGACACTGCTAGACCACAGCTTTACCGAGTGGCGCAACGGCGAAATCGGCAGTGGAGAGTTGAGCTACCGGGTTCATGAGTATGATACCGGCCCCACGCGTGAACTGTTCAAGCGATACAATAGTGGATTTCATGATTTGAACGTCGCTTCCGCACTGGTGGAAGGTATTCTTACTTACGAGGAAATCCCTGCGGAAGTCATCGAGGCCATCCAGGATTTACTGGGCTTCGTCTAGCGGCTATATTTACCGTGATCTTCTACCTACTGCCTCGTTTTGATCCCCAGCACGATCCCGATCCCAATTAAAACAACCGTAGCCGACACAATCCCGATCCACTGCCCGGTCGAGAGTTGAAGCCCGGCATCCGGCTCGGCGACGGCGGCCAACTCACGCCCTTCGATTTCGATATCTGGCCGGGCGATGGCGATAGTGGTCGTCGTGGCGGTTTCGGGGAGTTCATCCTCATCGCTAACTGCCAGCACCGCCCTGATCTCATGAACGCCGGGCGGCAGTTCGTCGAGCGTATGTTCAAGGGTGTGGAGTTCGGCGTCGAGTTCACCGTCGACATAGAGATGGATGCTGTTGTCGCCGGTATTCAGGTCAAAGAAGACCGTCTCCAGTTCAATCGCAACCGGCTGTTCGGTGAAGGCTGCCCCATTGTCAGGTGAGAGAATCTCTACCCGGGGTTTGGGCGGCATGACCGAAAATTCGTACTGCCCGCTGAAGCCGGTCGATAATTCCGCGCCGGACACCTGGTAAGTGACCCGGTATCGACCCTCCGGCAGCGGCAGGAGTGACACGGACAGAATGGTCCGACTGGCTTTATCGAGGGTGATGTCCTGGTTATCGACCTGCTGGCCTGCCTCGTCGGTGACGACGATCAGGTTGCCGTCCTCTTCAAGGGCGTGGCTGAAGGTAAGGACGACTTCCTGCGGGGCGGAGTCGAGTTCCGCGTTTGGAGCCGGTGATGCGTCGATGAGCGTTGGCTGCGCATAGAGCGGTTGAGCAAAGACCAGCGCCGCCCCGATCAACACCCCGCCGATTCCCGCTCGAAAGAGTTTGTTAGCTGGCATAAGCTGTCTCCCCGCGCGTCATTATACCACCGATCAGCTTACCGGGAAGACAGACGGGCGCGCGCCTCGGCGATCTGGGCGGCGACCGCATCCGGGGCAGTGCCGCCGGTTACGGCACGCCGGGCGACCGAATCATCGAAATCAAAGACGGTAAAAACATCCTGTTCGAACACATCCGACTCGGCCTGGAAGTCGCCGAGAGTCAGCGCCGAAAACGGCACTGCGCGTTCTTCTGCTTTACGGACGATCCGCCCGGAGATATGATGCGCCTCGCGGAAGGGCACCCCGCGCCGGACAAGATAATCGGCGAGGTCGGTGGCAAGCATGGATTCGTCGAGCGCCGCACGCATGGCTTCGGGGTGCGGAGTGATCGTGCCGATCACCCCGGCGAGCACCGGCAGGGTCAGCATCAGCGTGTCGAGGGCGTCGAAAAGCGGCTCTTTGTCCTCCTGGATGTCCTTGTTATAGGTCGAGGGAAGACCCTTGAGCACCGCCAGCAGACCGACGAGATCGCCGATCAGACGGCCCGCTTTACCGCGTGTCAGTTCGAGCGAATCGGGATTGCGCTTCTGGGGCATCAGGCTGGAGCCGGTCGAGTAAGCCTCGCCGATGGACACAAACCGGTAGCCAGGGCTGGTGTAGAGAACCACGTCTTCGGCCAGGCGGCTGGTATGAATGCCGATCAGAGCGGCGGCGAACAGAAACTCGGCGACGAAATCACGGTCGGAAACGGCGTCCATGCTGTTGGGCGTCACCGATTCCATGCCCAGGTCGGCGGCCAGCGCATCGCGGTCGATGGCAAAGGGATTTCCCGCCAGCGCCCCCGATCCCAGCGGGCAGACCGCCGTCCGGCGGCGGCAGTCGGCCAGCCGATCCAGATCGCGTTCGAGCATCCAGAAGGTGCTCATCAGCCAGTGCGCGAACAGCACCGGCTGCGCAGCCTGTAGATGGGTGTAGCCCGGCATCACCAGATCGAGGTGAGCGGTGGCTTTCTCTACGATGGCCGATTGGACTTCTCCTACAGCCACCGCCACCTGATCGACGGCCTCCATCAGCCACAGGCGAACATCGAGCGCGACCTGGTCGTTGCGGCTGCGCCCGGTATGGAGCTTCCCCGCCGGGGAGCCGATCAGTTCGGTCAGGCGGCGTTCGACGGCGGTATGGATGTCTTCGTCGCCGGGCAGCGGCTCGAAGGTGCCATCGTCAAATTCCTGTTTGATCTGATCCAACCCCTCGACAATCGCCGCATGCTCGTCGGCGGTCAGCAGACCGGCATGCAGCAGGGCGGCGGCATAGGCTACGCTGCCCCGGATATCGGCGGCATACAGGCGGCGGTCAAAACCAAACGAGTCATGGAATCGACGCATCAGATCGTCGGTTTCGCCGCTAAAGCGGCCTCCCCATAAGCGCATGGCTGCGGTTCCTTTCGAGTTCCGGCAACCGGCGATTGGTTTTGTATGGACGGAAGGGGCCAGGCCACCCCTTTACATTAATTCCGTCTCGTAGGGGCGAGGCTTGCCCTCGCCCAGTCTTGGGCGATCACAAGGGTCGCCCCTACCAATGCCGGTATTTTTATAAGTTACCGGAGTGTACACACAGGTATTGTCAAGGGGGAGTCTTCGTGACTCCCCCACCCTCTTTCCGGATGTCAGTCGCGCTTGAAGATCGAGTAGTCGGGTTGGCGGAAGCGGCTCTGGCCGGTTCCGGCGATGCTCAACATCGCATCGACCTTGAGCGGCAAGCCCCACAGGTGAATGAAGCCTTCCGCGTCTTTCTGGTTGTAAATATCGGACATACCGAACGAGGCATAATCCTCGCGGTACAGGCTATAAGGCGACTTCCGGCCTTCGACGATGATGTTGCCCTTGTAGAGTTTCAACCGGACGTGGCCGGTGACATGGCGCTGGGTGACCAGCACGAAGCCGTCGAGCGCTTCACGCAGGGAGGAGAACCACAGGCCATCGTAGACCAGTTCCGCGTAGCGCAGGCCGATCATCTGCTTGAAATGGAGGGTGTTCTTGTCGAGGCAGATGCTCTCAAGCTCCTGGTGGGCCTTGTAGAGAATCGTGCCGCCGGGCGTCTCGTAGATGCCGTGTGACTTCATCCCGACGAGGCGGTTTTCGACAAGGTCGATGCGGCCAATCGCGTGCTTTCCGCCGATTTTGTTCAGCGCCAGCACCAGATCGACCGGCCCCATCTTTTGCCCGTTCAGGCCAACCGGGTTCCCGGCCTCGAATTCAAGCTCGATGCTCTCCGGCTCGTCCGGGGCCGCCTGCGGGCTGGCCGAGAGCCTGTACATCTCTTCTTCGGGTTCCAGCCAGGGGTCTTCGAGCGGGCCGCCCTCGTGACTGATATGCCAGATATTGGCATCGCGGCTGTAGATCGATTTCCTGGTGTGGGACACCGGGATATGGTGCGCCTGGGCATACTCGATGGCGTCCTCCCGGCTGCGAATATCCCATTCCCGCCAGGGCGAGATCACCTTGAGGGTTGGGTTGAGGGCCATTGCGGTGACTTCGAAACGCACCTGGTCGTTGCCTTTGCCCGTGCAGCCGTGCGCCAGCGCGTCAGCGCCTTCCTTCTCGGCGATCTCGACCTGCCGCTTGGCGATCAGCGGGCGGGCAAAAGAAGTTCCCAGCAGGTACTTGCGTTCGTAGATCGCCCCGGCCTGCATGGTAGGGAAGACATAATCGGTGAGGAATTCCTCGCGCAAATCCTCGATATAGATTTTGCTCGCCCCACTCTGTTTGGCTTTTTCCTCAAGGCCGTCGAGTTCCTTACCCTGGCCGAGATCGGCAGTATAACAGATTACCTCGCAGTTGTATCTCCCGATCAGCCAGGGAACGATGATCGACGTGTCCAGCCCACCGGAATAGGCCAGGACAACTTTCTTGACTTCTTTAAATTCGGCCATGCTTTTCTCCTCCAAAAACTAGCAGTTGGCATCTTTCAAAAACGGTTCAGGTGCGATAATGCCCGTTGATCGTCACGTATTCGTGGCTGAGATCGCAGGTCCAGACAACGGTTTGGGCAGTGCCGAGGTTCAGATCAAGGCGAAAGCCCCATTCAGGCTGCTGCATCAGGGCGATGGCCGATGGTTCATCATAATCGGCAGGATGCCCCTTATCTACCAATTGAATCACCGCTTCACCGGCGGCGTCAAGTAGCCATAAGGATAATTGTTTGCAATCAAGGAGCACACCTGCGTAGCCCGCCGCGCAGACGATCCGCCCCCAGTTAGGGTCGCCGCCGTAAAACGCAGTCTTGCAGAGCGGCGACAGGGCGATAGCACGGGCAACGGATACCGCCGCGTCTTCATTGGGTGCACTAACAACTTCAAGGGTGACGAACTTCGTCGCGCCTTCGCCATCGCGAACGATGGCCTGGGCCAGCTCGATGCACACCTGGCGGACTGCGGCGGCAAACTCCTCGTCACCGTGAGCGATTTCGACCCCCGACGCGCCGTTCGCCAGCAGCAGCACGGTATCGTTGGTGCTCATATCGCCGTCGACGACGATCCGGTTGAAGCTCTCGGCCACTGCCTGCCGGAGCACCCGGTCGCACTCCGCGCGGCTGACGGCGGCATCGGTGCAGATGACGGCGAGCATCGTCGCCATGCTGGGGGCGATCATCCCCGCGCCTTTGGCAATCCCGGCGACGGTGTACCCCGACTCGGTGGTCACGCTGGACAGCTTGGGGCGCGTGTCGGTAGTCAGGATTGCCTGGGAAGCGTCCTCCCAACCTTCAGGGGATAGCGCTTCCGCCGCCTGTTCGATGCCGGGCAAAATGATCTCCATCGGCAGGTTGACGCCGATCACCCCGGTCGAGAGGACAAGCACTTCATCCGGGGAGCAGCCGATTACTTCGGCGGTATGCGCCGCCATCGACCGGGCGTCGGCGAGGCCCTGCTCGCCCGTGCAGG
The DNA here is from genome assembly GCA_034430335.1 of Anaerolineae bacterium. Taxonomy (GTDB): domain Bacteria; phylum Chloroflexota; class Anaerolineae; order Aggregatilineales; family UBA3940; genus JAFGOY01. The sequence continues at coordinate 11,260 of DAOUES010000084.1, read as the reverse complement.
CGTTGGCCCTGCCGGTGTTGGTGACGACCGCCCGCACCGGGTTCCCGGCAGCGAGAATCTGATGGTCGTAATGCACCGGGGCAGCTTTCACCTGGTTGGTAGTAAAGACCCCCGCCGCCTGGCAGGGGAACTCACTGACGACAAGCGCCAGGTCTTTCGCGCCCTGCGCTTTCAGACCGCAGTGAACCCCCACCGAGTGAAATCCCTGCACCCAATCGATCATCGCTGGCCTCCTTCGGCTCCGTTGAGCAGATAGAGCAGAGCCACCTCATCACAGCAGTGGCGGAATGGACAGGGACGGCAGTCACGCCGGACTTTGAGGGGAAACTCCTCGATAGATACCTGGAGAAAACCCAGCTTCTCGAACAGGTGCGCGGCGCGGGTGAGCGTCAGGACGCGGCGTATGCGCCGTTCGCGGGCCAGATCGAGCGCGGCCTCGATCAGCGCAATGCCCATCCCCAGGCCGCGCTTTTCCGGGTCGACGGCCAGCGAGCGAATCTCACAGAGGTCGCCGTTATAGAAAACGAGCGAAACGCAGCCGACGACCCGATCATCCTCGGCGGCAACGATCCAGTCGTCGATGTGGGCGCGCACCTCGTTGGGATTACGGGGGAGCATCCGCCCGGCCCGGACTTCCTCGTCGAACAGGTCGAGCATGGCTTGAATTTCTGCTGTCTGCGCAGTGCGAAGGGTGATCGCACCCGAGGCCAGTTGTGAATAAATTTTTGTAGCGGTCAATTCTGCTTGCATTTTTCTCTCTCTACGCGGTTATGATTTGTCGAATGACGGAAACACACCGGTCAATATCAGCTTCGGAGACGATGTAAGCAGGCAGCAGCCGGAGCACATTGGCTCCGGCATTCAACAGAATCACTCCTTGCGCGTAGGCAGCTTGAATTAATGGTGCGACTTCGCAGTCCATTTCGATACCGATCATCAAACCGAGGCCGCGAACCTCTTTGATATGCGGCGAGTCGAGTTCTTCGAGGCGTTCGACGAGCAGTTTGCCCATCGCGGTGATGTGGGCGAGCATCGCCGGGTCGGAGACACGGTCGAGCACGACCTGGGCAGCGCGGCAGGCAACCGGTCCGGCGGCGAAGGTGCTGCCGTGATCGCCGGGTTCGATGACCTCAGCCACCCGGTCGGTGACCAGCACAGCGCCAACCGGCAGGCCGCCGCCCAGCGCTTTCGCCAGCACCATGATGTCAGGCTCGACGCCGTAGTGTTCGTAAGCCCACAGCTTACCGGTTCGGCCCATGCCGCACTGGATTTCGTCGAAGACGAGCAGCGCATCATGTTGATCGCACAAGTCACGCAGCGCCCGGAGAAATTCGGCATCGGCAGACCGGATTCCCCCCTCGCCCTGAACCGGCTCGACGAAGACCGAGCAGGTTCCCGGCCCGATCATCTCTTCGGCGGCCTCGATGTCGTTGAAAGGCGCAACCGTGACGCCGGGCATCAGCGGGCGGAAGGGAGCCTGGTACTGCTCGCGGGCAGTGATGGCAAGCGCCCCCATCGTCCGGCCATGAAAGCCGCCGGTGAAGGCGACGAAGGTCTTGCCGGGGCCGTAATGGGTCAGCGAGTATTTACGCGCAAACTTGATCGCCCCCTCGACGGCTTCCGCACCGGAGTTGCAGTAGAAAACTTTGTCGGCGAAGCTGTGTCCGCAGAGCGCTTCGGCCAGTTCGACCTGGGGCCGGGTATGGTAGAGATTGCAGACATGGCCCAGCGTGGCAACCTGCTCCTGAACGGCGGCGACCAGTTCGGGATCGCAGTGGCCGAGCGCGTTGACGGCAATGCCAGAGCTGAAATCGAGGTAGCGATTCCCCTCCGAATCATAGACATACATACCTTCGCCGCGTTCGAGGATAAACGGCGACCGTTTGTAGGTATGGACGATATACTGTGATTCCTTTTCGATGATACTGGCGCTGACGTTCATTGACTGTTCCTCCGGGCTGCTGATAACTGTTTTGAATAACAATCAAATGGATAAAATGGTTCCGCTGCCGCTGCGGAGACCATCCAGATCGGTGATGATGGCATGTTTCACGCCGCCGGAAAGCGCGCCCAGGGCAGCGCGGACTTTGGGGATCATCCCACCTTCGATCACCCCTTCTTCGATCAGCCGGTCGACATCCCCCGCTGACAGTTCGGCGGCGATTTCGCCACCGGTCAGCCTGACGCCGGGAACGTTGGTCAGAAAAGTGACGTGTGAGGCATCGACCGCCGCCGCGACTGCCCCCGCAGCGTGGTCGGCGTTGACGTTGTAGCGGCCATCCTCCCCAAAAGAGACGGGTGAAATGACCGGCACAACCCCCTGCTCGCAAAGATCGAGCAGCACCTCGCCCCGCACGGCAACGATTTTCCCAATTCGATCAAAATCCGGGTTAAGCTGCTCGGCCCGAATCAACCGCCGGTCAACACCGCTGAGTCCCAGCGCGTCGACTCCGGCATGCAGTAGCGCAAGCACCAACCGCTTGTTGACCGTTCCGCTGAGGATCATCTCAACCACGTCCAGCACGGCATCGTCGGTGACGCGCTGTCCGTCGACGAAGTGCGGTTCCAGGCCAAGCGTCTCCATCAACCGGCTGATCGCCTTGCCGCCGCCATGCACGAGGATACAGGGCTGCTCTTTGACCAACCCGGCGACTGTCGCCGCCAGTTCTTCGACAAAACCCAGTTTTTCCAGATCGTTGCCGCCTATTTTGATCACCAGCGGCGGTTGGCTCACGCAATACCTCCCCGAACGGGCAGCAGGCCCAGCATCTCATCGAGGCCAAACATCAGGTTGAAATTCTGCACCGCCTGCGATGAGGCCCCTTTGAGCAGATTGTCGATGGCGACGGAGACGATCAGCAGTGAGTCGGTGACGGGCGTCAGCGAGATGGCGGCCAGCGGCGTACGGGTCACATGGGCCAGTGACGCCAGTTCGCCTTCCGGCAGCAGGTGGATAAGCGGCTCGCCGACGAACTGCCCGGCGAACGCTTCCAGGGCCGCCTCCATATCGCTGACCTGTGCGTAGACGGTGGCAATGATCCCCCGGTCGGTGGGCAGCAGGTGCGGTGAGAAGATCAGGCGGCCCGCTTCCAACCCGGCCCTGACCATCTCCTGCTCGATCTCGGAGACATGGCGGTGGGCGCGGCCAATCGCGTAGGGATAGAAGTTGCCATACACCTCGCAAAACAAGGTGTGTGATTTAGGCGTCCGCCCGGCCCCGGAAACGCCGGATTTGGCATCGACGATGATCGGCGTACCGGGCAGGAACAGATCGCTGCTCGCCAGCGGGATGATGCCCAGCAGGGCGGCGGTCGCATAGCAGCCGGGGTTGGCGATGCAGGCAGCTTTCATCAACTTCTCGCGTTCAAACAGTTCCGGGATTCCATATGGCACCGGCAGCAGCTCCGGGTTGGAATGAGCGACTTTGTACCACTGCTCGTAGACGGCGGGATCATCGAGGCGCAGGTCAGCAGAGAGATCGACGACTTTGACGCCCTGCGTCAGCGCTTTGGCGGCTATCGGTGCGGAGCGGGTGTGGGGCAGGCACAGGAAGGCGCAGTCGATCTGGTCGAAAGGGGCCTCGGCAGAGGGGATCAGGAAAAGATCGGGAGCGCGGGGCGAAAGTTCACGCAGGCTTTTCCCGGCGGAACTCTCGGACGTGGCAAATATAACCTCCACACCGGGGTGATTCTCCAGAATGCCGATCAATTCCAGGCCGGTATAGCCGGTCGCGCCAAAAACGCCGATATTGATAGTCATTGATCACTTCTCCTTGCTTATACAACAAAAAACGCCCCCGGTGGTCCGGGAGCGGTTTTATCAACCTGTGCTAGTGTCGCATGGGCGCGTCACATCGCCGGACCTCCTAACAGGAACCGGTACGAGCGCGGGGACGACGGACAATAGCGATTAATTGAGTCATAGTGTAAATCTCTCTGGCTAAACGCCGACAACAGAATAGCACACTCCGGAGAGAGAGTCAAACTAGATTTACGAAGATCGCTTCCTGCTACCCCGGATACAGCCGAGGATTGATGGATTCTGCACATTGTTGAGGCTTTCGCTTTGTGCTACAATCCAACTGGTGGAAAGTGGGGCTGCTCTGTACGAAGACCGGCAATCATCATTCTTATCACTTATTATCTTCCCCGCAAGCAGCCTTTATAAAGGTCATCACGGACATCGACAGTTGCCCCCCGTTTGCATCCAGATGCAAGACCTTTGTTTCCACTACGGCTATGGGTTAATACTGAAGATCGAGAGTCCAATGAGCATAGAATTCGTCGCACGCTTGATAGGGATGATCATCCTGGCTATTGCGGGACTCAATCTCGGCATTCACATGGCCGGGCTGGCAGGCGATCCGCCTGAACTTTGGGCGCTGATCCTGACACTGGTCGGCGCGTTGATGGGCCTGATCCTGACGCCTTACGTCACCACACGGCCCGCAAACAAACTGCGTGATTACCTGAACCGCCTCCCGGCCCAACAACTGGTCGCCAGCGTCATCGGGCTGATCATCGGGTTGATCGTCGCCGTGCTGCTGTCGCTGCCGCTGGCGCTGCTGCCCAGGCCGTATAACACCATTATGCCGATTGTCGCTGCTGTTTTTTTCGGCTACCTGGGCCTATCGACCTTTTCCACCCGCCGCCGGGATGTATTTGAACTTTTCCAGGGGCGGCTCCCCTCGCTGCGACTCGGCCAGACCGAAGACGGCCTGACCCCCAGCAGGCAGGTTTTACTGGACACCAGCGTGATCATCGACGGTCGCATCGCTGATATCAGCCAGGTAGGGTTCATCATGGGGCCAATCGTCGTGCCGAATTTTGTGCTGCAAGAACTCCAGCACATCGCCGATTCAGCCGACGTGCTGCGCCGCAACCGCGGACGGCGGGGGATCGAAATCCTCAACCGGCTTCAAAAAGACGCGCCTGTCCCGGTGATCATCACCGACACCGATTTCGAAGACGTGGCCGCGGTCGACGAGAAGCTGATCCTGCTGGCAAAGGAACTCCGGTGTGCGATTGTCACCAATGATTACAACCTGAACCGGATCGCCGAACTACAAGGGGTGGTCGTGCTGAACATCAACGAACTGGCGAATGCCGTCAAGACGGTGTTTCTCCCCGGCGAGGAGATGGATATCGAGATCATCCAGGAAGGGCGAGAACTGGGCCAGGGCGTGGGTTACCTTGATGACGGGACGATGGTGGTCATCGAGAACGGTCGGAAGTATATTGGAAAGACGATCAGCGTGACGGTATCGAAGATTCTACAGACCTCCGCCGGTCGGATGATCTTCGCCCGCCCGAACGTCAATTAGCCGCCTGTCCGAAATTCGCTTCGCGAAGTCGGATAGACTCTGGGGCTTTGTCAAGACATATCAATTTTAGCCCGGCGCTGAAGCACCGGGATATGTGAGGGTGCCGCTTTATGACCTTACAGGTTTTCAACCGGATGACACGCCAGAAAGAGGAGTTCAAACCTCTTGTCGAAGGCCAGGTCAAGATGTACGTCTGTGGGCCGACCGTGTATGATCACACCCACATCGGCCACGCCAAGACCTACGTCTCCTTCGATGTCATCAACCGCTACCTGCGTTTCAGCGGGTACCGGGTGCGCTACGTCCAGAATATCACCGACGTGGGCCACCTGCTCGATACGGGAGAAGACCGCATCCTCAAAAAAGCCGGGGCGCTGTCGCTCGAACCGATGGAAGTCGTCGAGACGTATACCCGTTCGTATTTTGAGGACATGGATGCGCTGGGCGTGCAGCGCCCGGACATTTCTCCCCGCGCCAGCGGCCACGTTCCCGAACAGATCAAGATGGCCCAGGCGCTGATCGAGGCGGGACACGCTTACGTCACAGAAGAGGGCGATGTCTATTTCGACGTGCATAGCTGGCCGGGGTACGGGAAATTGTCGGGCCAGCGGCTCGACGATCTGGAAAGCGGTGCACGTGTCGAGGTGGCCGAGGGCAAACGTCACCCCGCCGATTTTGCCCTGTGGCGGCACGCCGAACCGGAACACCTGATGAAGTGGGACAGCCCCTGGGGAGTTGGCTTCCCCGGCTGGCATATCGAGTGTTCGACGATGGCGATCAAATACCTGGGTGAGCCGTTTGATATTCACGGCGGCGGCCTCGAAAACCGCTTCCCTCACAACGAATGCGAGATCGCGCAGGCCGAAGCCCTGAGCGGGAAACCGTTCGCCAACTACTGGCTGCTAACCGGCTCGCTGACCGTCGACGGCGTCAAGATGAGCAAGTCGCTGGGCAACTTCATCACCGTCAAGGATGCACTCAAGACTTACCGACCTGAGGCGATCCGGCTGTTCATCCTGTCATCGCATTACTCGAACCCGGTTGATTTCAGCGAAGCGGCGCTCGTCTCGGCGCAGAAGGGATGGGAGCGCCTGATGGGGGCGGTGCGGCTGGTTCGCTACACCCTGCGCGATGCGCCGGACGGCAGCGCGGGAAGCGGATTCCAGGTGGCAATCGACGAGCACCGCCAGCAGTTCATCGAGGCGATGGACGACGACTTCAACGCACCGCAGGCATTGGGCATATTGCAGAACTTCACGCGGGAGGTCAACACCCTGCTCAACAGCGGCGAGGAAGTCGGGCGGGAGACGCTCGAAGCCATCGACGCGGTTTACCGTGATCTGGGGGGTGAGGTGCTGGGAATCATTCCCGACGAGATCGCCGAGGCAGGCGTCGACGCGGCGCGGCAGGACGGCCTGATCCAACTCCTGATCGAGATGCGGGCGCAGGCGCGCAGCGAGAAGAATTTCGCCCTCTCAGACCAAATCCGCGACCGGCTGGCCGATCTCGGCGTGATCCTCGAAGATCGCCCGGACGGTACAGTTTACAAACTTCAATAGACGATAGGAAAATGGGGCGGACTATTCGCCCCTTCTGATTTATATCAATGAACACAGAATTGTTATACGGACGCCGTCCGGTGCTCGAATCGCTCCGCGCCGAGCGACGCACATTCCGGCGGCTGATCATCGCCGACAATGCCGAGCAATCCGGGATCATGCAGGACATTCTCGAAGCGGCCAGTCGAAGCCATGTAAAAACGGAAACGATGCACCGCCGCGAACTCGATTCGATGGTGCAGAACGCCAACCACCAGAGTGTTATCCTAGAAGCCAGCTCCTACCCCTATGTCAACCTGGAACAGTTACTGCTCGCCGCCGACCAACGCGGAGAGCCACCTCTACTGCTGCTCCTCGACCTCTTGCAGGACGTTCACAACGTGGGCGCATTGATGCGCACCGCCGAGGCGGTCGGGGCGCATGGCGTGGTAATCCAGGAGCGGCGGGCGGCGGCGATCACCCCGGCGGTGGTGAACGCGTCGGCGGGGGCGGTCGAGCATCTGCACGTGGCCCAGGTGATCAACTTCGTACGGGCAATGGAGACGCTCAAAGAATCAAACGTTTGGCTGGCCGGGTTGGATTACCGGGAAAGCGCCCAGCGCTACGACCGGGCCGATCTGCGCGGGGCGCTGGGAATCGTCGTGGGGAGCGAGGGGAAAGGGCTGCGGCGGTTGGTGCGGGAAACCTGCGACTTCCTGATCTACCTGCCGATGCAGGGTCAGATCGGAAGCCTGAACGCAACCGTCGCCGGGAGCGTGGCGCTCTATGCCGCGTGGCAGGCACGCGAATTCGGGGAAGACAACAGCCCGGCGGATTCAGATCGCCGGGCATAATCAGATCATTCTTTGTTCAATTGACAGGCTGTGTAGAATTACTGGCCGAGCGCCGAGGCCCGTTCCACCAGTTCGACAAAGCCCTCGACTTCCTCGTTCCCTTGCAGATCGTCGCTCACCTGCCGGGCGATCTGGCCGATGGTGTCCAGGTCGGCGCTTTGCACCCAGGCCCCCTCGCCGAGCACATCGGCAAACGCGGCGACCGCGACATCCAGCCGGAAATGCGGCGCGGCATCCGCGAACGATCCATGCACCTGATCCGCCGACTGGCTGTGTTCGATCTCGTAGACTTCCTCTGTTTCGGGGTCCTGCCAGCGCAGGCGGACGGTCGCCAGTGTGCCCTGAGCGCCTTCGAAGGGGACGATCTCGTAGAGCGCGGTGACACTGTGCCCCGCGCCGATCTCACCCGCATCGACCTCGTCATTGCGGAAATCCTCGTCGGCAACGTCGCGGTTCTCGTAGCCCATCAACCGGTAATACTCGACCGTCTCCGGGTTGAACTCGACCTGGATTTTGGCGTCACGGGCAATGGTTTGCAGTGTCCCGGTCAGCTTCTCGACAAAAATCCGCCGGGCCTCGTCCTGTGAATCGACGTAGAAGTACTGCCCGTCACCGTCGTCGGCAAGCTGTTCCATCAACACATCGTTGTAGTTGCCCAATCCAAACCCGACCGTCGTCAGCGTGATCCCTTTCCTTGCCTGTGTGCGCACCGTCTCAAGGATCGCATCCGGGCCGGTCGCGCCGACATTGGCGACCCCGTCCGAGCAGAGAATCAGCCGGTTGATCTTATTCGCATCATAGTGAGCGGTAGCCATTTGATAGGCCAGACTCAAACCTTCCTCGGCGTTGGTCGAGCCGTCGGGCTGTAGATTGCCAATCGCCCGATTGATGGCCTGTTCCCGGCTGACTGGCGTCGGATCGAGCAGTATCCGCCCGCTTGAGCCGTAGACAACGATCCCGACCTGGTCGGTGGGGCGAAGCTGCGCGGTCAGTGTGTAGAGCGCCTCCTTGACCGCGCCCAGCCGGTTTTCCATATCCATTGACCCCGATATGTCGATCACGAAGATCAACAGGGCATCGGGACGATCCTCCGGGGCGATGTCATATCCCTGGATGCCCACCCGCATCACCAGGTTGCCCTGGGCGGCGAAGGGCACCGGGGCAGCGTCGGTGACGATATTGAACGTCTCACCCTGTTCGGGGAGCGGGTAATCCTGCTCGAAGTAGTTGACGAACTCCTCAAGGCGGATGGCTTCGGGGGGCGGCAGCAGGTAATCGTTGAGGTAGCTCCGGGTGAGGGTGTAGGAACCGGTATCGACATCGACGGCAAAGGTGGACAGGTTATCCTCGGCGGTCACCACGAAGGGATTGGTGCCGTAATCCTCGAAGATCATCGTATCCGGCTGTTCACCTTCATCGGGACTGAGTGCGGCAGGAGTGCCGGTTGCCTGGGCGACGGCCCCTGCTGCCGCAGAGTCAAGGGCTTCCGGTGCTGCCGGTTCCCCGGCGTAGTATTCTTCTTCTACCCTCTCTTCCTCCGCCGGGGCTTCCTCCACCTCGACCATCACGGCGGGCGCTTCGGTGGCACCTGTTTCCTGATATTCTTTTGAAGCGTCAGTGGATACCATCATGTCGAGTGTTCCCGACGGTTCGGGCGCTGCCATCAAAGCACAGGCGGACATCAACGCCAACAGCAGCACCGAACTCAACCATCGAACGACCTTCTTCTGCATGATCTTCCTCCTCCAGGTAATCAATAAAACGGCCTCACCGATGATGACGAACAAACTGCATCAAAGGTTCCCGGAGGGAGAAAAACTCGCCCATAAAACGAACCCAGGCCCCCGATATTTTCTCGTTCTAACGGATTGTGTGGATTCAGGTAAAAGGGGGCAATAATGGCGAAAACTCAACGCCGAGTCAGCCATTATGCCCCCACGCCAGCAGTGCCTTTTACCCTTCCACAAGCTCAACGGCTTTGTCTATTCCGCTGGCTCCAGAACTCGCTCGTCGCTGCTTCTTTAGGTGGCTGCCATGCTGCCCATACAATCCGTTAGAACCAGCAACTTTCTATTAAAGCGATTTCTGTTACAGTCTCGCGCAGATCGCCTCGCTCATCGCTATCGTCGAGGCATCGCCGCCCAGATCTCTGGTGAAGACTCCGGCCTCAAGCGTCTTTTCGACCGCCTGCTCGACTGCGTGGGCCTCCGCTTCGAGTCCGAGCGAGTGGCGCAGGAGCATCGCCGCCGACAGGATCGTCCCGACCGGGTTGGCGATCCCCTTCCCGGCGATGTCGGGGGCCGAGCCGTGAATCGGCTCGTACAGCCCCAGCGATCCCTCGGCCAGCGATGCCGAGGGCAGCAGGCCCATCGAGCCGGACAGTACCGATGCCTCGTCGGTCAGGATGTCGCCGAACATGTTGGTCGTCACCACCACGTCGAGCGAGGCGGGCCACTGGATCAGCCGCATGGTGGCCGAATCGACCAGTTGATTCTCGAACGCGACATCGGGAAACTCCCCGGCGACCTCCGCTGCAACCTGACGCCACAGCCGGGATGATTCGAGCACGTTGGCCTTGTCGACCGAGGTGACTTTCTTCTGGCTGCGCCCCTGGGCCAGCCTGAAGGCCAGCCGCACCACGCGCCGCACTTCTGAATCGGTGTAGACCATCGTGTCGAGCGCCCGCAGGCCGCCGCCTTCGATCTCTTCGCGGAGACGGGGCTTGCCGAAATAGATGCCGCCGGTCAACTCGCGCACCACCAGGATGTCGACCCCTTCCAGTCGATCACGCTTCAAGGGGGACGTATCCATCAACTGCGGGTAGATCGTCACCGGGCGCAGGTTGGCGAACAAGCCCAGATCGTAGCGCAGCCGGAGCAGTCCCTGCTCCGGGCGCACCGGCGCGGTGGGATTATCCCACTTTGGCCCGCCGACCGCGCCCAGCAGGATCGCGTCGGCCTTCCGGCACGCCTCGACCGTCTCGTCGGAGAGGGCGGTGCCCAGCGCGTCAATGGCGCAGCCACCGATCAGGTGTTTCTCGAAGGTGAACGAGTGCCCGTGTCGCTCCGCGATGGCTTCCAGGACTTTGACACCCTCGGCGACGACTTCCGGGCCGATCCCGTCGCCAGGGAGAAGGATGATTTTTGCTTCCATTTACAAATTAACCTTTGTCGACTGGGGCGCGAGTTCTTCCGCGTACCTGAGCAAACCATATTCGAAGCTGTCGGCGAGCGCCTGCCACGAAGCCTCGATGATATTGGTCGATGCGCCGACAGTGCTCCAGCGCTCGATCTCACTCTGCGTATCGATCAGCACGCGGGTCAGTGCGCCGGTGGCGCTCTGGCTGTCGAGGATACGTACTTTGTAATCTACCAGATGGAACTGTTCCATTTCCGGGTAGGTCTCGGTAAGCGCCTTGCGGAAGGCATTGTCGAGCGCATTGACCGGGCCGTTGCCCTCGGCTGCGGTGTGGAATACATTTCCGTTGACCCGCACCTTGACCGTCGCCTCGGTGACCATCCCCCGGCCCTGCCGGTGCTCGACGT
>DAOUES010000083.1:0-4525 GCA_034430335.1 Anaerolineae bacterium | reverse complement strand
TCGCGGCGGAACCGCTCGACCAGATCGGGGGCCTGCTCGACGATCTCCGGGCGGAGCAGCTTGATCGCCACGTGCTGGCCGGAATGGGCGTCGACGGCGCGGTAGACTCGGCCAGCGCCGCCCTCGCCGATCAGGGTTTCGACGGTGTATCGATTGGCGAAGGTCTGGCGGTCGGGCATGGGTGAGTCCTTCATACGGATGGTCGTAAAACATTATACGTATTATTGGATGGGACTGGTTCAATTCTAGAGGAAAAATAAGCAACCGCAAAGATCGTGGAGGACGGCGACTATTCTGGTCGCTGGGGAGTTTCACCTTCGGTGAAACGTCCACGCAAAGGAAAAGCAAGAAGAGAAAAAAAGGGATTAGCCCGACGGTTTTAGGAGGTCGACCTGCGGTCGACAGCAGCCGGACAACCGGCTGCCGGGCGGGGACAAGCCCCGCCCCTACGACACGGAATCGATAAGAGAATCGTCGATTTTCAAAAGTATCATGTTCTCGGCCTAACTCTGAGGTGGATCAGGTTGCAGCCGCCGCATCCTCCATGCGGATGATCGCCGGGGTAAGCAGCGCATATAAGCAGATCGCGAGCGTCCCTGCGCCGCCGATCAGGTACCAGGTTTGCGGGCCGGCGAGATCGGAGATCGGACCGGCAGCCGCGAGGCCGATCATCACCGCAGTGGAAGTCAGGCTCATCATGACCGACATCACCCGGCCCTGGAGATCATGGGGAACGGTGGTTTGCAGCAGGGCATGAATAGCGGCGACGGCGGCGGCGTTGGTCAGCCCGAACAGGCCCATCGCGCCGACGGCGATCACAAAGGCGGACGGCGGCAGGAATCCAATCAGAAGGGAGAAACAGCCCATCGCCAGGAACCCGCCGGTCATCGTCACGGCGTGGCGCTTGAACCCACCCCAGGCGGACATCACAAGGCCGCCGACGACCAGCCCGACTCCGAAGGCGGTCTGCATCGCCGCGTAGCCATCGACCCCGCCGCCGAAGTGACCGGTCACCAGCAGCGGCACGAGGTTGATCGCGGGAATGATGAGGACAAAGACGGCGAGAAGGATCAGCAGCACGGCGCGCATCCCCACCCAGTTCCAGACGAAACGAAACCCGGTGGAAAGATCGGCAAGAACGGCGCGAACGGTCGCCTTGCCCTCGACAATGGTCGGACGGTCGGGCTGGGGAATGGCGACCAGCAGCAGCGTCCCGACGGCAAGGGCGGCAGTCGAGACGTCGATCCAGAAGATGGATTGGAGCGGCAGCAGCGCGATCAGCAGGGCACCGAGCGGCGGCGCGGCGATGCTCATCAGACCGTTGACGACCTCATTCAAACCGGCGACCCGGCCAAGATGCTCGTCGGGAACCATCAGCGGGGTGGATGCCTGCATCGCCGACCAGTGGAACACGCCCGCAATCGAGCGCAGGAAGATGGCCGGGAAGATCATCCAGATGGCGAAGCGGTCGAGGGCCAGCGCCAGGGCGAGGACGGCGATCACCAGCCCGGCGAAACTGTCGGCGGCGATCATCACCAACCGGCGGTTCCAGCGGTCGACGAGCGCACCGGCGACCGGCGCGAGGACGATCTTCGGCAGGACGGCCACCGCCGAAGCGAGGGCCAGCATCGATCCCGACCCGGTGCGCTCGGTGATGGTCCACAGGAGGGCGAACTGCACCAGCTCACTGCCGATCAGCGAGACAGCCTGCCCGCCCCAGATAACAAAAAAGGCACCGAGGCCCGGTGCCTTTTCCGCCTGCGGCGTATCAGATTGGTGGATGGTCATGGTATGTTCTCCTTTCGATAAAAACAATTAAGGGGCTTTGCCCCTTAAACCCCACAAACTTTTGAAAAAGTTTGATCAAAACTTCAAATTTATCTGAGCCAGCAGCGAGTATCAGATCATAGGACCTCCGCCAGATAAAAAAATATGCAAAGCCCCGGACACACGTATGTCCAGGGCTTTGCATGGCAACCGGTATTCTGTTGACGGCGGGGATTATAACACGGGGTGAAGGGAATGCAAAAAAAACCCAACGTCCTCCCTCGCATCAAAATTCACTTTGTGCCTGAGTTTGTTTATCATGACATCGGATCATGAAACAAAGAACAAAATGCGAAACCACTTCTGAGTACAAATTTCTTTGGCCAGAGATTTGATGCAATCGCCCTGAACGTCCCCCTCTGTCGCTGCACGACATCTCCCCCAGACCTGGGGGCGATCAAGTTAGCTCTGAAAGAAGCACAAAACAAAAAGGGCTGCCCGATTTATGAGCAGCCCTCGATGTGCCTGAACCGGCGGAACTAATCGGCCAGCAGGGGACGGCGCAGGAAGTGGCGCACGTCGATGGGATATCTCTGCTTCATGCGCAGGGCGCTTTCATACGATAGTTGGGCGATGCGGTTCATCAGGCTCTGGGACGATTCGCGGACATACTCCCAATCGCCGATGCTGCCGCTGAAGGTCATCGGCTCGCCGACGGTCATCGCATACGGGCCGCGCAGGTACCATGTACCGACGGTCTCCTCACCATCCACGACCGTCTCGACCAGGCGCAGGCGTTTGCGGTCGAGGGCGATGCCGACCGGGATGATCGGGGCACCGGATTCGAGGGCGAGACGAACCGCCCCGGTGCGTGGCCGCTGGAAGCCGCCTTCGAGAGGGCTGATCGCGCCTTCGGGGAAGACGCCGACCACCCCACCCCGCGACAGCTTATCGACGGCCTGATCCATCGCCAACCGCCCGTTGTCGGCGGCCACTTCGATGTGGCCTGAGTTGGCGATATAGCGGCCAAAGTGCGGAACCTTGAAAAGTGTGTCCTCGATCAGGATGCTGACCGGCTCTGAGGTCAGGGTCAGGATCAGCGCGGGGTCGGAGGTGGAGGGATGGTTCGGGGAGATGATCTTCGCGCCATCGGGAAGGGGCGCGTGAAACTCGACATCTAAATCCAGAAACAATCCTGCCAGTAAATCGATTACCGGTAAACCTATTTTATACGCCATTTTTTCGTCGAACATACATTAACTCCTCAGCAAGTCTCATCATTCCAGGGCCGCCCCGGAGGGTTATCTGATCCGGCGTACTGCCGGTGTACGCCAGTATTATCTCAAAACATGAGGGGAATGTCTTGAACCGAAAGATACATTAGAGGGTACATTCAGAAAACACTCCGTTACAACAATAGTTACGTGACTGTAACAAGCGTCTTGCTGAAACAACCCCCTCTGACCGACCTTCGGTCGCCCATCTCCCCCAAACTTGGGGGCGATCAAGGGGCGCTCGATCTTGAGCGTGATGGGCCACCCCCTCTGACGAATCTACGGTTCGCCATCTCCCCCACAGGGGGCGATCAGGGTTGGCTTTGCTCAATACGGTTATCAGATGCTTGACTTTCTGTTGTGAAATAGCAAGACTCTGGTAGAAAGGACTTCAAATGAAGATCGCATTCTACGGTGACAGCCTGACCGAGGGCCTCCTCGGTGTTTCGTACCTCGACCAACTCCGCCACCGGCTGCCGAGGCACTCTACTATTAATTACGGAAAAGGCGACGATACGGTTCTAAGCCTGTACCAGCGGATCGTGCGCTGGCACCTGAACAAACCCTACGACATGGCTTTCATCTGGGTGGGAACCAACGATGTCCCGATGAAGCCTTCGCGGATCGTGGCGCTGCTCAAATTGATGCGCGGCAAACCCTGGACGAGTTCGCCGGAAGCGTTCCGGGTGTGCTACCTGGACCTGCTCGATTTACTCAGCGAAAAGACGCCGACCCTGTTTACGGTATCGCCGGTTCTGGTGGGAGAGGATGTCGACTCGCCACGCAACCAATACCTGGGGAAACTCGCGGAGATCATCAAGGAAGTGTCGGCGGACTACCCCGGAGTCACCTATATCGACCTGCGGCAGAAATTCATCGCCCGGCTGGAGGGCAGGCCGATCTCCGACTACATCCCGCGATATGTCACGCGGACCATCGCCGATACGCTGCGGCTGCGAACCCGGAAACGGGTCGACCGGGTGTCGGCTAAACGCGGGCTGCACCTGACAATCGACGGGGTTCACCTGAACGGCGCGGGGGCGGATCTGGCAGCGGAGACGTTCGCCGAGGCGATACGGGATGCGGTGGGGGAAACAGGGAGAAATATCCAACCGCAAAGGGTGCAGAGAACGCAAAGGAAAAGCAAAAGATAAAAGGTTAGCCCGGCGGCTTTAGCGCCGGGCATCGAAAGGCAAACCACAATTTAGCCCGGCGTCTTCAGCGCCGGGGGTGTAAAAAGGTCAGGAGAAGCACAAGGGTGGTTGAGTGCTTCTCCTTTGGGTTGGGCCGACAGGCCCAGTCAGGCGGTTCGTCCCGGTCCTTGGACGTCAGTCCTGGCCGATATCATTCGATTACGAAGCCATGTCAAGCAAAGTCACCAGTTCGTCGACGAAAGTGACGGCCTTGATCGGCTTGGGGAAATAGGCCGTAAACCCGGCGCGGCGCGCCTCTTCGAAAACGTTGATCGTATCGTAGGCGGTGAC
>DAOUES010000082.1:0-12490 GCA_034430335.1 Anaerolineae bacterium | reverse complement strand
GATATCGAATTCGGCACGGGCGCATTGAAGATCACCCCAGGCCACGATCCGAATGACTACGAGATCGGCCAGCGGCACGATCTGGAATTCATCAACATTCTAAACAAGGATGCCACGCTCAACGAAAATGCGGGGCTGTATGCCGGACTCGACCGTTTCGAAGCCCGCGAAAAACTGTGGGCCGACATGGAATCAGCCGGATTGGTGATCAAGACCGAACCCTATACGCATGTCGTGCCGGTCGCCCAGCGCGGCGGCGAACTGATCGAACCGATGATCAGCACCCAGTGGTTCGCCGACGTCTCCGGCCCGGCGGCGATGGCGCTCGAAGCGGTGCGCGATGGCCGGATCGAGATCGTGCCGGAGCGGTTCGGCAAGGTCTGGGAGCACTGGCTGACCAACATCCAGCCCTGGTGCATCAGCCGCCAGTTGTGGTGGGGGCACCGCATTCCGGCCTGGCACTGCGCCGACTGCGAGGCGGTGACGGTCGAACGGGAAGACCCGACCGAGTGCTCAGAATGCGGCTCGAAGAATATATCTCAAGACCCGGACGTGCTGGATACGTGGTTCAGCTCCGGGTTGTGGCCGTTCAGCACGCTGGGCTGGCCTGACGAAACGCCCGACTTGCAGCGTTTCTACCCCACGACGATGATGGAAACCGGCTACGATATCCTCTTTTTCTGGGTGGCCCGGATGGTGATGATGGGCCTGTCGTTTACGGACGACGTTCCTTTCCGAATCATCTATCTGCATGGGTTGGTCAGGGACGAGCACGGCAAGAAGATGAGCAAGTCATACGGCAACGTGATCGATCCAATCGAAGTGATGGACGAGTATGGCACCGATGCGCTGCGCTTCACCCTGCTGACCGGTTCGACGCCCGGCAACGACCTGAACCTGTCGCTCGACCGGATCGCGTCGAACCGGAACTTCGCCAACAAAATCTGGAACACCGCCCGATTCCTGGTGAGCAACCTGGAAGGCGAAAACCCGGTCGGAACGCCGCCTGACAAAAATCTCTCCCTGCCCGACCGCTGGATTCTAAGTCGGCTCCATCACCTGATCGCGACGGTCGACCGGCTTTTCGAGACTCACCTGTACGGTGAAGCAGGCCGCCAGATTTACGATTTCCTGTGGGGTGAGTATGCCGACTGGTACATCGAGATCAGCAAGAGTGTGCTCTACGGTGGTGATGAAGCGGCGAAAACGCGTGAGCGCCATATTCTGACCTACGTGCTCGATCAAAGTTTGCGGATGCTGCACCCGTACGTCCCGTATGTTACCGAGGAAATCTGGCAGCACATCCCCCACGAAGGCGAGGCACTGATTATCGCCCGCTGGCCTGATCTGGACGAGACGCGCTACGACGACGAGGCGGAAGACCAGATGGGGCTGATCATGGAGTTGATCCGGGCCATCCGCAACATCCGGGGTGAATACAAAGTCGATCCGGGCCACCGGGTCAGCGTCCAGATCAACGCTGGCGCGTGGGCCGATCTGCTCGAATCGCAGCGAGACGTATTTATCCGGTTGGCAAACATTGAGGAGGAGTCTTTCGTCATTCGGCCAGACCTGGGCGAAGCGCCCGGACAGGCTGCCTCGGCGACGATTGGCGGCGTGACGGTCTTCATGCCGCTGGCGGGGATGGTCGATCTTGAAGCGGAGCGAAAACGCCTGGAGAAAGAACTGGATCAGATCGCCGGACAGATCGAACGCTCGGAACAACTGCTGAGTAACAAAGATTTCACCGGCAAAGCACCGCCCGAAATCATCCAACGTGAGCAGGACAAGCTGGAGGATTTGAAGTCCTCACAGGCGGCTATACAGGAACGTCTTACTACATTGTCGTAAATTCCGGCAGACTAACAGCGAGGGTCAGTACACATACTGACCCTCGCTGATTCAGCCGGTGATCATTAGAAAAGCATATTGCTACACATTCGGGCAGTGGTCTATAATCCAGTGACTTAACCCAGATGAAAGCGGAATAGTTTTTGCCTAATTCAGTAATGGAAGACTCAGGTATTCAAGTGAATGACACTGAAACGATAACACAGGTGCCCGGCACGATAACAGATGAACTGCTTCCTTTTGACGAAGTAATTGAACAACCCCCGACCGAAGAAGAACTGGAAGAATCCGGCCATAACACCGGGGCAATTCTGTACGAGATTTTCGAAACGATCATCCTGGCTATCCTGATCTGGCTGGCCGTCAATTTCGTGTCGCGGCGCTATGTCGTCGAAGGCCCCAGCATGAAACCCAATCTACATACCGGGCAGTTCTTGATCGTCAGCCGCCTCTCCTACATGGAAATCGGCGACCGGTTCCAGCTTGGGGAGCCGCAGCACGGCGACATCATCGTCTTCGATTATCCCGGCAACCCAACCGACGATTATGTCAAACGGGTGATCGGCGTGCCGGGCGATACGGTGTCAATCGACGACCGGGGAACTGTCTATATCAATGGGACACCGATAGACGAGCCATATATAGCACAATCCGGGCAGTACAGCAGGCGATCAAACACATGGCAGGTTCCAGAAGACAGCTATTTTGTACTTGGGGATAATCGAAATCATTCGAGCGACTCGCGGGATTGGGGGATGCTGGAACGGCGGTATATAGTTGGCAAAGCATGGTTCTCCTACTGGCCGGTGGACTCTCTGGGATTTCTGCCTCACTATGATTTTTCCGACGTTCTGAACAGCCCCTGATCGCCCGATCAAGGGAAGCTGTTGCCGTCGCAAATGACTTCGCAGTTGTCCAATTCGAAAACACATAGATAATCTATGTAGGCTCACACATGCACCGGGCAGCCGCCAGGTTTCCTGACAGCGGCTGTCGCCAAATGAAAATCGAGAGGTTATTGATAAGACCTGGCCGGTTTTCGCCAAATGCTGGAGAGACAAGCATGAGCGCCAAGCGGAGTGTTCTGGTTGTTGAAGACAACGCAGATAATCGCACCCTGATGATGGACCTGTTCATATCATTGGGTTACGATGTATTCGAAGCCCCGGATGGCGTGCAGGGTGTCCGCCTGGCATTCGAAAAAAAGCCGACCCTGATACTGATGGACCTTTCACTGCCGGAGAAAGACGGCTGGCAGGCCACGCGGGAACTGAAAGCCGATCCAGAAACCGCGCAAATTCCAGTTATTGCACTGACCGCTCATGCGATGACCGGTGACCGGGAACGCGCTTTAGAGGCTGGCTGTGACGACTATCTTGCAAAACCGATCAACTTGATGGAACTTCTCGATACAATCGAGAAGTATGTCGGCGATTAAAACTCCGTGATATTCGGGGTGATCGGCAGCCCGGAATAAGAATTCCAGCAAAGATTTTTTGCTTTGTTCAGCCGATGCTTTCGATTGGATGATGGCCCAGCCATTCGATCCATCACCGGAAATGCCGGAACCGGAACAGGGGATACAATGGATGATGTAAGCGTGCTTATTCTGGCCGATACAACGGATGGGGCTGAGACGCTTCACGATTTACTGGTGGAAGCAGGTTATTCCGTCCACATGGGCGACGAGTTTACCCAGGCACCCCCTTGTGATGTCATCCTGGTAGATGTCAACCATTTGCGCGGGAGTCCGCTTGTGGCGCTCATGGCGCAGCGCAGCATGGGGATCACCGGTGAGGCGATTCTTACCGCGCCGCGTCTGACGGGGGAGATGGCCGGTGAGTTCCTGTCACTGGGTATTCGCGACTTCGTGCGGAAGCCGGTCGAGAACGAGGTTCTCCTGGAGAGGCTTGCGAACTTTGTCGAGAGGATGTCCGAAGAACATCAACAAGAAACGCTGCGCCATGAATTAAAGAGCCTGAGAGGTCTGCTCACCCGGCGTCTGGGAGAAATGGACTCGCTTTCTCGCATCTGCCGGAACATTACTTCCCTTACCGAAGTAGACGAGATTCTATCACGTATCATTGAAGCCGCGGTCTTTCTCACAAATTCAGAAGGCGGGCTTGTATATGTATTGGAAGAATCGGGCCAGAACATGACCCTGCGGGCGTACCAGGGGCTTTCCGACCAGGAACTGGCGGCTGTTCAACAGCCTTCTCCCGATTCCGATATCGCAACTGTGGCGGCGACCGGAAACCCGGTTATCAGAACCGGGAGCGGATCACAAAGCAAGGTAACGACCGGTTATTTGGTCAGGGCGGCGGTAAATGTCCCGATTATTCTAGACCGAAAGGTAATGGGGGTGATCGCCGTTCACCGGCACGGTGAGGAAGACTTCGAGAAAGCGGACGAGAGCATCTTGAGCGCCCTGGCCGATTACACCGCTATCGCGCTGGATAAAGCCCTGCTGATCGCCGGTGAAAAGGAGCGTATAGACAGGGCGCTGTCTGCTGCGCGCAATGTCAGACACCATGCCGAGACGCTCTTCAGCCCAATCGATGGCATCGAATCACAGGTCAACACGCTGCTGGCGGGTGGATTTGATCCACTGACGGAAGCACAGCAGAGCGCCGTCTCCCGGATCAAGCTGGCGGGTGAACGCCTGAAGGAAATCGCCGATTTCATCCGCGAAGAACTCAGCGTGTTCGAGGACCGGTGATCGACCGGATATGTGGATGCCGGGAAAGGAAAACGGTTCTCTCTTTGTACTCTCCGGCTGTTTGCTGTTCCTCATTCTGGGGGGATGCCGGCCCTCACCGGCCGATGTCGTTCCTACCGAATCCACATCAGCACTCCTTCCAACCGGGACTGCCGCTCCGGTTTTAGATGTTACAGGTGCTTTCTCGATCCCGGAACCATTTGCGCGGCGTGAGGCCGTTTTATCCGCGACCAGCACGTTTCTCCGCCAGGCCGATCCCCAGCTTTCTGATGAAGAACTGTCGGCGGAATACACCGCACTCGCTTTCTCCTGTAACTGCCTGACCCAACCGATGCCCGCCCTGATCGACCGGGAGGGGGAGGCAGTCGTCGTCAGTCTGCCTGATGGGTTGGGTTTGTTTCTCTACGATCTCGATGCGGGTAATCTACCGGTTCTTGAGTTGAGCCGCTGGACGGTCGGGTTGAGTGTATTGCAGGTGTCATGGGGAGAGGATGAGTTCGTCGCCGGTTATGGTACGCAGGGTAACGACGGCCTGGTGAGGGTGCATGCGCTGCTCGCCGTGAAGGACGAGTCGGGCTGGCGTACCACCTGGCTCGGCGATGAAGAACCCGGCTGGTGGTTCAACGCGGTGGGGGGGCAGCTCAATGTCTCCCCGGATCGCAGTAAGCTGACCGTGTCGGGCAGCGCCGAAGAAACCACCCAGGCATTTTACGAAGAAGAGGGAGAAAATGTCCGGGTATTCAGTGTTGACTGGCAGCGTGTAGGAAATACCTATGTCACCGCCCCGCCACTGCCGCAGGATTCTGCCCGGACGGAATGGCTGTGGGAGGTTGCCGAGCCATCGCCTTACGCGACACTGGTCGAGTTCATCGAGCGGCTCCAGGCAGGGGATGTCGATGGCGCGGGCGCACTGGCCGCCGGTCAGGATGTGCTCTCTGCCGCCGCCGATTTCGGGTTGACGCTGCCGCAGCGCTGCTACCAGGTTATCGGCATCGAGCCGGAGCAGATCGTCTTTCGGGACTTGCAGGGGACATTCGTGGTCGATTTCCAGCCGCCGGTCACGGAGCAAGGTAAATGGCTGATCACCGGCATCCGCCCGCCCGGAGGGGATACCTCCACCGGGAACTAAAGCTCTCCTTCCAGCACGAGTTCGGCGCGCATGGCCGTCAGCACCGGCTGGATGGGGTTCACTACGGTGATATTGTCCGACCCGGAGAACAACAACCCAACTGCATTGCGTTCATAATCCAGCACCAGCGATCCAGAGTCGCCTGGCTGACTGAACGGCGAGGTCATGATCTGGTTGAGGAAACGCGCCTTGCGACTGCCATACCTGACATCGACCACGACATCAACCTGGATGATGGTGGCTTTGGTCAGCCCCGTCGTCCTGCCGCTTTTGATCACCTTCATGTTCAGTTCCGGCTCGGCGATTCCCAGGGGCGCACCGCCGACGTCGACGATCCTGGGGTCTACAGAGACAGAATCGTCCAGGCGGGCGACTGCCACGTCGACGTAATTGAGCTGGGGACCAAGCGGGACTTCGCCCGCCGTCTTTGTCTGCCCCAGATCGCTGAGGGCGCTCAACAGATTGTTCAGCAGGGTTGCGCAGCCCGACGGCTCCGTCGATTGGCCCTCTGCCTCCGAATCGGTGGAACTATCCAGGAAACGCAGCGCTACAAAGTCGCTCAATGCTCCAATCTGGTCGAGCAGGCTGCCGCCATCAACCGGGCCGGGTTGGAGAATAAAATCACCTTTCTCTGCCTGGTTCTCAAATGCGAGGACATGGTTGTTGCTCAATGCAAATAATTCTCCGCCCCGCCTGACCACACAGCCGAAAGTGCCCGTGCTGCCGCTCTGATGTCCGACCGAGATGCCGGGGCGAACGGGCCGCTGCCGTGCCTGTCGATCCAGCGAATGAGCGACGATCTCACCCGTTTCGATGACATCGGTCAGCACGTCGTCAACCTGATCGGGGATCAGGTCATCGGCTCCCAGTCTTTCCGGGGGTTCTTTTTGGGTTACCGAAACTACCAGACTGGGAATGTCGGTCAGCGCTCCCCGGGTGATTTTGTAGCCTACGCCACAGGCGACCACGTTCCGGCGTTTCATGAAATTGCCGACTACTTTTGCACACGCCTGCGATACACGTTCAAGTCCGCCCGATAATGGTGATTCGGTCACGAGATTTTCTCCTCGGTTTTCTTATGTCGAATAACAGGTGACAGCCGCTACTGTCGCGCTTCCCACTCGTTGATTACCGATTGTATGAACTCCCGAACCGGCGCGTCGGATATATCACCCACGCTTTCGTAGGAAATTCCATCCACATCGATCCGGATTGTGCCCTGAGCGCCGGGGCGGATGTGGATCGAGCGATGCATCAGATCAAGGTTCAGGCCAAGCCGGTACTGGAGAACCTCTTCGATCTGGTCGGCAACCGGAACCGGGTCAGGAATCTCCACTTTCTCACCTCTTATCCGTTTCAGCGAAAACATCCCCGGCGTTTTAGAATCCGGTGTCTCTGCTGTCCGGGTGACCCTGGAACCGGTAAATGGCGGCGGGGGAGGAGGGGCGGCTGTCACAACCGGGGGTGTTTCCGGGGTTCGTGCCCGGTCGTCCGGCATACCGGACTCGCCCAGCCGGGCGAATTGAGCCAGCGATTGGACGTTCCCCATAAAGCGCCGCCCGGTTTCCGGGTCGGTGATATCGTCAAGTTTCCGGTAGGAACACCCGTCGATTTCCACGAACAGCGAGCCGTCGGCAATGTCGCGCATGATGCGCATCACCTCGACCGCGTTGCCAACCGGGACGGCCTGGGCAGCAGCGCGGATCGGCGCTGCGGGCGTCGTTTGTGCGGGCCGTGCCGGTGCACTCGTTTTGACCGGTTTAAACGAATCTGACAGGCGCTCGAAGAAGCTGCCGCTCGGCCTGTCGTCAAGTATTGAATCGAGTGTCTCCTCCGGCAAGGACGGTTCGTCGGCGATGGGCACCTGCATCCCGGCGGGTTCCCCTTCCTCGTCGCGAGACGATTTCCACCATAGATAAAGCGCCGCAATAGACAACCCGGCCAGCAGCACGGCCATGATGGGCAAGATAACAACAAGCATGTTCCCAGAATTCATAATCGATTCTCCCTAAACCTGACACGACGGGCAGTAGTGTGTTCCGCGTTGAGCTATTCGGGTTTTTTGGATGGCGTCTCCACAGCGAGGGCAGGACTGCCCAGTCCGATCGTAGACGTAAAAGCGTTCCTGGTATGTGCCGGTGCTGCCATCGGGTTTCCGGTACCAGTTGATGCTGGCCCCCTCGTTTTCGATTCCCTGCTGCAAAACCTGCCGTATGGCCTGGTACAGTTTTTCGATTTGACCTGGCTTAAGTGTATCCGCCCTGTGGCGGGGGTCAACCTGGGCCAGCCATAAAGATTCGTCGGCATAGATATTGCCTATCCCGGCGATGAATTCCTGGTTCATCAACAGTGGTTTGATCATCCCCTTGCGGCTGCCGATCAATTCCCGGAACAGTTCCGGTGTGAAAGCATCCGAAAGCGGCTCCGGGCCGAGGCTACCGATCACCTCGTCGGCATGTTCTACCAGGTACAACCGCCCGAACTTTCTCAAGTCGGAGAAGCGCAGTTCTCTGCCGTCGTCCATTCCCACTATCACCCGCACCCAGCGGTCGGCGTGATCCTGCTGATCGGGCGGCGATACGTACAAGCGCCCGGTCATTTTGAGATGCACCAGGAGCGAATCGCGGCTGAGGGTGAAAACGACATACTTCCCCCGGCGGCTCAACTGTCCCACGCGCTGGCCGGTGATGCGATCTCCAAATGCCTCGACGCTCAGGGGAGCGATCTGGCGTTCCCAGTTGACGGCGGCATCTGTGAATACCCGCCCGACCACGTCGGGGCGCAGCCCGCGAACGACCATTTCGACTTCTGGGAGTTCTGGCATAACGGTTCACTCACTCCTGATCGAACAGCGGGCGCATATTGCTCCAGGTGACCGTCCAGCAGCACCCGGCAGCAGGCTCATCATACGCAGTTGTCTGCGCCCAGGTAGGATAGCCGAAATCCGGGTCGAACGATACTTCGAAATCCGTCTGGCCGGGGCGATACAAAGCTGACTGCTCATCGAGCCAGCCGAAAGCGCCGTCGATTGTCAGATCGTCGAGAAGTTCGTCACAATCATCCGCCGGGAACCAGTGTGTATCACGCGCCGAGGGCTTATCCTCGACGATCCCGTCCCACACCTCGACAACCGCTGGGCCGCAGATCGTGCCATTGTCATCCTGATAATGTATTTCGATAGTATAGCGCCGGATGCCCAGGCTCTCCCATCGTTCCCGGTTCGCTTCCAGCGTCTGGGAAAACTGCTGCATTTCGCCGACATCCGCCAGGGCTTCCCAGGGATAGGGGCGGCCCATCAACAATAAGACGATCCCTCCAATGGCGCAGGTGATGATCAGCAGGATAAGAAAAACAAGACCACGTGCAGTGATCAGCCGCCGCCGCATTCTCCGAGTTTGCCGGGCGTTCAACCGTTCCTGTCGGCGCTGCTCACGTTCATGCTGCTCGCGGGCTTTGCGTTCACGCCTGGCTCTGGCCGCTTTTCCCCAGGGCGTCCATGGCTCACGCCCCGGCGTGACGGTGCGCACCGGTTGAGGGGATTTTTGAGGGGCCGGTTTCTCCCCGCCGGTTTTTTGCCGAGCTTGCTTTTGGCCGGGAGCGTGGTCTTTCCGGCGGCGCTTCTCGACCGGGCTGTCCGGCTCTGGTTTGCGGCTCCTTTTTTGACGCGCCATTGGTGACCTCCGGGTTGAAGTATGCCGCGTTACGCCGGGCTGCGCCAGCGTATTCTAATCCTATCATAACCTGTCGGTTTGGCAGAAAAGATACGTCGATTTTGATCCCATCCGACCGGTTGAATATGGTATACTAACGCCAACACCCGGATACTGTTTGACAACCCAACATCACCCACGATGGATATGAACCCAGCCTGATAGGAAGCGAAAAGTGACGGCATCGTTTGCCCATCTGCATGTACACACAGAATACTCGTTGTTAGATGGCATGAGCCAGATGAAGGACCTGGTCGCCTATACTGCTGAACTGGGGATGGATTCCATCGCCATTACCGATCACGGTGTGATGTATGGCGTGATCGAGTTTTACCGGGCCTGCAAGAAGCAGGGCATCAAGCCCATCATCGGGATGGAAGCCTACCTTGCCAAACGAGGCATGGACAACCGCGATCCCTATCTGGACAAGTCGAGCTATCACCTGCTGCTGCTCGCCGAAAACCAGGTGGGTTACAAAAACCTACTGAAGATCGCCAGCGCCTCGCAGCTAGAAGGTTTCTATTATAAGCCGCGCATCGACCATGCATTTCTGGCCGAACATTCCGAGGGGGTGATCGCCACCAGCGGGTGCATGGCCGCCGAAATCCCCCAGATGATCCTCGAAGGCCGCGACGAGGAAGCCCGCCAGTGGCTGGGCTGGTACCTGGATGTATTTGGAGAGGACCGGTTCTACATCGAACTCCAGGAGCACGATATCCCCGACCTGCGCAAGCTGAACCAGGCATTAATCGAGCTTGCGCCCTACGCGAAAATCCCCCTGCTGGCGACCAATGACGTTCACTACGTGCATCCCGAAGACGCCGACCCGCACGACGTGCTGCTCTGCATCGGCACGGGCAGCCTGGTCAGCGAGCCGAACCGGTTGAAGTTCAGCGATGACAGCTACTACCTGCGTTCGCCGGAAGAGATGGCGAGGATTTTCGCCGAGGTACCCGAAGCGGTCAGCAACTCGGTGAAGATCGCCGAGATGTGCGACGTCAATCTCGACGACAAGAGCTACAAGCTTCCCCTGTTTCCCGTCCCGGAAGGATACGACGCAGGCTCCTATCTCAGGCACCTGTGTGAGGAAGGGCTTGAATGGCGCTACGGGGCCGACGCCGACAGCACCGAAGTACGCGGACGCCTCGAACACGAACTGACGATCATCCACGACATGGGGTTCGATACCTATTTCCTGATCGTCTGGGACCTGTGCGAATTCGCACGCAGCAAAGACATCTGGTGGAACGTGCGCGGCTCCGGGGCCGGGTCGGTGGTTGCCTACACGCTGGGGATCACCAATATCGATCCGCTGAGGAACAGCCTGATCTTCGAGCGCTTCCTGAATCCGGGGCGAGTCAGCATGCCCGACATCGACCTGGATTATCCCGACGACCGCCGCAACGAGATGATCGACTACTGCGTGCACAAGTACGGAGAGGACAAAGTCGCGCAGATCATCACCTTTGGAACACTGGGGGCGCGCGCTGCCGTGCGCGACGTTGGCCGCACACTCGACATTCCCCTGAACGAGGTGGACCAGTTAGCCCGCCTGATCCCCAACATCCCCGGCAAACCCGTTTCGCTGCAAGACGCGCTCGAAGATATCTCCGATCTAAAGTCTGCCTACGAAGACAAAACTCGGCCCTATATCAAAAAGCTGCTTGATAGCGCCATGCGCCTGGAAGGGGTCGCCCGGCATGCCAGCACCCACGCCTGCGGGCTGCTGGTCGCCGACCAGCCGCTGGTGGAATATACACCCCTTCATCGCCCTACCCGCAGCGACGACGAAGCACTGGGGGCAGTGTCTCAGTGGCCGATGGAGATCGTCGAATCGATTGGGCTGCTCAAGGTCGATTTCCTGGGGCTACGCACTTTAACGATTATGCGTAAAGCCTGCGAGTTGGTCGAACATTATCACGGCGTCCACTTCGACCTGGACAACATTCCTTACCGCCACCGGGCGGACGACCCGGAATACAACGCCAGCCTCGACAAGGCCTTCGAGCTGTTGACCAGCGGCAACACGAGCGGCGTCTTCCAGGTCGAAGGGGCCGGTATGACACGGATGCTCACCGAGATGAAACCGTCCCGGTTCGAGCACATCATCGCTGGCATCTCCCTGTTTCGCCCCGGCCCTATTGAATATATCCCCACCTACATCAGGCGTATGCATGGCGAAGAAGAGGTCGCCTACCATCACGAGAAGCTTGAGCCGATCCTGAGCGAAACCTACGGGATCATCGTCTACCAGGAGCAGATCATGCAGATCGCTTCTGAGCTGTTCGGCTACCAGCTCGGTGAAGCCGACCTGATGCGCCGCGCGGTCGCCAAGAAGAAAGAATACGAGTTAAAGAAGCACCGCGCCAAGTTCCAGAACCAGGGACCGGAAAGGGGGGTCTCTTCCGAAGTTGCCAGCCGCATTTTCGACGATATCGAGTTCTTCGCCCGCTACGGGTTCAACAAGTCACATGCCGCCGACTATGCCATTCTGACGGTTCAAACCGCCTATCTGAAGGCGCATTATCCCCATGAATACATGACCGCCCTGCTCACAATCGAGCGTGCGAACACAGACAAGGTCGGCAACTATATCGCCGACTGCCACCGGATGGGGATCGACGTTCTGCCGCCTGATGTAAATCTCAGCCAGCATGATTTTACCATCGAGGATCGCAGCGACGGCAGCCGGGTGATTCGCTACGGCCTCAGCGCGATCAAGAACGTCGGCGAGGGATCGGTCGAGGCGATCTTGATTGCCCGTGAGAACACGCCCTTTGTCGACCTCACCGATTTCTGCCAGCGGGTGGACCTGCGGGATGTCGGCAAGCGGGCGCTGGAGTCGATGATCAAGGTTGGCGCGCTGGACCTGTTTGCCGGACGACCGGTGCTGCTCGAATCGCTCGACCGGTTGATGAATTTCAGCGTCAGCCTGCACCGGGCGGCAGATGTGGGGCAGATGAGTCTGTTCGGCGACTCGACCGGCGTAAAGCTCGATACCGACGCCAGCGGCGTGCTGGTGACGGAAGTATCCAATCCGGCGAGCCGCCGCGAGATGCTCCAGTGGGAACGCGAACTGGT
>DAOUES010000081.1:0-22940 GCA_034430335.1 Anaerolineae bacterium | reverse complement strand
CCGTATCGAAGAAGAATTGAACCCGGTCGTCCGGCCCAAGCAGCGCGTCGATCTCTGCCGCCGCCTGCTGGCGTTCGGCCAGCGATGGCCGCGTCTCGTCGACCGGGAAGCGGTTGTCGGCCAGCCCCAGCGCCAGCAGAAAGGCCAGCGCCAGCGAAGCGAATAAGCCATAAGCGCGTGGGTATTTGTCTGCCGGTTTGCCGGGGATCATGCTGGTGATCGTCGCTGCCCCGAAGGGTACCAGGATCGCGCTGAACATCACGCCGTCGCTGATGCTGCCCTCGTTGTCGAAAGCGAATACGGCCAGCATCGCCAGCCCGCTGGCAAACGGAACGCAGCATTCCGGCTCCCGGAATATCCCCCAACCCTTTTTGATCGCCAGCAGCGCCGGGCCAAGAACGACGAAGATCAGCAGTTCCCGGTTGTCGCGAAAGACGTAGTCGACAATGACGTGCCCTGTCTGTTTGATCGCGTCTATCGCCGAGAAGCTCCCGGAAGCGGTGATCGCGGTATATCGCCATACCGATTTCACCGTCTGGGCGAAGGCGGCTTCGAGGATGCCTGCCCCGGCAAGCACGGCGGCGGTCACGACCAGCACCAGCCCAACCCCACCGCCGATAGACAGCAGCGCTCGCCATTTCTTTTGATCGCGGGCCGCGATCACGGCGATAACCGGCCCGCCGACGGCAGCCGCAGCGGGTGCCCATGCCAGCGCCGCCAGCGTGACCAGCGCCGCCGACCAGAACCACCGTTTTCGCTGCGCCAGCCACACTCCCAGCAGCATCAGCAGCAGCGTCGACAGGCGGATGAAGTTCGGGCCGTATTCGAGCAGCAGCAGTTGAAGGTGATCGATCCCCAGCAGCGCCGCTGCGCTGAACACGCCCCCGCTCCGGCTGCCGAGCAGTTCTTTGCCTGTTAGATAGACGCCGATTAATACCCCCAGCGACAGCAGGTAGCTGAAGACGTGAAACGTGGGGATCAGCGGCAGGTGGAATGCGGCTGCAATGACGTTGATCAGCCAGCTCACCCCGAATCGCAGCGGCGGGTGAAAGTAGACCAGGTCGATATATGGCCTGCCGCCCTGCATCATGAGCTGGCCTAAATAAATATGCGCGGCGGCGTCTCGATGATACAGCGGCAGGCGGGCGAAATCACCCCGTACGGCGATGATTGTCAGCAGCCCGGCGACCAATACCAGCCCGGCTGTTGTCAGTAGACCGGGCTTACTGGCCGCGAAAATCCACAGCGTTCCGAAGCGTTTCCCGATCCTGTCGTCGATTGTCTGCGCGATCCGGGAGTCGACCAGCAGCGAGGCCAGCGCCGCCAGCGCCAGCCAGGTGGTCATCACGACGGCGGGCATCCGGTCGGCGTATGCGCCGGGGAAGCTGATTTTCTTCCACACCAGCAGGATTCGTAAGCCGATCAATCCGCCGACTGCCGCTGTGGTCGCCGCCGCCGACGGGATGGCGTTTTTGTCGATACGGGTTCGTATCGCTTCGAGCCGTTTTTCGTCGAGCCAGGCCAGCGCCCCGATTGTGGTGAGGAGCCAGGCGCAGGTGCCCAGCAGGTACGCGGCCATCAATCCGAAGTATTTGATCGTGTACCTGCCGAAAATCTGGCCCTCGGCCCGGTTCTCGTAGCCGACCATCGCCGGTATTGGCCCGATCATGACGATCAGTGCAACCGCGAGGATGATCCGGATCGCCCAGATAGTCAGGCGATTCTGGCGTTCGCTGGCGGGCGGCTGATCGGTCATATCGTTAGCTGCTTGCCTGTTGGATGTTCTGCGCCGGTTTGGGTTCCGGCTCTGCGAGGATCAGCCGTGCGGTGGTCAGGATCAGCCCGACGAATATCCACAGGATCGTCACCGCCGGGTGAAAGTCGAGGTTGAAGAAGTAATGGTCGAATATCCCGTTCGCCAGCGCCCCGATCAGCCCGGCCATCGCCCCGACCAGGATCGATTTCAACCCCGGCGCGACATTTTCCCGCCGGTACGCTTGCAGCGCATAAAGCGATACCGCCGCGATCAGCGCCAGGAATGCCAACAGTCCCACCACCCCCATGTTCGATGCAATCGCCAGGTAAACCATCGACACGCCCAGGTAGATGTCGATATCCGGTGCGCCCGCGAATCCCACCCCGATCACCGGGTAGCGCGTGATCAGCCGGATCGCGTCCTCGTATTCGCCGAACCGCATCTGGGTGGCGAGATCGGCTCCCTGGAACCCCTCGATCATCCGGATGATGTAATACTGGGTCCAGGGTACGACCATGAAGATCAGCGCCGCAATTCCCCCGTAGACCAGCAGCCGGGGTTGGTACACCGCCGCGACGAACACCAGCACCGCGACGAACGCCAGCATCGAGCCGCGTGAAAATGTCAGTATCAGGCACAGCACCAGCAGCCCCAGCGCGACGAAGGCAGGCCACCGTTTCCCGGTGACCGGGTTCCTGGCGATCACCTGCGGAGTCACGAACCCGGCGATCATTACCAGCATCCCGCCCAGCGCGTTCGGATCGGCGCTGGTGGCGATGGCCCGTTCGGGCAGGTCGGGGTTTTCTTCGATGTAGCGGATGATCCCGGAGCCGGGGTACCCGACCACCGCGAAGCGCCGCAGGATGCTTTCTGCCATTGCGTCGGGCATCACCCACAGCACGATCCCGATCAGCGCTGCCAGCGTTCCGGCCAGGATGATGACCAGCGCCAGCCGTTTGAGCGATTCCTTGCTCTGGATCACGTCGACCATGACCATCGCCAGCGACATACTGAGCAGAAATTCGGCAAAGCGCCGGATGATCGTCGAGGTCAGCCCGGCGTAGCGCAGCCCGGCGACAAAGCTGAAGACGCTCAACACCATGAACAGGATGATGAAGGCGTGGACGGGCGTGGTCGTCAGCCGCCGCCGCCAGCCGGTCATCCATTCGCCGATATACAGGAAGAAGAACACCCCCATCGCCAGGTCGAGGAAAGTCGGCGTCACCACGATCTTGATCGGCATCGCCGCGTAAGGCAGCAGCGCAATGATCGCCACCATCACCCACAGCGAGTTCTCGATCCCCATGAAAATCCACACCGCCCCGGCCAGCACGATCAGCAGCCCGACCGTGTAGATCGGCCC
Source organism: Anaerolineae bacterium (assembly GCA_034430335.1). Taxonomy (GTDB): domain Bacteria; phylum Chloroflexota; class Anaerolineae; order Aggregatilineales; family UBA3940; genus JAFGOY01. Next base: position 19,821 of record DAOUES010000081.1, on the reverse strand, counting down.
GATTGTCGCCAGTGACAGCCCGATCAGCACCGCGCTGACTGCCAGCGTACCCCCGATTGCCAGCGCCACCAACCGGCGGTCGCCGTGTGTGAAGAAATGTTCAAGTGACTGCCGTTCAAACAGCATCGTTTTTATCCTCGATAGCGTCCTGTAACCCCGATCCTTCTCAAACAAAGCCAACCTGATCGCCCCCAGCCTGCCCCCTCTGGGGGAAGTGCCGCGCAGCGGCGAAGGGGGCCGGGGAGATGTCTCCGCAGGAGACAGAGGGGGTGCTCCGCCACGCACAGAACACACAACACCTTCTTGATCGCCCCCAAGTCTGGGGGAGATGGGCGACGAAGTCGGCCAGAGGGGGTTGCACAAACTTCACAAAACAACAATCTCCGACAGGCGTTTCGACCATATCACGATCCCCGCGATCATAACCAGCGCCAGTCCGCTGATCACCGCCCCCAGCCTGACGCTTGCCGGGCGATACGCGAACGTAATCTCGTGATCGCCAGCCTTGACCGCCAGCGCACGTATCCCCGCGAAGGCCCGCAGCGTCTCCACCTTTTCACCATCGACCGCCGCCTGCCAGCCGGGGTAATCCCACTCGCTGACCACCAGAACGCCGTCCTCCGGTGTCTCGACTTTGATCGAAATGTATTCAGGCTCGTATTCGGTAATTGTTACCGACCAGTCGGTTGGGGCCGTCTCCGGCAGGTCAAGGTCTGGTGTCTCGTTCAATATCGCCGTCGTGAACGGATCGAGCGCCGGTTCGTTCAGCCAGCCTAGCGCCGCCGGATCGTCGGCCACTTCAAGCACCTGATAGGTCATCCAGGCGCGTGGATAGCCCGGTTCGAGCCGGTGGACTTTCCAGGTGGTCGGATAGCCTAAAGTCTGCTTCTCGGCGATGATCGTGCTCGGCACTTCGAGTTGATCCCAGTCGGTGAAAACGTATTTCACGCCGAGTAGCTGGTACTGTCGATAGGCGGGCAGTTTCGTCTGGTATGCTTCGAGCGCCTGCAAGCGCAGCGGGCTGATCCCCCGAATATCCTGAATGCCGAACATGCTGCCGTAGTTGCCTGCCAGTCCCAGCCTCCCGTCCACCCGGAACAGGCTGTGATCTTCCAGCACCGGGTCGACCAGGTCGTGAACGATCAATTCGCGGTCGCCCGCCGGGAACGCTTCCCAGTTTGTATACCACGTCAGGCTGACCACGTCGAACACCACCAAAGCGGTGATCGCCGCTGCCCACCAGCCCTTTTGAGCGTGTTTCCCCCACCGCCCGATCACCGCCCAGGCTGCCAGCAGCAGCATACTCAGGAATATCGTCCCGCTGATGATCGATGTCCGTGACGTGTCGATCTCCTCGAAGAACCGGCTCAGGATGAACGATTCCAGCGCGGCGGCGGCGGCAACAATCGTGCAAATCCCCAGTATACGCCGGACGATCTTGAGTTCGAATTGTTCCTTTTGAAGTGCCGCGATCCCCATTCCGGCCAGGAACGCGATCCCATAGGCGACGATGAACGCCGCCCGTTCCTGCCCATGAAACAGGGAACAGCCGGGCAGCAGCAGGTAGGCGATCCGGTACAGAATCGTCGCCCCGCCAAACGAATAAATGATCGCCGCCAGCACCGTTATACCCCAGAACCGTGCCGATTCGTGTTTCCGCCACACGGCGATCCCGGCCAGCGCCAGCGCTGCGATCCCCGAATACAGCGGCGACCACACCGTGACCACGTTGGGAATCAGGAATACGACCAGGTCGCGCAGCGGGAATCCCTTCGCCAGCGCGTCGAAACTCAGTTCAGCCCGCACCGTTCGCCCCAGGTACTCTAATCCGGGGAGAAGCTGCACGGCGGCGAGGCTGTATCCCAGCCCGAATACCACTGCCATCATGACCGGTACCAGCCACCACTTGAATCCCTTCCGTACTACCCGGTGGATGATGTACGCGATCAGTAAATAGGTGATGAACCATGTCGTTTGCGGGTGGCCCGCCAGCAGGCTCAGGCCGAGTCCCCCTGCGCTCAATCCCAGCCAGCCGATAGTCAATCGGCCAGCCTGATCGTCAGTTGCCCGGTAGATTCCGAGCAGGCACAGCGGCAGCCAGGTGCCCGCTTCGAGCAGTGCCAGTTGCAGCGGTGGATACCCGGTCAGGTAGCCGCCGTAAGTCAGCGTGATCGCGCTGATTACCCCCCCCAGCGACGATTTTGTCACCGTCCGCACGAACAGGTACATCCAGATCGAAACCAGCCAGAAATGGCCGATTGCTTCCGCCTGGACTGCCGCATAGCCCCATCCGCCGGTAAACCTGCTGATCAAAATCGCGATCAGCCGGGGCGGGTAGAAAACCGCCGCCTGCGTATCGGCGATGAACGGGTGACCGGCGTAGTTGTATGGGTTCCAGAGCGGAATCCGGCCGCCCAGCAGCCGTTCCGCCTGGTATGCGCTGAACGCCACGAACTGCCCGGAGAAGTCGCCTTCCGGGTAGGAAACCTGGTGCAGCGGATTCCCGGTGATCGCCCGCCAGAAATAGAACAGCCACAGCGCCGACAGGAAAAGCACCGCCGCCCAATCAGCGCGTCTCGGTTTTTCTTTAAGCCAGCTTTGCGCTGTCTCGATCCAACTCATTGATTCCCCATTTGCTGTGCTTTAATTTGCTCTTTTCCCTGTTGCTGTAGTCTGGGGGGATATTTATCCCGACTACAACAATTCGCCACAAAAAAAGATATGCTGTCCCCCCTTGCTAAGGGGGGACAGGCATTTCGCAAAGCGAAATGCAGGGGGGTGATCGTCGCTAACTCATCAGTATGCTTCAGAGCTTCTGGCGTTTCCGGCTCTCGAACTCACCCCGGATCGTCTCGTAAAAGCCCAGCGTCCGCGCCGCGATCTGTTTCCAGCTAAATTTCTGTGAAACCGTCAATGCCGCCGTTTCTAGCTCCTTCCGGCGTTCCGGCTGCTCCCACAATCTGATAATCGCATCGGCCAGCGCGTCCGGGTCGTTGACCGGGATCATCTCGACCGCTTCGCCCAGTTCCGGCAGCGGCATCTGTGGTTCGGTGGTGATGATCGCCTTGCCGTGCGCCAGCGAAGTCATCAGCGTTGTCCGCCGCAGCGAGACGCCGTCGACGTAGGGTAGGGTGGTGATATCGCTGCTACAAAATCCCGCGCTGATCGTCGGCGGCTCGGCATAGCCCGTCCAGTGGATTCTATCGCCCAGCCCCAGCCGCTTGATCTGCTTGTCGACCTCTTTCCCGTAGACCAGGTTGGTTGGGTCGCTGGCTCCCGCTCGCCCGCCGATCATGATCAGGTGGACGGGCAGCCCCTGCTCGACGAGCTTCGCCAGCGCATCGATCAATACCGTGATGCCTTTACTGCGGTTCAAAAATCCGAAATGGCTGATCAGCAGGTCGTCGCTTTTGATTCCGTACTGTGCCCTCCAGGTTTCCCGGTCGTAATCCTCCGGTGGGTTGATGCTGAAGTTGCTGCTGATCGGTATCCAGGCCACCTCGCGGATTCCCCAGTCGTCGCGCAGCCGGATTTCATCCTCGCCGTTGGTCGTGATCACCCCGTCGACATCCTGGGTGAGTTTCTTAACTACCCATATACGCAGCTTTCCCGCTTTCGGGAAAAGGTATGGGAAGCGCAGGTCGTGGCAGGTGACGATCACCGGGATGTCCTTCACCCGGCTGGGCAGCCAGTGGATCGACGGGTGCATGTTGTAGGCGGCGGTCTGGAACTGGATGTTGACGATGTCGAGCCGGTTCTCTTTGATCCAGCGCTTGATCGCCCGGTTGGTCAGCCAGTTCCATCTGCCTTTAACGCCTGGCTCGACGATGATCGGGGAATTGCTGTCCCCTTTCGCCTTTGCGCGCGTGAAGACATGCACCTCGTGCCCGGCTTCGACCATCGCCCGTGAAAGGTCTCTGGTGAAGTTCGCCACCCCGCCCGAAAGGGGCGGGTATTCGCCTGTAATCATCCCTACGCGCACGTCAGACCCTCGCCGGTAACCCGGATTTGATCACTTGATAATACGCCTCGATACGGCTCTTACGCAGGTCACGTTTGTTCCAGAACAGCCATTTGAGGCTTTCTAGTGCAAGCTGCCAGGTGTAGCTGAACAGCAGAAACCAGCGAAGGCAGGAGCCTGCGAACTGCCCGTGATATTTGGCGAAGTAGCGGATTTTGCTGGTCTGGAAATGGATATGCTTCTGTGCGATCACCTGGTCGCTGCTTCTGCTCCCAAAATGCAGTACCTGTGCATCCGGGACGTAGTGAATTTCCCAGCCGGATTGTTTGATCCGGCGCTGCCAGTCCAGTTCCTCCGAATACATGAAGAAGCGGCTGTCCAGTTCCCCCACCGATTCGTATACGCTGCGCCGGATCATCAGTGCCGCCCCTTCGACCCAGTCCACCGCCTGTGTCTCGTCGTCGGGTTGATCGGCCATATAGTATTGATCGAGCACCCGCTTTGGTGCAATGGGTTGCAGCCAGGTGCTTTCGAAGACTGCCGTCCACAGGGTTGGGAATCGTCGGCGCGAGGGTTGGGCGGAGCCGTCGTCGGTCACCAGTTTTGGGCCAACTGCGCCAACCGTTGGATGCGCGTCCATGTAGTTGACCAGTGTTCGCAGCGCATCGCCGGTGATCTGGGTGTCAGGGTTAAGCAAAAAGAGATACTCACCTTGAGCGGCTTCCAATCCGAGGTTGTTTCCGCCTGTGAAGCCGAGGTTCTCGCCTGTTTCGATCAGGTGTACATCAGGGAAGCGCTGGCCGACCATTTCGGCTGTCCCATCCGTCGACGCATTGTCGACGACGATAATTTCAACCGGCAGGTCGTTTTCCTGGCTGTCCAAGCTCTCCTGAATCGATTCGAGGCATCCCTGTAACAGGTCGCATACGTTCCAGCTTACAATGACTATCGAAAGTTTGGGTGTCATTATCTCTCAAAAAAAGGAGCGGCTTTTTGCCTCGCCGCCTTGTTTTTTCCTGTTCGCCGGGCGATTATAACCGCTGATGGGTTCAGGCACAATAACCGCAGGGCGGTGTTAAGTGGGTGTAAAGAAATACCCCCGCATTTTCCATATACAGGAAGAGTGGTGCGAGGAAAGTAATGCGAACGGTATTTCCCCTCCTTGTCTCGGCCCTTCTTTCTCAGGATGTTAAGTCCCCTCGCCATGAGGGAGAGGGGATTTAGGGGTGAGGGTGGGATCAAAAATACCGGATGCTCTTGACGCATCCGGTATTGCAGTTTTCTACCTCTTGGCTTGAGCGAACGACCGGGAGATTATTCCGCTTCTTCCTCGGCCTCAGCTTCGATCTCGGCTTCAACTTCAACCTCAGTCTCGGCTTCAACTTCAACCTCAGCTTCGTCGTCTGCTTCGATTTCAACTTCGGCCTCAGCTCCGGTTTCTACTTCTTCTTCTACTTCGATTTCGGCTTCAACTTCAACCTCAGCTTCGTCGTCTGCCTCGATTTCAACTTCGGCCTCTGCTTCGGTTTCTACTTCTTCTTCTACTTCGATCTCGGCTTCGACTTCAATCTCAGCTTCGTCGTCTGCCTCGATTTCAACTTCGGCCTCTGCTTCGGTTTCTACTTCTACTTCGGCCTCGGCTTCCGCAGCAGCTTCGTCGTCTGCTTCGATTTCAACTTCGGCCTCGGCTTCGGTATCTTCCTCGACCTCAGCCTCGATCTCCATTTCAGTCTCAGCCTCGACCTCGGCCTCTGCTTCCGCCTCGATCTCAACCTCTGCTTCAGCTTCCGCTTCAGCCTCTACTTCGATCACGGCCTCAGCTTCCATTACTTCTTCGACCATCTCGGGTTCTTCGATGGACGCCTCGTCCTCCGGCTGTTCCTCGTTTTCTTCCGAAGCTTCGGTCATCCGAATCATAGACGGCTGATCCCCGCGCGCGATCATCCAGTCGGTGAACTCGTCATGGGTGACGGCGTCCAGGCTCAACCCGATCCGCTTGCGCTCGGTGTCGATGTTGATCACCCGCACCAGCAGGTCTTCGCCTTCCTGCGCCCATTTGCGCGGGTCCTGGATGTTGTAGCTGGACATTTCGCTGACATGTGCCAGACCGGTGACCCCATTCGGCAGGTCAAGGAAGATTCCGTATTCGGCCACACTGCTGACCGTTCCGGTGACCAGGCTGCCGACCGCGTACTGCTCCTCGATGCTTTCCCAGGGATCGGGAACGACCGCTTTGCGGTTGAGGCTGATCCGCTCCCGCTCGATGTCGATCTGGTCAATCCGGACTTCTACGTCATCCCCAACCGCTAAGACTTCGCTGGGATGGTTCACATGCTGCCAGTCAAGCTTGGAAATATGAATGAGTCCGTGAACGCCATTCCCGATGTCGACGAAGGCTCCATAATCGACCAGCCCGACGACCTTGCCCTGCACGACCTCGCCGATTTCCAGGTCAGAAAGGCATTCTTTCCTGACGCTGCGCTGGGCGGCTGTTTCGCTCATCACCAGGCGGTTGCGGCGTTGATTGACTTCGATGACCTTTACCACTAACTTGCTGCTGATCAGTTTTGTCTTGATATCGGTGGCACGTTCGGAGGATGCCCCTCGCGGGATTTCGCACAATTGTGAGTTCGGAATAAAGCCACGCAGACGTCCAAAATCGACCAGTACGCCACCTTTGTTCTGACCAATGACCTCGACCTCGATCACATCGGAAGACTCATGCAGTTGGCTTGCCTGGTCCCAATCTTCAATCGTTAAAGCCTTGTTGATCGATACCAGCAGCTCGCCGTCTTTGCTGAGTGGTCTGAGAACGACGACCGAGATTTCAGCCCCTGGTTTGATACGGTCGAGCGTATTTGGATCAAGCCGGTCCAGGTCTGAACGCGGTACGATGGCATCTCGCTTCGTTCCGACATCAAGAATGACTTGATCGTCGGTGATTTCTAGCACCAGTCCGGCCAGAGTCTCTCCTCTTCGGGGCTGGTCATAGTCGTAGGAATCCAGTAGAGCCTCAAAACTTGATAAATCCAGCTCGTTTTCCTCTTCTACATTTTCAACTGAAGTAGCCGGTGCATCGGATGTCATAGTGGTTATTAATAGGTCTCCCTTTTCAAAGTTTTCCTGGCCTCATACCGGGTGGTTGAACCCTGTTGGGCCAGAAGGAACCGCGCTTGTTGATCGCAGTTGAGCCATGCGGCGGTGATCTATCGTTGCGGAACGACGGGTGATTCTACCGGCTGCATCTGGTAGGTATCCTGTCATTCCGCTTCGAACTGCCAGTACCTAGTCTCTGCTTCAGGGCTTCGCGGACGCCAGCAGTAGCTCAGAAAGGCGATGTTCTCGGTGGTTCCTGAGCGACGAGTATATAGTGTTTTATTGGTTTGATCAAATCTATCGGCTGAATTCGAACAGTACGGCGGCGTTTTGCGTGGTGTTCTGTCCCACCGATTCCAGGGATTCTTCACGCAGCACGGCGATTTCTTCGGCGATGTGGCGCAGGTAGCCCGGTTCGTTTCGCTTACCCCGGTAAGGCTCCGGTGTCAGGTATGGCGAATCGGTTTCGAGCAGTAGGCGGCCATCCGGTACGTGCGCGGCGATGTACTTGGTTTCTTCGGCTTTTTTAAATGTCACCGGGCCGGTAATCCCGACGTAAAATCCCATCGCCAGTGCCTGTTGAGCATCCGTCCAGGTCCCCGAAAAAGAGTGCAGCACGCCCGGCCTTGCGGCTAAGGGTGTGTCTTGGAGGGCGGTATGCCATTCTTCCAGTATGGCGAGGATATCGGCGGTTGAATTCCGGTTGTGAAGGATCACCGGCAGCGACCGTTCGGCGGCCAGCTTGAGCTGCAATTTGAGCCATTTCCACTGGGTCGCGTGCGGTGTCTTGTCCCAGTGATAGTCCAGCCCGATCTCGCCGACAGCGACCACTTTCGGGTGCTTACTCAACTGCCAGATTTCCTTGAGCGCCGCTTCCGGCGGACCGGCGTCGGGGCCGATCTCGTTCGGGTGGAACCCCACCGCCGCGTAGATCGACTCGTATTGTTCCGCCAGTTCGATTGCTGCCCGGCTGGTGGCGATGTCCAGCCCCGGCACGACGAAGCGGCTGACGCCAGCCTTGAGCGCCCGCGCGATGACTTCTTCACGGTCTTCGTCGAAGAAGTTATGATCCAGATGGCAGTGTGTATCGACTAATTCCATATGAACGTCTGTTGCTGTATAAACAAACCACGTGCCTGCTATGTTCACATACCAAAACTTCTGTGTGTCCCCCTTTGCTAAGGGGGGCGCTGCGAAACGGAATATAGCTTTGGTAAGCAAAAAATATGCCCCCGCATCGCTTCGACGAGGGGGCATATTCGTTTGCTAAAGCCCGGCGATCCTGCCCCGCCAGCCGTCAGTCCCAAAGCTGATGTCACTCACGGTTCTTGATCTCCTTCTGCAGTCGTTTCATATCAGCTTCGGCCATTATTTCTACCAGTTTGGTGAAGGTAACCTCGGGTTCCCAGCCCAGTTTTTGCTTTGCTTTGCCGGAATCTCCAACCAGCATATCGACTTCCGCCGGGCGCATGTAGCGCGGGTCCTGCACGACGTAATCGTGCCAGTCCAGGTCGAGATGTCCGAAAGCCGCTTCGCACAGTTCTTCCACCGAGTGCGTTTCCCCGGTCGCGATGACGTAGTCGTCGGGTTCGTCCTGTTGAAGCATCAGCCACATCGCCCGCACATAGTCTTTCGCGTATCCCCAGTCCCGGCGGGCGTCGAGGTTGCCCAGTGCCAGCTTGTCGGACAATCCCAGCTTGATCCGGGCTGCGCCGTCCGTAACCTTGCGGGTCACGAATTCCAGCCCCCGGCGCGGCGATTCGTGGTTGAACAGGATGCCGCTTGTGGCGTGCATGTTGTAGCTCTCCCGGTAGTTGACCGTGATCCAGTGCCCGTAGACTTTCGCTACACCATACGGGCTGCGCGGGTAGAACGGGGTGTTCTCGTTCTGTGGGACTTCCCGCACCTTACCGAACATCTCCGAACTGCTTGCCTGGTAGAAACGAATCGCCGGATCGACCATCCGGATCGCGTCCAGGATGCGGGTTACGCCTATCGCGGTCACCTCGCCGGTGAATACTGGCTGTTCCCACGATGTCCCCACGAAGCTCTGGGCGGCGAGATTATAGACTTCGTCTGGCCGGTGATCGGTGATGATATTGTGCAGCGATGTCTGGTCGAGCATATCGCCGGAGACCAGTCTGAGTTCGTCCTGGATATGGCCGATCCGTTCGAAGTTCACTGTGCTGGTTCTACGAACCAACCCGATGACTTCATATCCCTTTTCGAGTAAAAACTCGGCCAGGTATGATCCATCCTGGCCGGTGATCCCTGTGATCAGTGCTGTTGGCATTTATTACTCTCCTGATAATCGTTCCCCGCCGGGGGCAGCGCATATCAACTCGCTGTCCTGATACTTTATTGACCTGAATTTTTTAGCAATCTATTTGACGGATCGCAAACCCTGATTCCGTCTCGTATGAGCGACCCTTGCGGTCGCCCGCCGCAGGCGACATAGCGATTTTAGCCCGGCGCTTTAGCGCCGGGGATAGTCACTAGTGCATCGGGGCCTAAAAGGGCCGATAGATAGATTAGAAGAAAATCGCCAGTTTAGGCACAAATCTTAATATGGGTCTATTTAGACCTTGCTGTACTAGGCCCGTTCGCGCCACTCATTCAACACATCGATCAGTGTCTGTTTGAACGTGTATGCAGGTTCCCATCCGGTTGTCGACCGTATTTTTCGGTTGTCGCATACAAAGATCGGCACTTCCACCGGTCTCATCCGGGCCGGGTCCTCTTCAAGGGTGATCGGCGCATCTGTCTCGTAGAGCAGCGTATCGAGTAGTTCCTGGATACTGTGTGCCTGCCCATTCCCGATATTGTACACAGCGCCGGACTCGCCTTTTCCCATTGCCAACTCGAATGCGCGCACCATGTCCCTGACATCCGTAAAGTCCCGTTTTGCGATCAGATTGCCAACGCGCATGACCGGCTCCTGCTTACCCGCCTCAATCGCCGCGATCTGGCTGGCGAACGCTGGCGCGACGAATCGGTCGCTTTGCCCTGGGCCGATCTGGTTGAAGGGCCTGACGCGGATTGCGTCTACGTTGTGGCTCAGATGATACTGCAAGCCCAGCATGTCCTGCGTCAATTTACTGACACTGTAGGGGTTCTGGGGGCGCAGCGGCTGCTGTTCGGATATGGGGATGTCGTCCGGTGACACCGTGCCATAGACCTCAGCCGAACTGACGATCAGGATTCTGGCATTGAGGTTCAACTTGATCATCGAAAGGAGGATGTTCAACTGGCTCTGGATGTTGTTGCTCAACGTATCCCAGGGATTGTCGAATGACTCCGGCACGAAGCTCTGCGCGGCCAGATGGTAGATATGGTTTGGCCGCACGTCGGCCAGCACTGTTTCGATCTTTTCCCTGTCGGTCAGGTTGATCTGCTGGAGCGTTGCTCCGGCCTCGCTGAGAGCAGTAAAACGCTCCTCAGGAAAGAACGTCGTTCCAAAGACTTCATATCCTTGATCGAGGAGATGTTTGACCAGGTGTTGGCCGACGAAGCCGCCGGCCCCGGTGATGAATGCTTTCACAATCCGCTCTCATTGAATGCTGAAAGGCAATCGCAACACGAGTCAGTATACCGTATGCGCTTTAGGCGTGGCAATTATGCAAGAGGTACTGTGCCCACCGTATCGCCCACCCTCGATAGACGATCCGGCAGCGCTCTCATCTGATTCCGGGATCACAGGAATTCAGGCGGTTGCAGGTTATGAATTGTCGCAAAACTAACCGGCGGCGGTAGGGGCGACCCTGGTGGTCGCCCACTGGTTGGCAGTCTTCATGCTCGCAGAAAACAAACGGCTGCTCGATTGAGCAGCCGTGTCGATTGCGTGGAATGAGTCTATGTACCTTCTTCCCACTGGTTCAGGTAGGCTTCTTGCTGATCGGTCAGCACGTCGATCTTAATCCCCATCGCGTCCAGTTTCAGCCGGGCGATCTCCATGTCGATGTCTTCGGGGATGGTATAGACCTTGTTCTCAAGCGTTTCGGCGTTGTCTTTCATGAACTTTGCGCCCAGCGCCTGGTTTGCGAAGCTCATGTCCATCACGCTGGCCGGGTGACCTTCGGCGGCGGCCAGGTTGATCAGCCGTCCCTCGCCCAGAATATGGATGATTTTGCCGCTTTTGAGCGTGTATTTATCGACATACGGGCGCACCCGCTCCGGGTCGCCAATCGACATCTCCCGCAGGCCGGGGATGTTGATCTCGACGTTGAAGTGCCCCGAATTGGCGACCAGCGCCCCGTCCTTCATCACTTCCATGTGATGTGTATCGAAAACGTTGATGTCCCCGGTTGACGAGACGAAGATGTCGCCAATCGGCGCAGCCTCGATCATGGGCATCACCCGGAACCCGTCCATCACCGCTTCGAGCGCTTTCAGGTGGTTGACCTCGGTGACGATCACGTTGGCCCCCAGGCCCTTCGCCCGCATCGCGATCCCCCGGCTGCACCAGCCGTACCCGGCCACGACAAAAGTCTTCCCGGCGATCAGGATATTGGTCGCCCGGATGATGCCGTCGAGCGTGCTCTGCCCGGTGCCGTAGCGGTTGTCGAACAGATGCTTGGTCATCGAGTCGTTGACGGCCACGACGGGGAATTTCAATGCGCCGTCTTTTGCCATCGCCCGCAGCCGGATCACCCCGGTAGTCGTCTCTTCCGTTCCGCCGATCACGGTATTGAGTAAATCCGTGTGATTCTTGTGGATTTCGCTCACCAGGTCCGCACCGTCGTCCATCGTGATGTGCGGTTTGTGGGCGATTGCTGCTTCTAGGTGCCGGTAGTACGTTTCGTCGTCTTCACCCTTGATCGCGTACACCGGGATTTCGTAGTGAGTCACCAGGCTGGCGGCGACGTCATCCTGCGTGCTGAGTGGATTTGATGCCGTCAGCACGATATCCGCCCCGCCGACCTGGAGCGTGTGCATCAGGTTGGCCGTCTCGGTCGTGACGTGCAGGCAGGCCGATAATCTGAGGCCCTCAAGCGGGCGTTCTTTCTCGAACTGTTCGCGGATCAGTTTCAGGACGGGCATCTCTTTCGCCGCCCACTCGATCCGGTATCGACCGCCTTCGGCTAATCCTGGGTCTTTAATATCAAAATCGATTGCCATTGTTGGTTTTTGCTCCATTCTCGGTTTTTGCCGTGGAATTATTCGCATTGCATCTAGACAATTGTAGCTGCACTCGGAGCTTTGTCCCGATCAGTCCTCGGTCAAAGTCCAGGGGCGAGATTATACCGCGTCTTTCACACTTTCCTAGAGCGTGTTATGTACTTTGCCCCCTCACCCTATTCGCATGTTCGGCAGTTGTCTCGTGCTAGATAGTGTTCTTAATACGCTCTCGATGCCAACCCTTCGATGAACTCTCCCGTGACCTGATACCCCAGTCGCTGGTAAGTTTTGATCGCGGCGATGTTGTCCTGCCGGACGTTCAGCACGATCAGCCGGAACCCGTCCTCGATCAGCGCCTCGGTCACCGCCTGGCTGACAATCGTTCCCCAGTGCTTCCCGCGCGAGTCGGGGTGTACGACCACGTTGCCGACCGCCGCCACTGCTTCCCGTTTTGCCGTGAGATGTGTCCCCGCCACTGCCTTCAATCTATCGTCGACGAAAATACCATAGTAGTAGCCATCACCGACCATCACGGGATCAAATGCAATGTCCCGCATATCGCGTGCGTCATGTTCCGATGCCTCGCGTTGCAGCCGGTTGATCGCCTCGACATCGCCCGTATCCAGCCGCCGGGGTGGGGGGGTGTTTTCGTCAGGCGCTGTTGGGGAGAAGCGCTCTGGGTGTAGCCGCATCCGGTACATGTGATAGATCGCCTCGACATCATACACTGTCTTGATTGTGTCCGCTGCTTCCGGCTTTGCCGTCAGGTAGATTTGCTGTGGGGCGGCGTCGCTGTGCAGGATCGCCTCGATTGCCGGGAGCGTTCCGAATAGAAACAGCACTGTGGGTGAAAGCCCGGTATAGACCAGCCCCAGCCCCTCAACCTGTTCGTCGACCGAAGCCGTGTACCAGTTGGCATGGCTGGCATAAGGTTCTTCCAAGTCGCCGAGTGCGTAAGCGGTGTAGCTCTCGTCTGACGAAAGAAAATTACGGACAAACGCGGTATCGATCGTCCTTTTGATCAGGTAGTCGTTCTTGTCGGTCATAGTATCTTCTGGTGCTTAGTCTAAACACCAATCCCCGTCTCGTAAGGACGGCCTTGTGCCCGCCCAGGGACATTAGCCCGGTGCTTTAGCGCCGGGAAAGAAGGAGCATAAACCAACTTTGCAAGCCAACAGCCTGTTACTCTCAGTCGGCTGGATCAGGTGTGTTTTTCTGCGTGATATAGAGGATGCGTTCACCTGATAGTGTCCCCCACGCTTTTTCCAGCAGGAAATATAAGGACAGCGGGATGAAGTTGACCGGGCGGTTAAAAAATTTCGAGAGTCGTGAATTGTGTTTGATCTTCATTGCGAAGGGCGAGTCCAATCGAACGGCCTTGATGATCGTCATTGAGTTGTCGTACAGGGCTTTGGCGATAAAGTCGTTTTCCCGGTCGTAATCAAAAATGATCATCCCGCCCGGCCTGGCGATGCGGGCCATCTCGCCGATGATCGATGCGGATTCGCCCAGCCCTGATAGTGTGCGGATGCACAGCACCGTATCGTAGAGATCGTCCGGCTCCTCGATCCTATCTAAAAGGTCACCCTTTTTAACGGCGACCTGCGGATAGTGGGCTTCGATATAGTGGATGAATGCTTCTGAGTAGTCCATCGCCGAGTAGGTGCGGACGAGCGGCAGTTCTGTGATGAATCGCCCGTGCCCGACTGAACAGTCATACAGGTCGCCTGCTGCATACCGTCTGATGATCTGGCATTCGATCCTGTGCCGGATGATGTCGATTTTTCCGGCGAACTTGCGTTCGTATCTCGTTACCTGCGAATCTTCGATGAATTGATTGGAATAGTCGTATTGCAAAGTGTTCTCCAAACGGACAGATTTTGTTTCCTGGCAAAAAAGCCCAGGGGAAAAATCGGTGGCTAGACATTCATCACATCGAGCACACCTTCGTCGTCGAAATGTTCACGGAATCGAGTTACAAACTCTTCCGGTGTGTAGGTGTGATTCTGAGTCCCCACCTGTTCCAGGCAGTAGGTCGCCGCCAGCGCTCCCACTCGCCCGCAAATCTCCCACGGCCACCCGGCGGCCAGCCCTTTCAGCAGGCCGCCCCGGAAGGCATCACCGACTCCCGTCGGGTCTTTGATCTCTTTGGCCGGGACGATAGGAATATGAACGGTTCGACCCTGCGTGTAGATGTCGGTGCCGTCTGCGCCGCGCGTGACGATAAGGGTCTCGACTCGTTCCATCAAATCTGCATGGTTAAACCCGGTTTTCTTTTGCAGCGCCTCGTTTTCATATTCGTTGGTGATCAGTATTTTCGCGTTCTCCACGCCGATGGCTAACTCGTCGCCCGGCACCCGTGCAATCTGCTGGCTGGGGTCGAACAGGTAGGGCAGCCCAAGCGCTGTGCACTCGGCGATATAATTCTGCCATGCGATAGGGTCATTGGGTGAGATGACGACCAGGTCGGCTTGCCCGCCGATTGCCTCCTGGAGGCTGTACTCGGCGGAGCGCATCATCGCGCCCGAATAGAAGGTCACGATCTGGTTGTTTTCCTGGTCGGTGCTGATGAAGCACGACGCGGTAAAGATGTCGTCGTATGTCTTGACTCCGCTCGTATCCACACCGACCTCGTCCAGTGCGCGTTTATATTCCGCGAAGTCCTTCCCGGCGGTGCCGACCAGCACCGGGTGTTCGCCCAGCAGCGCCATCGTATAGGCGATGTTCGGCGCGATCCCCCCCCGGGGTTTGGACATCTCGTCGACGAGAAAGCTGACGCTGATATGGTCCAGGCTTTCGGCGAGCAGCATCTCTTTGAATGCGCCCGGATAAGTCATGATGTAGTCATAGGCTATTGAGCCGGTGATGGCAATTTTCATTGTGTCCCTCGTTGATTATGGTGTCCGGGTGGGCGGCCCTCGTGACTGCCCACCCATTTTAGCCCGGCGGCTTTAGCCCCGGGAGTAATCCCCTGCTTTTACCTGATTTGCTCAAGCGTGATGTCGACGGCTTTCGGATCGTCCACGCATTGAACGTTCGACATGATCGACGCAATCAGCCTGGCGACATCACCAGGAGAAGTACATCCGGGTATTTCGAGCGTGAAGAAGATGCCCGGCTTCCACTCCGAAAGAAGCGACCCGTCCGGGAGATCGCTCCCTGCCTCGGCGAGCGCCTCTCGCGGGTCGGAGTCTCCTCCAATACCGGCGACGATCATCCAGGACGAAACACACTTTCCTTCGACTTGTCTCGCCGGATGTTCGAAGTGCGCCGATAAGTATACCCACCCAACCGGGTTGTAGGGCGCATTGCAGGTCAACGTCCAGCTTTGCGTATTGACCAGTACCATCTCGCGTATCGTATCGGTGAGTTTCTCCGTATTTAATCCACTTCCCAGCAGATAGCGTTTTTTCGTTGTCCCCATATTTGGTTCTCTATCTGATTGTCAGAACCCGTACTCGATGCGAACGGTCAGTTCAGCCTCGTCGCCAGCGCCGGCGACCTTTTTCAATATGTCTATCGCAAAATGCGCCAGCCCTACCAGCGGAACATCCGGCCTGATCCACAACCGGGTGAACCCCCCCGGCTCCCACGCATCGACCCGTGTGCCGGGGGGAGGGGTCAGACCGGTTTCCGCGAGGTTGTCCAGTGGCTCGATGCTGCGATGCTGGTAAGGATAATTCAAGATGAAACCGCTGATCTTTTGCGTGAAATCGTCCGACTCTAGAATGATCTGTATCCACTGTTTCGGTTCGTCCTCCACCTCGATGGTCAGCCCCGGCGAGTGTTCGATGGCGGCTATCGACCGGGCGATTAACCCCGCCAGCCAGATCGCCTGGTCAGCATCGGTCGTCACTCGATTTCCCCTTCATCATCAAGATAAAATTTATCCAGCATGGAAAGCTGCTGGGTTCCGTCATCCGGCTCACCGTTGACGGTGGTTACTTCTTCGACCAGCGTTCCTTCGACTGCGCGTTTCAGGTTGACGTTGAACGGTGGGTAGACGATGCCGTTTTCGGTCACGATGCCGGTGACGAACCGGTGCGGCGTCACGTCGAAAGCCGGGTTGCGGGCCGGGTATTCGTCCGGCGTGATCGCGTTCCCGAATGGCGCTCGGATTTCGTCGGGTGGGCGCTCTTCGATTGGGATGTCGTCACCCGATTTGATGTTGAGATCGACTGTCGAAGTCGGGACGACCGGGTAGAACGGGATGCCGTTCTCTTTTGCCAGCACTGCCAGCATATAGGTGCCGATCTTGTTGGCGACATCGCCGTTGGCCGCCGTTCGATCTGAACCGACCAGCACGATATCGACCTGCCCGGTGCGCATCATGTGCCCTGCGGCGCTATCTACGATGATCTCGAACGGGATATTTTCCTGCGTCAGTTCCCAGGCCGATAATCTTGCCCCTTGCAGTCGTGGGCGTGTTTCGTCCAGCAGCACGTGGATTTTCTTCCCATTGGCATGCGCCGACCGGATCACTCCCAGCGCCGTCCCCCATTCGACCGTCGCCAGCGACCCGGTGTTGCAGTGATGGAGAATCGTGTCGCCGTCTCGCACCAGGGTTGCGCCGTATTCGCCCATCCGCTTGTTGATCACCACGTCCTCGTCGGCGATGCGCTGGGCGGCACGCAGCATCTCTTTGCGGATGTCTTTGACCCGTGCCAGTGATTCATGGCTGGCGACTTGAACCAGCTTGTCGACTGCCCACATCAGGTTGACTGCCGTCGGGCGGGCGCTTTTCATCAGTTCGGCGGCTTCCTCCAGGTAGCGCAGCAGTTCCAGGCGGTTGGTCGCGTCGAACCGCTGCGCGGCGAGCACCATCCCGAATGCCGCTGCCGCGCCAATCGCCGGTGCGCCGCGAACGACCATCTCGCTGATTGCGCGGGCGACATCTGTGTAGTTGTCGAATTCCACCAGCACCAATTCCCATGGCAGTTGGCGCTGATCGATCATACGGACTTTTCCCTCATGCCATTCGACGGTACGCATGGAGCCTCCTGGGGAATATGGATAATGTCGCGCTCTGCAGTAGTTGTAAAGAAGCAACGCCGCATTTTCCAACCGCGATACAGCAAAGATGAATAATCTTGTTTACTCCTCATCCCCGGTTCTTCTTCATCAGGGCTTAAGTCCCCTCGCCATGAGGGAGAGGGGATTTAGGGGTGAGGGCAGGGAAAAGGCGGGCTTATATTTTTTTACAGTTCCTAACGCGAGTTTAGCCTACCGTCTTTTTACTGTCAAAGTTGACCTGGTGGTTATATATTTAATCAGGCGTTCGCCTAACCTGGAACCATACGGTAAGCTACGCCGTATGGTCAGTTGACTGCCTTATACCCTGCAGGAGGATGGAATGAAGACCATCGGATTGATTGGTGGAATGAGTTGGGAATCGACCGTGCTGTATTACCAGTCGCTCAATCGGATCGTCAGGCGCGAGCTGGGCGGGCATCATTCGGCGAAGATTATCCTGTATTCAGTCGATTTCGCCGAGATAGAAGCCTGTATGCGCGATGTCAACTGGCAGCCAATCGCCGATGCCATGATCGACGCAGGGCAGCGGTTGGAAAACGCCGGTGCCGAGGTGATCCTGATTTGCACCAACACGGTTCACCAGGTTGCCCCCGATGTCGAGGATGCCCTGTCTATTCCGTTGCTGCACATTGCCGACGCTGCGGCTGAACAAATCGTAGAGTCAGGGTTGAAGCGCGTCGCCTTATTGGGAACCGCCTTCACGATGGAACTGCCGTTTTATCGTGATCGCCTTGCTGACCTGTTCAAATTACAGGTGATTGTCCCTGAGCAGGAAGATCGCGCCTTTCTGAATTCCGCCATATTCAACGAACTGGTTCACGGTGTCGTGAAGGAAGAATCGCGTGCCCGCATGAAATCAATCATTGCGTCACTTGTCGATCAGGGCGCGGAAGGCGTGATCCTCGGCTGCACCGAACTCCCGATGATCATCCGCCCGGAAGACAGCCCCGTCCCGCTGTTCGATACCACCCAGATTCACGCCGAGGCCGCCGCCGATTTCGCCCTGAAAGGCCATCTCCGCTGACCGGAATGTTTTTTGGCGAGCGGTAGCGAGCAAGTGTATTCGCGCAATCCGCGTAATTCGCGGATAAATCTTGCCAGTTGAACAATAGCTGATCGGGGGTGATCAGTACACAAACTCCCTGATATCATACCGGCTGATGTGCGGTGTCCCACCCCTTCGTGAAAACTTGAGCCGTTTCTCGATTGCCTTCTGCTGGTCGAGCCGTTCCTCATGCGTCATCGGGTGCAGGTCGGCGGCGAAAGCGTCCCGTGCATACTCCATTCCTTCGCTGATCAGCAGCTCGGAGAAATAGACGATATCGTCCAGGTCGAGATTCATCGCGCTGATTGCCCGCGCCGTCTCGTTGATGTGATCCTTCGAATGCTCGTGCCCACCCGCGCCCAGCAGCACGATGATCCCCACCGCCACCCCCGCCGATTTCATCGCCCGCACTGCCTGTACTGCCTGATCAGCCCTGCCCGGTTTGTTCAAAAACTCAAGCAGCCTGTCCGATCCGCTTTCCATCCCGATGTAAACGCGGGTCAGCCCTCGTTTGTGGAGTTCGGCGTAATCGTCGGTGGTTTTCTTCTCGCCGCTGAACCCATCCAGGAATGCATAGATGCCCCCCAGCGCCTCGACATCGAGCGTATCTCCCACCACGTCGAAAAGTGTGATCAGCCGTTTCGTTGGCACGACCAGCGAATTGGCATCCCCCAGGAAGATTGTCCGCCGCAGGCTCATCCCTCCGCCCAGAAAGTCCTTCACCGCCTCGGCGTGTTCCCGGAAATCCGCCTCGCTCTTGATCCTGAATCGCCGGTCCCGGTAGAAGTCGCAGAACGTGCAGGCATTGAATGAGCAGCCTTCGGTCGCTTGCAGCACCACCGCCATATATTGATCGGGTGGTAATATGCCGACTGGCTTGTAGACCTCGTGATATTGTTCCGCGTCGCGCATCGACCGTTCCCGGTCGAAGGCGATGATTCGTTCGAACAGCGGTATGGCATTCTGGGGGAGGGGGGTATTTAGCACTGCGCCGCCATCACCGATAGCTTCATATAGGCCCTGAACCTGCTGTCGGGCCTGCTCTTCGATTTCCAGCGCTTCCGCTTGCGGCAGCCACCGCCGATCCCTTTGCTGTCCTTCCAGCCGCCACTTGGCGATCATCTTCCCGTCGAGGCCCCGCCGGTACGAGATTTGATCCAGGTAGGCGGTCCACATTCGCCCGGCCATGTCGTAGCTGAACACGTCCGCGTCGATCGGCCCGTCGATGCTGATCGTCAGGCAGTTGCGCTTTACGCTGATCGCTATCGGGCGCTGATCCCACTCGCCCAGTATGACCGCCATGATCATTCACCTGTTAGAAAAGTGGTGTACTCTGTTGACCTGATCTCTCTCGTCCCCCGGTGTCGGCCACAGAACACCTTTAGCCCGGCGGCTTTAGCCCCGGGACCGTATCAAACAAACCCAACCTGATCGCCCCCTGTGGGGGAGAGAGAGGTCTGTCTTACCGAACTAAATTCTTGAGGTTCACCAGGGTAAGGGCAGTAGAGACTATTCGCTGAACAATACATCGTAGAACAGCGACAGCGGTTCGACATCCTCATCCGAC
>DAOUES010000080.1:0-1897 GCA_034430335.1 Anaerolineae bacterium | reverse complement strand
TCGAGGATGATCAGGTCGAATTCGCGTTCTGCCTCCCGGTATTCACGCAGTTGGGCAAACACATCCGCATTGACGTAGGTTGTATCGCTGCTTTCCAACCCGTTGATCGCCATCGTCTCGCGGGCGATATCGAGCGCAGGCTGAGACGAATCGACGTTCACCACCGAGGCCGCGCCGTTCAACGCCGCGCAGACGCCGAAGCCGCCCGTAAAGGCGAAGCAGTTCAGCACGTCCCGCCCTTCGACCAGCGGGCTGGATAGCAGCCAGCGGCGGCTGTCGCGCTGATCGAGGTAAAAGCCGGTCTTGTGCCCTCCGACAATATCGACCGGGTAGCGCACACCGTATTCCACGATCTCGATCCGTTCAGGTGGGGGTTCGCCCCACAGCGAACCGACCGACTCATCCAGTCCTTCCTTCTGCCGCACGTCGACATCGCTGCGCTCGTAGATTCCCAGCGGCTTGACCAGGTCGGCCAGCGCCTCGACGATTATGTCTTTCCGCACCTCGACGCCCAGCGTGAGGAACTGCGCGGCGAGGTAATCACCGTACCGGTCGACGATCAGGCCGGGCAGCCCGTCGCTCTCGGCGTTGACCAGCCGATAGGCGGTCAGGTCGTCCCGGTCGATCAGCGCTTGCCGGGCCGCAATCGACTGCGCCAGCCGGACTCGCCACCATGCCGGGCCGACCGCCTCGTTTTGATCCCAGCTCAACAGCCGCACCCGGATCGCCGAATCGATGTTGAACGTGCCACGTCCCAGGAATTGACCCTGATAGTCGCGCACTTCGACCAGCGCGCCGGGTTCGATCTCGTGCTGGTTCGAGCGTTTCGTATCGACTGCCCCTGAGAAAATCCAGGGGTGGAAGTTCTGGGCCGATTTCTCGCGCCCCTGTTTCAGGATGATCACGCCGCTTTTGGGCATTCGTTGTCTCTCAATCGCCAACCGGGTTCGCTACCCCGGCAGGATGATTTCCTTCTGCTCGGTGACCGACTTGTCGATGCGATTATACAACCTCGCAACCGGGTAGACCGGTTCGGTCGAATCTTTGAACTGGAACAAAACAGGGTAAAGACTGTGAACGGCATGAAAGCCATAGCTGGTGCGGTAGGTGCGCCGCTTCGCTTCTTTCTCCACGTTCGAAAAACGCCGTACCACGCGAACGATGCGCGCCCCGATGAAACGTCGTTCCCGGTCCTGCCGCCGCCGCCCGTTGCTAAAATCCATCCGGGCATTATAGCTCACCAGGCCAGTATCCGGGTCGTAGCTCATCCCGTCGATCATACAGGCGATCTTCCGCAGGTAGCGCCCGTTATGCAGCGTGCGCTCCCAATCCCGGAGTTCCCACCTGAACCCCCGCACTCCCAACGCAGCCCCGTCATATTCCCCGCCGCCCTGTCCCTGGAGGGTGAAGGCAGCGGCGCGGGGCGATCTCCGGCGGGCGTAGTGCTCCAGTGTAACCCGCCGCTCACCAGCGGGGATCGTCATCTTTACCTGATCGGCGGCGGCAGTGATCACGGCATAGTAGAGCGTCATCCGGTACTTGAACTCGGACGGGGTTTTCGGTTCTACATTTTTTGGAAACGGCATTACCCGCCAGACCAGCCGGTCAGGATCGGTGAATGGATCGGGGCTTTTGGCCGGGAACATGAATACAACAGGAACAAACGACAGGATCGTCCGATCCGGGCCAGCGGTCTGCTTCACCTCGTCCAGAAGGAAACCGAATCCGCGCGTATGGTAGCCGTGCGGGTAGCTCAGGGCTTCGATGTCAAAGCCGCGCAGCACGACCCCGGCAGCGGTGCTGCCCGGCAGGGCCACCTCGATCTTTTCGCCGCGAATTTCGACCAGTTCGCCCAGCTTTCCCTCGACCTCGAATGTGATTTCACCCTCGATCTGCC
>DAOUES010000079.1:0-4175 GCA_034430335.1 Anaerolineae bacterium | reverse complement strand
GTTGGGTTCCCATCCAGACCATCTATGCCGGGGAGAGGAGCCACATCAAACCGTGGGAGCACACGGTAAACTTCTTCAGGATGGTGTGGAAAACCCGCCAGAAGGTTCGGGGCGGGGGAAAATCGTGAGGCCAAAAAGTAGAATCAAAAAAGTGGGCGCGACAAGACTCGAACTTGTGACCTCACGGATGTGAACCGTGCGCTCTAACCAACTGAGCTACGCGCCCGATATGGCGGGAATTATAGCATCGACAGGTTGGGGTGACAACTGCCACATCTTCCATTTCTAGATGCCCATTGGTATTGAGACCCGCGTGATCTGCTGCTACATTCAAGATTGTGTTCGTTGTTGTTTCAGGAGAGACTCGCATGCAGGACGAGCGTCGAGAGCTTGAAGCACGGATGAAGCAGGAAAACCGCCTGCCGCCGGGCCAATCGGCGACACTCAAGTTTCCAGTGCTGCATTATGGCCCGGTGCCAAAGGCCGACCTGGAAACGTGGACATTTCGCACCTTTGGCCTGGTAGATGAGGAGAAAACCTGGACATGGCAGGAGTTTCTCGAACTACCAACCCGGTCGGTGATGTGTGATGTCCACTGTGTGACCGCCTGGAGTAAGTTCGGCACTAACTGGGAAGGGGTGCCGTTCAGATCGCTGGTCGAACTCGCCGGGGTCAAGCCGGAAGCGCAGTATGTGCTCGTCCATGCGGAGTATGGCTATACGGCCAATCTTCCCCTTGACGTGATGCTCGACGATGATGTGCTGCTGGCTTACAAATACGAGGGCGAATACCTGGAACCCGATCACGGGTTCCCGCTGCGCACGCTGGTGCCTAAACGCTACTTCTGGAAAAGCGTCAAGTGGGTTCAGGCGGTAGAGTTTCTTGAAGCTGATAAGCCCGGATTCTGGGAGAAAGCGGGTTATCACAATGAAGCTGATCCCTGGAAGGAGCAGCGCCACGCACGGTGGGAAGGCTGGTAGTTGCGATACGACTGAGTTGAAGAAGTCACCGCTGACGGTTGCCTTTTTTTGTTACTCGGATCGGGGATGGTGTTCGGGGGAAGTATTCGGCAGCAGTGTCCGCAGGATGCTGTTGATTTCGCGGCGGACACGTGAGTCGGTCGATACCAGGTCTGCGATACGTTCACAACTGTATAACACGGTGCTGTGATTGCGCCCGCCAAGCATCTCGCCGATCTGCTGCAGCGGGTGATCGATTTCCTTATGGGCGATATACATCGCAACCTGGCGGGCTGTCGAGACTTCGCGGGAGCGTCCCCGCCCGGACAGGTCTTCCGGGGTCAGCCCATAGTACTCCGCCGTCGCCATGATGACATCTTCCAGGGATGCCGATGGCTCCTTGTCTTTTGCCGCCTGCATTTTCTCCAGGGCTGCCTCGACTACGCTGTCGTCGATAATATTCTCGTTCAGCATAGCGGCGGCGACGACCTTGTTCAAAGTTCCCTCCAACTCGCGGATATTGCCGCCGGATTGTTCGGCGATCCGTTCCAGCAGGTCGAGCGGCAGCCGGTTTTCGAAACCGCGCAGGGAAGTTTTGATCTCCAGGATATCGATCCGGGTCAGGAAATCTGGCGGAAGGAGTTCGACGGTCAGCCCACCCTCGAAACGTGATTTCAGCCGCCTGTCGAGCTGTTTGATCTGCCCCGGCGGGCAGTTGGCGGTGATCACGATTTGAGCGCCGGAATCATACAGGGTGTTGAAAGTGTGAAAGAATTCCTCTTGTGTCGTTTCTTTCCCGGCAATGAACTGGATATCGTCGATCAATAAAACGTCGACGTTCCGGTATTTGCTTCGCAGTTCGCTCGTGTTGTGGCTCCGGATGGCCGCTACCAGATCGTTGGTAAAACGTTCGGCTGAAGCGAACAGGACATTGTAGCCACGCTTGTGGCAGGCGTTGCCGATAGCATGGAGCAGGTGCGACTTGCCCAACCCTACCCCGGCGTGAATATACAGGGGGTTGAACTGCACCGCCGGGGATTCGGCGATGGATAAAGCTGCGGTGTGGGCCAGCCGGTTGGATTCGCCGACTGCATAGGTGTCAAAAGTCTGGCGGGGACTGACACCGGTTTCCCCCGGCGAGAGCCTCTCGAAGGTCGGCGCTGGTTCGCTCTGTTTTTCCAGCGGGGCCAGCAGCGGTCCGGCTGAAGCGATATCAGGATCGTCGCGCTTTTCCGGGGTAAGGATGAAGCGTACTTCAACTGTCTGCTGGGTGATGCGGCTGAGGGTGCGGACGATTACTTTTTTGAGGCGGTGTTCCAGCCATTCACGTGCGTAGATATTGTGCACGCCGATGATGAACGTCCCGTCTTCATGGGCGATCAGACGCGCATTGCGGAGCCACGTGTCAAACGTCTCGCGTGGAAGTTGTAGTTGTAGTTCGCCGTATGCCGTACGCCAGATGTCGGCAGGGCTGCGAGATTGACTGTTCATCCTGTTGTGTGCCATCTATCAGGGATGCCAAACAACGCCATAGAGCGGCATTGCTGATAAATTCCCTCGGTGTGCAAAAAGAGATGCCCGGTACGCAGTTAACCGTACCGATTTGAAGAGCTATTCACTTATAATCACAGAGTGAACGACCACCATATCCATCATATCAGAGACGATATTCTTGAACAATGGGGCGATCTTAAAAAGTCATATTCTTTAAGGTTGGTCAAGTGTTAAAAAGTTCGGGAGCAGTGATCGGCGATTTAACCCCCGGTTGTCACAGCCTTCTAAAATAGTGAAATTCCCCAGATATGGGGGAAAGAAATGTTTACTCCCCTACATCTGGGGGGAAGACCGGCGGATCGATTCGAGTGGAATAGGCGATAGACGAAAAATAATTCGAAGGATTCCGGTGGCCACTTTTTTAGTGGGAAACCTGGAATTTCAGAAAATCGGCAGCTTTTTGCCGGACTTGCATGTAAGGGAAACCCGGTTTATGCTTTTGTTAGGTAAATGTACTGCCGCAGACGCGGAAGTGATTTGTTTCCATTTATACTTAGGTGTAACATCCTACCGTGAGGCTGAGCCAGGCGGTGTGAGGTCGATACGAAGAAACGACTGACCATCCGAAAGACCGGTACCGCACACCGCTAACCTACAACCGGGGGAACAGATGTCAGAAGACAAGGCCAAAGAGAAAGAAACGGAAGCAAAAAAGGCTGAGGAAGTCCAGGCCGAAGAAAAGAAGGCCGACGAGAAAAAAGCCGAGGAAAAGAAGGCCGACGACAAAAAGTCGGTCGAAGAACGCAAGGCGGCCAAGCTCGAATCGGACAGGAAAGACGCCGACAAATACTTCTATCCGAATAAATGGGCGCGGATCGTGCTCACTTCGGCGGAAGAAGTGATGGGGCCTCAGGGTGTCCGTTCGATGCTGAACATGGCGAAAATACCACAGTACATCGACAATTACCCTCCTGACAATATGAAAAAGGAATTCTCGTTTGGCGGGGTCGGGCAGCTCCAACAGGCGATCTGGGATATGTACGGTGCACGTGGCGCGCGCGTTTTCGCCGTCCGCGCAGGCGAACAATCCTTCCAGGTTGGCCTTTCCCAATTCAAGAGTGTTGCCACCGCAGCGCAGGTAGCCATGCGTGTGGGTTCGCTGGAGGCAAAGGTCAAGCTGGGTCTGGAGTTTTTCTCCAAACTGTTTAACACAGTCACCGACCAGGTCGTCGAGGTCAGTGAGGACGATAAGCACTGGATCTGGAAGATCACCCACTGCCCGGTCTGTTGGGGCCGTGTCTCCGATGAGCCGGTCTGCTACCTGGCGATTGGCGTGTTGCAGGCGGGGCTTTCCTGGGTGACCGAAGGCAAGAAGTTCCGTATCAAAGAGACGGAATGTAAGGCCATGGGGCATGAAGACTGCATCTTCATGATCGAAAAGGTGCCCGTCGAGTAGCGATAACCGGATGACCTCTCCTGGTTGCTGCCGGGATGCTTTGCTTCCCTGCCGGGCACGGCTTCAGGGGGCACGTACACCAGATATTCCCGGAGAATGGTCCCAGGTAGGTATCCCTGTGATGGCGATCATTGCCGGATGGCTCACGCGGTTAGGGAACATCTTGACAGGTTGTAACCAATAAGGCACATTTGACCGCAGTCTAGGAGTTTGACATTGACCAAGTCCCGTACTGAACAAATGATAGAACGGCTGCGCGATCTGCA
>DAOUES010000078.1:0-9021 GCA_034430335.1 Anaerolineae bacterium | reverse complement strand
AAAGCTACTACCTGAGCATCCGTGACCGGGTCGACGAATACCCGGACAAGCTGTTCGTGGTCGTCACCCAGCCGCCGCAGGTGCCCAACAACAGCGACCCGCAGGAGGCGCGGCGCGCCCGCGCCCTGGCCGACTGGCTCTCATCCGACGAGTACATCGGCGGGCGGGAGAACCTGGCCGTGTTCGATTTCTTCGGCTACCTGGCGGGTTCCGACAACTTCCTGCGTCCCGAATATCGCTCCGACGAGTGGGACGCACACCCGAACGGGGTTGCCAACGCGACGATTGGGCCGATCTTCGTCGATTTCCTCGACGCGAACATTTCGGCGTTCATGGCCGGTGGACCGCGCCCGGCCACAACCGCCCCAGGGGGGAGCGACGAAGCCGAGGAACCGGTCGACGAGGCGGCTGAGGCTGACATTGAACCCGGTTCGGGCGGAAGCGCTGCGGTCACCGGGCTGGTCGAGGGATTCGAGGCGATGGGCGAATGGTGGCCCTCGACCGACGACGCATCGGTGGTCGAGTGCAGCGCCGACTCGAACTTTGCCCACGAGGGCAGCGCCTCGCTTCGCTTCCACTACACGGTATCGGCGGGCGGTTGGGCCGACTGCGGCATATCGTTCGACGCGGCGCAGGACTGGAGCAGCAGCGACGGCATCTCGCTGTGGATGCTATCCGACACGCCCGGCCAGCCGATCACCTGGATGGTGTTCGCCGGGGAACCCGACAAAGAACAGCCTTACGAAGCCTTCCTCCAGACAACCGAGGAGAGCGTCAACGGCTGGGTGCAGGTCAGTTTCGGCTGGGACGACTTCACCATCGCGGAATGGGCGGAAGACACCGACATCCCCTTCGACACCTCGCGGGTGATCGGCTACGGCTTCAGCGCGGTATCAGACAGCGCGATCGAAGGCATCACCTGGATCGACGAGATCAGCCTGATGGGAAGCAGCAACTTCGCCGACGAGCCGATGGCGGAAGATATCGCCGCCGAGGAGGAAACCGAAGTGGAAGCCGAGGCAGCGGTCGACGAGCCTGAGCAGCCCCAACCGGACACCGGCGAGGAAGTAGATCAACCCGATTCCGGCGAGACGGGCGGCGGCGGGCTGTGCGCCTCAGCCGCGATTCTCCCCGTGCTGGCTGCCGGGGCGATCTTCTTCAACCGGAGGCGAATATTGTAAGAGTCGGCTCCTCTGGCACGTCAATATAGCGCACCTGGCCGTGAAAATGATCGACCGGGTGCGCTATTATCAATTATAGAAGCCAAAGGAGATGCCAATGAACCCGTTCACCAGGAGCGAGATCGCCGATAATCTGTCCGCCCATCCCGGCTGGGCGCTGAACGAAGAAGGACAGTTAGTCAAAGAGTACACATTCAAGAATTTCACCCAGGCGATGCTGTTTGCCAGCGCCGCCGGATACCTCGCCGAACGCGCCGACCATCACCCCGACCTGTTCATCCACAATTACAAAAACGTCACCATCAGCCTGATGAGCCACGACGCGGGCGGCATCACCGGGAGGGATTTCGATCTCATCACACAGATCGATGCGCTGCCCTGATCGACACGAGAGATTGGATCAGGTAAGGCGATGTTTTCACCCCCTCCCCCCAAAACATACTGTAAACGAACAAAACCGGGCAAACCGGCTGTTAACATTGAATCCATCCAAAGGGAAACCAATGTCATTTAAAGATAAAGTCGTCATCATCACTGGCGCTGCTGGCAGCCTCGGCTCGGTTGCAGCCCACAAGTTCGGTGCAGCAGGGGCGATCCTTGTCCTCGTCGACAACCGCCAGACGCGGCTTGTCGATCACTGTGATGATCTCTGCGAAAAGTACGGCGCAACGCTGATCGGCAACGTCGACGTAACGCTCAAGAAGTCAGTCGACAAGCTGGCCGATATGATCATCAAGGAGCATGGGCGGATCGACGTGCTGATCAATATTGTCGGCACCTGGCGCGGCGGCACACCTGTCCATGAAACCGAGGTCGAAACCTGGGACATGCTGATGGACGTGAACGCCAGGTCCGTCTTTTTGATGTCGGGTGCGGTGGTTCCACAGATGATCGAACAGGGGAGCGGCAAGATCGTCAGCATTGCCGCCAGCGCCGGGCTGAAAGCCCGCTCAGGCAACGGGGCCTACGCCGCTTCCAAAAGCGCGGTCATCCGCCTCACCGAAGCGCTGTCCGCGGAACTCAAGGATAAGGGGATTAACGTCAACTGCATCATGCCCTCGACCATCGATACGGAGCCAAATCGAAAAGCGATGCCCGACGCCGACTTCGACAAGTGGGTGACACCGGAGCAGATCGCCGACGTGCTGGTATTTCTCGCCTCGGAGCAGTCGGCGGGGATTCACGGCGCGGCGATCCCGGTCTATGGGCGGGTGTAGGAAGTATTTATCCGCGAATTGCGCGAATTAGAACTGCTCGCTACCGCTCGCAGGTAATATAGATGATTTGATGATTCTCAAGAATTTAGTTCGGGGAAACGGCCCCCTCTGTCTCCTACGGAGACATCTCCCCCAACCTGGGGGCGATCAGGGTTGGCCTTGTTTGATATGGCCTGTTTACCAGATTATTTTGTTAATCCTCATCTACAAGCTACGGGTGTACGATGGGGCGACCATCCGGTCGCCCCATACATTGTCTATACACCAATAAACCCGATAGTTGGCTAGTCGCCGAAATCGACCTCGTGTTCCGCGAAGAATTCGGCGGCGTCTTCGCAGCATTCGGGGAAGCCCTCGAACCAGGATGCATATTTCGCATCACGGATGCGGTCGGACATGGGGACGTAGGGCTTGAGATCGACCAGCGGGGTGCCATCCTCGGCGTCGATATAGGCCAGCCGCACGATCCCGTTTTCCTCGTCGACACCGAGCAGCGCCGCATTGGTGATCGCCAGCGGGTTGGGCCGGGCCTGCGAGCGGGTGGCAAAAATCCCGGCGACCGTTCCCTGCGCATAGGGCAGTTCGCACTGGGTAAGTGCCCGGTATTCCTCCGCATCGGCCTGATCCGCCCACCAGACGACCATCACATGGCTCCACTCGTCGAGCAGTTTCAGCGCCGGGCGATAGGGTTCATCGATCTCCAGGTAAAACTCGCCCCCGTCGGCATGGACGGTGCCAATCGGTTTGACGGTAAACGTTTCTGATTTTCCATTCTGATTGCCCATTCGTTTCTCTCCTTTACTACCTCTCATTCATTGATCTGCGCCAGCGGCGGCGTCCCGCTCCTGGCTGTTAACAGGTGCCACAGGTACCTGAAGCTCCACGACTTCATCCGGTTTGATGTAGACTTCCCGGTTCGGCCCGGCGGTCATCTCGAACCCATTCTGCGCGATCCATGTTCCCAACACCGCGTAGGATTCGGTGAAATCGGTATAGCGGCCATAGCGCACAAGGCAAGCGGCATTCTCGACCGGCTCGACCTGCCGGACGGCCATACGGAGGCCGCTTTCCAGGTCGACGGCCTCGTCAAAAGATTCGTCGACCTCGTAGGCGAGTTCCATGTCGATGTTTTTACCCGTCCATTCCTCGTCATAGTAAATCGCAAAACAGGGACCGCAGAGCGGCACACCACGCGCCTTGATCGCCTGCCAAGCTTCATGGTAGATCGGCACCATGTCGAACAGCTCGCCAAGCTTCAGCCGCAGGGTCAGCGCGTGGCGCGCCTCGATCCGCTTCAGGACAATGTCGGACATCAGGCGGCGATCCTTCTGCTCGGCCTGGCGCAGCCAGTTCTCGACTCGCTCCAGGCGCGCCATCTCCTCGCGGATGTCTTTCTCGATCTCGACGCGGCGCAGCTTGAGCATCCCCTTGATCTGGTCGATGGTCAGGTTCTCGTCGATCAACTCGCCGACCTGGTCGAGCGCGAAACCGAGGTCGCGCAGCGCGATAATCTGGTTGAGCCGGGTAAGCTGGTCGAGTGAATAGAATCGATAGCCGCTTTCCGGGTCGATGTGGGCCGGTTCCAGCAGGCCAATATCCGCATAATAGCGGAGCGTCGATACGGGAATGCGGCATAATCGTGAGAAATCACCTATTTTGAACATGGTCACACCGTTAAGAAACCATTACTCTGTAAAGTTGGTTTTTGGATGATTTGCTTATCCATTCCCGGGGCTAAAGCCGCCGGGCTAAAAATGACAGGTCGACCTGCGGTCGACCCTGGGGCGCAGCACGCTGCGCCCGTACGAAACGGGATCGTTTCAAGAATTATTGGAATCGTGAGCTTCATTCATCTTCCGATTCCTGGGGCTGAGGCCCCAGGCTGCAAGCAACAGAGACGGCGATCCATCAGACCTGCTGTTAAAAAATCAGGCTCACAGAACACTTATTCATTCCCGCAAAAAATCGATCACAACCGGCAGCACCGCATCGACCTTGTTGAACTCCTGCAAATGGGTCAGGCCGTCGAGGACGAGCAATTGTATCCCTGCCTCTTTGATCGCCGCTTCGTCGGCCAGCAGGAGGGGATAGGCACTGGCGTTCTTCGTCCCGACGTAGACCAGCGCCGGGCAGCGAAGGTCACCGGCTGCGACCGACGGCCAGTTTCGCATCGCCTGATAGGTCGGCAGCCAGACCTCGACGTGACTGCGCTCATAGACCTTTCGACCCTTCGCGTCGAGCGCGTCCGGGGTCAGTTCGCCCCGCTTCATGGCTTCGATAACCGGCTCCCATTTTGCTATATACTCATCGACCCAGGTCATCGACTCCGGGATCGAAGGGCCGAAGGCGACTCCACCGATCACCGCCTTCTCGACCCGATCCGACCGGGTCGCAAGGCAGCGGGCGATGTTACCGCCGAATGAAAAGCCCCATACGCTGAAGGTCTCGACTCCGCAGTCATCGGCGACGGTCAGCACGTCGGCGTTGATGCGGTGGATGTCGTAGGCGTCGACGCTCGTCGGGTGATCGCTTTCGCCGTTCCCCCGGATATCGATATTGATCACGGTGAATTGTTCGGCCAGCCGCTTGACGTAGCCCGCCTTGTGCCACGTCCTGCGATCATACAGGCCGCCGCCACCGTGAAGCAGCACCAGCGCCGGGCCGCTGCCCGAAATATCGTAGGCAATACGGACGCCATCCGCTGCCGTGCAATACCGAGTCGTCATCGTTCCACCTTCCAATATCGTATCTGGCACCAGTATAAAGTCTCAAGCGGCTTGAGAGTCAAGGGGAATTTGGAAATTGGTGGACGATTCACGGGGAGAAAAGGCTTATTCGTATTAAAGGTCGTTCTGTGTTTTGTGCGTGGCGGAGCACCCCCTCTGTCGCTGCGCGACATCTCCCCCACAGGTGGCGATCAGGATTGGCCCGGTTTGAAACGAATCCGACTATTCGGCGATCACGCTGATCCGCGTGCCGGTTTCGCCCTCAGCAGGGACGACCGATAGATTGTTCGCATCGCCGACCGGGTGCGTCCAGCGCCAGACCCAGCGGGCGGCTTCGGGCGGGAGGTTCAGGCAGCCGTGACTGACGGGGCGGCCATAGTCGTTGTGCCAGGTGCAGCCGTGCGTGGCGATCATCGTGCCGGTGAAGTAGCAGACATAGGGCGCGCCCGGCAGGTTGTAGTAGCGGGGCGACTCCGGCTCGACCAAGTAGGGGATCAGGTGGCTGCTGATCCGCTTCTCGAAGATCGTAAACTCCCCGATTGGCGTCTCCCAGCCCGGCGCACCGCTCGATATGGGGTGCGTCCACACGGCTCGACCGCGCTCGAAAGCAGTGAGCATCTGCCGGGTGAGGTCGGCTTCGAGGCGTTTGTCCCCCGGCGCGACATCCGGCGAGATCGGCGCGAAATGATCGGCGGGCAGCAGGCGGACATGAGTCGCGCGGATATAGGTGGTCTGGTAAAGCTCCTCGACCCTGTACCACGAGTGCCCGTCGGGGCCGGTCAGCAGTTCGGTGGCGAAAAAGACGCTCCGGTAGTGGGCGCGCGCGGCGATATCGCGGTTGTAGTGGCGAACGGGCCGCCAGTAGGTATCGCTGAAGGGGACGATCACCTCTGCCCAGCGACCCGCGCCGAGATCGGGATCGGGGCGCACCGGCAGGTGATAATCGACCGGTTGAACAAAAGCAGCATTCAGGCAGCCGTAGCGGGTTTCGAGCCACAGGTCGTTGTTCGGATAGGTTGCCTCACCCTCGACCACGTCCCGCACCCTGGCGACCGTATCCTGCGGCAGCGACGCGGTTATCGCCGCCGTGCTGCGCGGCAGGGCATAGGCTTCCTGCTCCGGCGCGGCGATGCGGGCCAGCGGCTCGCCGTTCCAGCGCCGGTAATCTGACGACACACCGCTGTCGGCACGCAGCGAACCGGCGCGGCGGCCAAGCGCCGCCGCCAGCCCGATCAGGCCGATGGATTTGAGAAACGTGCGCCGGGAAACCGCCCAATCAGGCTCACCCAGCATGCCGATCACCCGCGCGTGACGACGATCTTGGTGCCGTCGGTCGTCCAACTGGGTTTGTAGTAGAGCGCGTTGACATCCGGCGGGTGGGGATCGGTCCAGCGCCAGAGCCAGCGGGCGGCCTCGTTCGGGAAGTTGACGCAGCCGTGACTGCGCTTCCGACCGTAATCGTTGTGCCAGTAGGTGCCGTGCAGCCCGACTCCCTTCCCGGTGAAGTAGCTCACGTAGGCGACGCCCGGCAGGTCGTAGTGACCCGGATCGGCGGAGGCGGTGCCTGATGTCATGCGGGTGCCCGCCCGCTTGTCGAAAACGTAATACTCCCCGACCGGCGTGTCTTCGTCGTTGATCCCGCTCGACATCGGGTGTGACCAGACCGGCTGGCCGTATTCATAGGCGACGGCAAGCTGTTGATCGGTAAAAAGCACGATGTGCTTGTCCTTCGGCGCGATCTCCGGCGTGATCGGCGTCAGGTCGGCGGCGGGGATCAGGCGGACATGGGTCGCCCGGATGTACATTCGCTGGTAGACCTCTTTGACCTTGTACCAGGAGTTGCCGTCCGCGCCCCTGACCAGCTCGCGGACGTTCAGCACACAGCCATAATAGATCAGCCCGGCGAACTTGTCCTTTTTCGAAGGGTCAGGTTGATAGTAGGCTTCCGAGGTCGGGACGATCACCTCCGCCCAGCGCCCGCCGCCCAGATCGGACCGGGGCGGCTGCGGCAGGTGATAGTACATCGGCTGGACGAAAGCGGCGTTGATATACCCGAAGCGCGTTTCGAGCCACAGGTTGTTGTTCACATACGTCCACTGGCCCTCGATCACCCTGCGGACGCGCACCACGTCGTTTTCGACGAGCGTATGGACGATGTCCGACTCGGTGGTCGGCTCACCGCGCACGTGCTGCCAGAGGTTGGTCACCCGCAGCAGGGGTTGATCCGACCAGCGGACGAAGTTGGCGGGAGGAATATCGGCCTGGGCGTGGGCGAGGTCGATGCCCCGGCGCAGGGCAAGGGCGCTGCCCAACCCGACCAGCCCGATTGATTTAAGTATGGTGCGTCTGGATGGCATCTGGCGGGAATCCTATTCGTTGACGACGATGACTTTTGTGCCTTCGTTGTAGTAGCTCTGCTTGGTGTAGAGTTCGCCGGTATTGATCGGCGGCGTCGACCAGCGGTAAATCCACCTGGCGGCTTCGTTAGGCAGGTTGACGCAGCCATGACTGCGCGGTCGGCCAAAATCGTTGTGCCAGAAGCAGCCGTGAAGGGCGACATATTTCATCGTGAAGTAGCTGCAATAGGGCACACCGGGCAGATTGTACCAGCCTTCTTCCTGCGCCGTGAGCGAGGTCGGGACCATCCGGTCGCCGATGCGCTTGTCGAAGATGCGGTGCTCACCGACGGGGGTATCCTCGATAAAGATTCCGCTCGAACACGGGCTTGAGAAAACTGGCTGGTCGTATTCGTAGGCGGTGACGGTCTGCGAGCGGAGCCGGACGACGATGTGCTTGTCCGCGTCGGGGACACCGGGCGAGAGGCGGGTCAGCTCCGATTCAGGGATCAGGCGGAGATGGGTGGCGGGCAGGTAGATCGTCTGGTACATCTCCTGAATTTTGTACCAGGAGCGGCCATCGGTGCCGGTCACCAGATCGGTAACGTAGAAGATGCAGCCGTAGTAAGCGTAATCTTTGGAGGCGTCCTTGTTGTACGGATCGGGCACCTTGAACGACTCGCTGTAGGGGACGATCACCTCGGCCCAGCGGCCTTCACCCAGATCGGCGACCGGGACGGCAGGCAGGTGATACTTGACCGGCTGGAGCAGCGAGGCATAGAGATAGCCGTAGCGCGTCTCGATCCACAGGTCGTTGTTCGGGTAGACCTTCTCACCGCGCACCAGCCCGCGCACACGGACAACGGTATTCTGCGGCAGGCGCTCGATGATGTCTGAATCGATGTTCGGCTCGACGCGGGCGGGCTGGTTGGTCCCGGCGATGCGGGCCAGCGGCTCGCCGTTCCAGCGGTGGTAGGTATAGGGCGGATCGGGTTCTGCTGCGCGGGCGGTCGAGACACCGCCCTCCCCCGCGATCCACTTCCCGGCGTTGGTGAGCGCCAGGCTGCCCAGGCCCACCAGTCCAATCGATTTGAGTATGGTGCGTCGTGATGTCATAGACCTCTGCTCGTCGGATTCCCGGTCACATTATCGATCCAGGGTGAACGGCATTTATCTCGGATCGACTCAAAGGATACCGCAAGACTCGCCAGTGTTTCAACGGGAGAATGATACCCACGCCCCCCGGCAGCGGCCAATAGTTCCACAGCACCATTCACACCGACCGGCAAACTGTCTATAATCCGGTTGGGAATCAGGGACTTATATCATACAGGGGTGGATTAGCTATGAAAAAACGGACACAGATGTACATCGCCGCCATTGCGCTGATCACCGCGATTGTGATCGCGTTGATGCGCTCCGGGGCGATGTCGATGTCGTTGGATGCATTCTCCGAGCGGGATGTCGCGATCTTCGGGGCGACCGTGCTGGGGATCGTCATCCAGGCGGTGTATGGGCCGCTGCTCAAACGGGGGACGTTCAACTGGATATCACTGGCCCT
>DAOUES010000077.1:0-5297 GCA_034430335.1 Anaerolineae bacterium | reverse complement strand
GCCTGTGCCTGGGCCGGGCGTGAGCGCTTCGAGAAGGTGGCCGTGATCGCCGCCGTCGGAACGCGGGAGTATTACCGGAAACTGGGCTTTGAACTGGGCGGACTCTATATGAGCAGAGGGTTGTAACTATGGGCGATCTATCGCAGCAGCGAATACGCGAAGTGCTCGACCGGCTCGAAACAGGAAATTTTGGCACAGAAATCCATTACTTCGAGACAATTGGCTCGACCAACGACGAAGCCCGCCGCCTCGCCGGATCGGGCGCAGCCGCAGGCACAATCGTGGTGGCGGACGAGCAAACGGCAGGGCGTGGGAGGCTGGGCCGGACGTGGGAAGCGCCGCAGGGGTCGAGTTTGCTGCTGTCGACGATCTTCCGCCCAACCCTGCCGCCCGACCGGGTTCAGCGGCTGGTGATGGCCTGCGGATTGGCTGTCATTGAAGGCTGTGAAGCACTTGCAGACGTTCAGATCGACGTAAAATGGCCCAACGATTTGCAGATCGGCGGGAAAAAGGTTTGCGGCATCCTGCCCGAAAGCGCGATCATCGGCAGCCGGTTCGAGTGGGTGATAGTCGGAATAGGGATAAACGTCGCCCGGCAGTTCGAAGCCCCGAACCCGCTGGCCGATACGGCAACAAGTTTACAAATGGAAACGGGCAAACCGGTTGATCGGGCCGGGCTGCTGGGAGAGATCATGCAGCGGCTTAACCGCTGGCACAACCGGTTGGAGGAGCAGGCACTGCTGCAAGCGTGGACAGGTCGCTGCGTGACGCTCGGTCGGCGGGTGCAGGTCGGGTCGGGGAGCAGTGTAATCAAGGGTAGGGCAGAAACCATCAACGAAACAGGGGCATTAGTGATCCGGGATAACACCGGCGAACCCCGGTGCGTTGCGGCAGGTGAAGCAACGCTGATTTATTGATCGGGTTCAATCTGCACCTCGAACAGCCGCACGGCCCCCGGCCCGATCAACCCATCGCCCGGCGAGACTTCCTCGACACGCTCGCCGCTGGTCGGGTTATAGAACCCGACCGCAACGGTGTACGTCCCAGCGGGTGCATCCTGCGGTATCACCAGTTGATAAGGATCGTGCAGCAGCGCTCCGACCGGCCACGCCGTCGTATTGGATCGCCCGTACTGGGGTGGGTGATCGCCTGCCGCCCACAGCGGCGACCCATCCGCCTGGGGTGGGCCGATCAGATGCATAAAGACCGTCAGGTCGGTATCGACCTGCTGTTCCGGCTGCCAGAAAAGCTCTATCGTGAGCGTGTCCCCTGGATGCAGCGCATCGACTTCAATCGGCGTTGTCCGGTAGCCCGCGAGCAAAGCAAAATCCCCGAAGCGAACGCCGGTTGCATTGATTACATCATCCGGGCTGGCTTCGTATGCCGAAAATTGCTGTAGATGGAATGAGCCGACAAACTGATCGGAAACCATCTGCCGGTGATCGTTGAGCCAGCGTCCAACCGCCTGATCGGGGTCCCATACGCTCGGCTGTGGCACGAACCAGATCGTCCTGTATTGAACGGCGAGGCTTTCGAGCGCCGGGATCGGATCGACATCCGGGTCGGCGGGCAGCAGCACCGCTTCCGCCGCGCCGTGATAGTAATACTCGAACGATTGATCGGGGTAGTTGCGGATGATCAGGTCGCCGGGATACACCTGTGCATCGAAGGCGGCCATCAGGTCACGCCAGGGGGGAGATTTGGCATAGGCCGGGACGAGGTAATAATTCCACAGCCCCAGCAGGGTGATCAGTGTGATCCCGATC
This sequence comes from Anaerolineae bacterium, assembly GCA_034430335.1. Taxonomy (GTDB): domain Bacteria; phylum Chloroflexota; class Anaerolineae; order Aggregatilineales; family UBA3940; genus JAFGOY01. The sequence continues at coordinate 3,531 of DAOUES010000077.1, read as the reverse complement.
ACCGATATTCCAGTCACCGTTTGTTTCAGCCAGCGCCGGTCGATCTGCCGTGAGGCAGTGACGATCCCCAGCGCGAGGATCAGCACCCAGCCAGGCGTGCTCGACGCGGCATAGCGCGGGCGGTAGTAGCCGCTCTTGAGAATCCACTCGACGGCGGCAAGCAGCGCCACCGGCAGCAGCGCGTACAGCGTCACGAACAGCGCCGCCGGGCGCTCCCGGTACCGCCAGATGGCGATCAACCCTGCCGCGATCAATCCAACAGCCAGCCACGCCGCCAGCCCACCCAGTTCCGGCTGCTGCGGCATTGACTGGAGCGGCGCGGGCAGCGTTTCCCCAAAGACGAACGCCTGGAATGTCCAGGGCAGGTTGACCGGCCCGGCGGTCGGGCTGTACCCGCCGCTGTAGAGCCGGGGCTGCAAAAACCAGGGAGCCAGCAGCGCCCCAATCCCCGCCTGCACGATCACCCACGTTCGCAGCTTCAAGCGCCGCTTTATGATCTGGATCAGGGCAAACAGGTTGTGGGCCGCCAGCACGAACAGTTCAAGGTAAAAAGTGTACAACCCCAGCGTCATCATGATCGCGTAGAGCGTCCACATCCCCGCCCGCCGGGGCGATCTCAGCGCCCGCAGCAGCGCGAGCGTCGCCACCGCGCTGAACGCGATCCACAGTGCGTTGCTTCGCAGGTCTTGCGCGAACCAGATTTGATAGGGGTTGATCGCCCACAGAAAAGCCGCCAGGAACCCGGCCTGCCGGTCGAGAAGCAGCTGCCCCATCCCATACAGCGCGGCGATGGTGACCGTCCCTGCCAGCACCGAGAGATAGCGCGCGGCGAACTCCGTCTCACCAGCGAGCCGCGTCCAGCCGTAGATCGACAGCACTGCCGCCGGGGGATGCGGCTCGGTGCCTGCCATTGGCCCCAGCACGTCACGCAGCGACTCCAGCCAGACGATCATCGTAAAGCCTTCGTCCCCGCGCAGCGACGAAGCGTCCAGCCGCCAGACGCGCAGCGCGAATCCCAGCAGCAGGAGCAGGAGCACCGGTAGCCAGCCCCACCGGTTGAATGTGTTGTTTTTCGTTTGAGTGACCATATTGCGATTGTATCCAATCCGGGCTTATGCTGAAAACAGTGTCCAATGCGAGGTAAACTCAGAACGTGCCTGACCTGCAACCGGATCGGCTGATGTTCGTAATGGAATTCGAGACAAGACATCGAATCGAGGAATATTGAGTATGCGCGTGATCGTCTATACCGGCAAAGGCGGGGTTGGGAAAACCAGCGTCGCCGCCGCTACAGCTTTACGCTGCGCCGACCTGGGCTATCGCACCCTGGTGGTCAGCACCGATACCGCCCATTCGCTCGGCGACTCGCTCCAGACCGATCTTGAGCCAGAGCCGATCAACGTGACGAAGAACCTGGACGCCCAGGAGATCGACGTACATTATTCGATTGACAAGTATTGGGGCAGCTTCCAGAAATTCATGGTCACCCTTTTTACCCAGCGCGGGGCAAAGGATGTCGTCGCCGAAGAAGTCACCATCATCCCCGGGCTGGAAGAAGGAGCCAGCCTGCTCTGGCTCAGTGAGTATGCACAAAATGCCAATTACGATGTCGTCGTGATCGACGCCGCCCCGACCGCCGAAACGCTCCGCCTCCTCAGCCTGCCCGATGTCGCCCGCTGGTGGGTCGAGAAACTCATCCCGTTGGGGCGAACCGCCGCACGTTTTATCACGCCAGTTGCCCGACCGCTGGGGATGACCACCCCCGACGTTGAGGCTATTGACGCCGTCGAACGCCTTTTTGATACCCTCGACGAAGTCCGCGCCATGCTTGGCGATCAGGCCGTTTCGTCGATGCGGCTGGTCGTCAACGCCGAACGGATGGTCATCAAAGAAACCCAGCGAACCTATACCTATCTCAACCTGTACGGCTACCCGGTCGACGCAGTCGTCTGCAACCGCCTGCTGCCCCAGGCCGTGAACGATCCCTACTTCCAGGCGTGGAAGGATATGCAAGAGGAACATCTAAACCTGATCCACGAGTGTTTCGATCCGCTCCCCCTGCTGACCGCCCCCCTGTTCCAGCGCGAGATGGGCGGCCTTGAACTGCTGAGAGAGATGGGGGTGTCGCTCTTTTCGGAGCAGGACCCGACCGAGCATCTCTACGAAGGCGCGATGCAAAACCTGGAGCAGAACGAGGACGGCAGCTACACCCTGCAAATTCCCCTCCCCTTCGCCGACCGGGCGTCCATCGATCTCTATCGCAGCACCGACGAACTGACGCTGGGCGTTGGCACCTACCGCCGCAACATCGTGATCCCGCGCGTCCTGTGGCCCTATGAAATCGAATCGGCCCGTTTGCAAAACGGCACCCTGTCATTACACTTTGTCGAAGAGCAGGGCGAACCGGCAGAGCAGAAATAGTCAGGCAACGCTGTATGACGACGACGGCCTATATCACCCACCCGGACTACCGGCTGCATAACCTCGACGGGCACCCTGAAAATTCCTCGCGCATCGAGCATATCTGGCAGGTATTGGAGAAATCCAGAGCGCTGGACGACCTGCTGCTGATCGAGCCGGAACCGGCCACGCCTGAACAGCTCGCCCTGATCCACGATCCGCTGCATATCGCGAGGGTGAAAGAAGCCGCCAAACGGGGCGGCGGCATGCTCGACCCCGACACCTACGTACTCCCCACCTCTTACCATGTCGCCTGCTTGTCGGTTGGCGGCGCTGCTGCCGCCGTCGATGCAGTATTGAATGGCATCGCTGATAATGCACTCGCCATCGTCCGGCCTCCCGGCCACCATGCGACGCCCGTTCGGTCGATGGGCTTCTGCCTGTTCAACAATGTGGCAATCGCTGCCCGGCACGCGCAGCGGTCATCCGGCTCTGTTGAGCGCGTCATGATCGTCGACTACGATGTGCATCATGGCAACGGAACGCAGGACGCTTTCTACGACGATTCCAGCGTCCTGTACGTCTCGACCCACCAGTATCCATACTATCCCGGCACCGGGGCGCTGGAAGAAATCGGGTCGGGCGAAGCGCGGGGGACAACCATCAATATGCCGCTCCGCGCCGGGACGGGCAACGACGGCTATCGCCTGTTGTTCCAACAGGTCGTGTGGCCTGCGGCGCGCCGCTTCAACCCCGATCTGATCCTTGTCTCTGCCGGTTTCGATGCCCACTGGGCCGATCCGCTGGCGATGATGCAGCTCGACCTTCTCGGCTATGCCGAACTGACCCGCGAGTTGATCGAGATGGCCGGGGAATTGTGCGGGGGGCGGATTATCTTTGTGCTTGAAGGCGGCTACGATCTGGAAGCGCTGGCGCATGGGATACTGAACGTCGTCTACGCGCTGCGCGGCCAGGACGAAATCGTCGACCCGGTCGGGCCGCTCGACATGCCGGGGCGCGGCACCGAACACCTTGTCGAGCAGTTGCGAATCCTTCACCAGTTGTAAACAAAAAGAGTGGGATCGTGATGACCCCACTCCCGATAGTCAGTTCAGGTTGAGCGAAGCTTAC
>DAOUES010000076.1:0-4020 GCA_034430335.1 Anaerolineae bacterium | reverse complement strand
CCTTCAGCAGGCGGTCGACAAGCGGCCACAGGAACAGGTAACCGGTGGGGATAATGAGCAGTGCAAGCCAGAAGCCCATAAAACGCCCGGCTACTGGTAGCGAACGATCAGCGGGGTGCGCATCGCCTGCTCGATCTCGGCGCGGGTGCGCTCCAGTTCGGCCATCGTCTCGTCGTGCGGGACGAGGATCGCCAGCATATCGGCCCCTTTGCAGATATCGACCAGCGACTCGTATTCCATGCCGTCGATCAGGCGGTCATAGTGGGCAATGTCGTAGCCATCCTCGACCAGCAGCCTGACGATCTCAACCGCCGGGCTTTCGCGCGGGTCGTCGACGTTGGGCTTGTAGGCCGCGCCCAATACGACGAGCTTCGGGCCGGCGATCTCCCGCACCGCTTTGCGGATTTTGGCGGCAATGCGGACGGGCATACTTTCGTTGATCAGGCGCGAGGTGAAGATCATGCGCGAGTTGGACGGGTCGACCTCCTTGATGAACCAGGGGTCGATGGCGATACAGTGCCCACCTACCCCGATCCCCGGATACAGGATGTTGACACGCGGGTGTTTGTTCGCCAGAGTGATCGCCTCGCGCCCGTCGATGCCCAGCGTCTCGGCAACGGCGTCGAATTCGTTCGCCAGCGCGATATTGATGTCCCGGTAGGTGTTTTCCATCAGCTTGACCAGTTCGGCGGTCACGTCGTCGGTCTTGAACAGTTCACCTTTGACGAAGGTGGCATACATCTCGGCGGCCATGTCGCGGGCTTCTTTGTTCATCGCGCCGATGATCCGGTCGTTGTGGATGATCTCGTAGAAGATGTCGCCGGGGAGGATGCGCTCCGGGCAGTGGGCCAGGTAGAGCGTCTCGCCGACGACCAGGTCGGTCGCTTTCTCGATCATCGGGGTGACCCGTTCGCGGCAGGTCAGCGGCGGGATGGTCGATTCGATGATCACCAGGTTGCCGGGGCGCAGGAGCGGGATGATGCTTTCAACCGCATCGTCGACGTAAGACATCTCGGCGATTTTCTTGCGGTGATCGAGCGGGGTCGGCACGGCGATGATGAAGATGTCGCCCTCGCAGGGGGTAGACTGCGCGCGCAGGTTGGCCCTGACCACCGGCTCGTCCATCAATGCCTGGAGATCGTCTTCCTTGATGCGCATCACACCTTCGTTGATGGCGCGAACGATATTTTCGTTGATGTCCACGCCGACGACGTCGTAACCGGCCTTTGCCAGGAGGAGCGCTGCCGGGAGTCCCACATAACCCGTCCCGATGACGACGACGGTTTTGTCTGTATCAGTCACGTCCGTAAACCTCTTTCTGCCATTCGATGGTGCGCGGGATGCCTTCCTCCAATGTCACCGTGCATTTGTGATCCAGGTCGCGTTTGGCCTTGGTATTGTCCGATTTCTTGTTGCGTGTGTTGTAGGCTTCGACTTCGACGTACTCGACCAGCGAGTCGTCCTTGCCCAGGTAGCCGAGGATCATATCCGACAGGGTCTTGATATCATGGTATTCGTCCCCGGCGATGTTATAGACCTCACCCGGAATGAATTTGTCGCTGATGTTCGCCAGCGTGCGGGCCGTATCGTCGATATAGGTCGAGGAGCGGTGGTGGTCGAGATAGACCGTGTAGGGTAGGTCGTGCAGCGCGTGGTAGATGAACTTACAGATCACGCTCCGGTAAGCCGAATAAGGCTCGCCGGGGCCGTAGGTATTGAACAGCCGCACGCGCACCGTCTCGGTGTTGAAGCGGTCGGCGGAGTTCATGATCTGCATCTCGTTGACCCACTTGGAGATCGCGTAGTCGTTCAACTGGCGGATCGGGTGCTTGTCGAGAACGTCCTCGCTCATCACCCCTTCCCAGTCACCGTAGACTTCGGAGCTGCTGGTAAAGACCATCCGGAAGCCGTGCTTTTCCTGGCAGCGCAGCATGTTCTTCACGCCGATGGCATTGCTCTGCCAGAGCGTTTCGTAGAAGTCTTCGCCGTTCCAGCGCCCGAACTCAGCCGCAAGGTGATAGACGAAATCAAACGACTGCTCGTCGAATACCCGCTCGACCTGCCGGTAAACGCCAACATCGCAGCGGTAGTAATCAGGGCCGGGGGCATGCGGACGATCCAATACCCAGACTTCGTGGCCGCGCTCCCTCAGTTCTCTTGTAAGCGGGATTCCGACCGCCCCCAATCCTCCTGTAACCAGAATGCGCATAAGTTTATTCGTTCTCCTTGAGGCCGGGCAAAGGCCCGGCTTCGTTCTGTTCTACTGCGGCGGAGCGAGAATCTCCCGCCGCTTTGAAATGTCATTCCACAACTGCTCGACGCCGAAAACCGCCAGCATGATCGCCATCGGCAGGGCGGGCATTGCAAACCGGAAGATATCTTCGCGAAAGTTAAAGGACGTCGCCATCGGGATCAGGTAAAACAGCGGCGCGCCGACCAGCAGGGCAGCGGCTTTCCAGCCGTGCCGCTGCCAGAGCCTGACCGTGACGTAGACGCCGCATACCAACGCCAGCGCCGAGGGCGCGGCCAACCAGGGACGCCGCTCGATGAAATGCCAGGCATTCTGCACGAAATGCGCCGGGTGAAAAGGCAGCGTCGTCAGAATGTCGGCCAGCGTCCGGTTCCAGGTTCCCCGGAACTGGCCGATGTCACCATAGGAAATATACCCGGTGGTGATCGGCAGGCCGAAAACCACCTGATTGTACCACGCCTGGGGCAGGTAGCTTAACAACGCTCCCCCACCGACGATCAGCAGCGCCTTCCAGCCATGCGCCAGCACGATATAGATCACCAGGAAGGCAATCATAAACAGCGCATGAATACGAAACGACACGGCCAGCCCCATCGACAGGCCGATGAACAGCAGTCTGCGAAATGATGCTGGCTGATCGCCGTCGATTTTCGCGGCCAGCAGCATGATCGCCAGCATCAAAAAAAGCATCGCCGGGCCATCGGCCAGCCCATTCAACCAGCCGAGGGTCGGCACGGTGGCGCTGCGTACGGTCGAGGGATCGAAATGCCAGAAAAAGGCGAAGTAGGCAAAAAGCGGCAGGAATGTCCAGATCGCCGCCGCCCAGATCGCCGACCGATCTCGTTTCAGAATCGACCGGGCGATTCGGCCAATGCCCCAGATCGACAACCCCGCCAGCACGAACCCGTTGACGATCACCAGCGGGACGACCATATTGTTATAGATAGCCGGTTTCAACAGTAGAACGAAAGGGATCATCACCAGCGCCTGCCCGATGCCGACGACAGACTCCTCCGGGGTGCCCCCGATGATCGATTGAGCCAGGCTCATCATCGTAAGCTGGTCGCCGCCGTGATGCAGGTACCAGCCTTCTCTCAAGTCAAGGGGCAGGATATTAAGCAGGAACAGCAGCGCCAGAATCCAGCGCGCCAGAGCCAACCCGAACAGGCACCGGTCAAATGGCTCGACTGAGGCCCAGGCTTGCCAAACTCGCAGCAGTGATACTATTCGTTTTGAACCGACTTCGGTGGATTGATTCATGGCTGGTGAGCGCTGTCTTCAGGTTGGTTTCCAGGTTGACAATATTGCCGTATTACCACCGATTCCGCAACACCGAATCACCTCCGCCCGAAATACTGTCTGGGGCATCGAAAAGAACTGGCGGGCAGGTATGTTGGATAGGTAAAAAACTATCGAGTGTGTCCACCCGGCCTGGATCGGCCCGACGCGGGGATTTGTATCGTGAAGGCGGTGCCTGTCCCGATCCCCTCACTACTGGCCGAAACGGTTCCGCCGTGTGTCTCGACGATGGCCTTGACAATCGCCAATCCCAATCCCGTGCCCCCGGTATCGCGTGTGCGGGCGTGATCGGCGCGGTAGAAACGGTCGAACACATACGGAAGCTGCACCTTTTCGATGCCTTCGCCGCTGTCCTCCACATCGATCTGGATCGTGTCCAGGTGATCGACCAGTCGCAGGGTGATGGCTCCACCTGGGGTTCTGTTGCAAAAAATCCGGACAAAATACAGATAGGCAAGAAAAGACTAGAG
>DAOUES010000075.1:0-7791 GCA_034430335.1 Anaerolineae bacterium | reverse complement strand
TGACCCTGTTCATGCTTTCGCTGACGGGGATGCCGGTCAGCGCCGGGCTGGTCGGGAAGTTCTTCGTCTTCCAGGCGGCGATCAATGCCTCGGTGGGCAATCCCTGGATTCTCGCGGCGGCAATCGTCGGCATCGTGACGAGTGTGATCAGCGCTTTCTACTATATCCGCATCATCCTGATCATGTATATGCAGGAAGGCGAACCGCAGGTCGTGCTGAAACCGGCGCTGACGGTCGCCCTGGCGCTCACAGCGCTTGCTACGCTGATACTGGGGATTGTCCCCGCCCCGGTCTTCCAGTTGGCGAAGGACGCGCTCCTGACGCTGGCGGGGTGATCGCAGATCAAGGAAAAATCAGGCCGACTCGAAGGGGTCGGCTTTTTGATTCGGGCGTGGCGGAGCACCCCACCCCCACCCCCTTCGCCGCTTCGCGGCACTTCCCCCAGGGGGGCAGGTGGGTCGGTACGGTTTATTGAACCATGTCTTGTGATTTGGGCAACTGACGACCCCCTCTGGGCCTACGGCCCATCTCCCCCAAACCTGGGGGCGATCAGGGTCAGGCCGATCTGAATTTAGGGTAAGGCTTAAAGCACCGAGCTAAATCCCTTTCTCCGAGGATGTCGATAAGCAACCTGCGATTGGTTGTCACCCCTTTTTATCTTTCAACTTTTATCTTGCTTTTCCCTTTGCGTCCTCGGCGTCCTTCGCGGTTTGATGTTTCCCTGAGGCTCATCCCATAACTGCGTGACAGAATCCCCCCGATTCTGTTTGCTTTCCTGCCGATCATTTATAATCGAGGCAGCCTTCTTATTCACTGTCACAAACAATTTGACAGTCTTGTTTAGATGGGTGAAGTTCGATGTCTGTGGGTGAAGGTGAATCATTGGTAGCAATCTCTGACGCGGCGCTCCTTCAGCGTTTCATGGAAGGCGACGAAGCCTGCTTCGAAGCCCTGTTCGAGCGTCACTACGACATGGTCTACGGCGTTTTGTTCCGGCTGGCCGGGACACGCGCCGAGGCCGAAGACCTTGCGCAAGAGGTCTTTCTCAAGCTGTATATGCGCCCGCTGCGTTCTGCCGAGAACGTCGCCGGGTGGCTGTACCGAGTCGCGGTGAACACCGGTTACAACGCGCTGCGGTCAGGCCACCGGCGCGAGCAGCGCGAGCAGGCAGCCGCGCGGGAACAGGAACGCCCACCCACACCGGAGACCGAAGTCTCCAAAGTCGAACTTCAACGTGAGGTCAGGGGCGCGCTGTCCAAAATCCCGCCCCGCGCTGCCAAAATGCTGATCCTGCGCGAGATGGGGTTCAGCTACCGTGAACTCGCAGACATCGTCAACGTCGCGCCGGGATCGGTTGGCAAGCTGCTTGCCCGCGCAAGGCAGGCGTTCGAAAAGGCGTACGGGGGATCAACGCGAACCAGCATGGTGAGAGGAGAAGAGGATGCGCCATCCGAATAACGGTTTGCTGCTGGCCTACCTGGAGGATCAGGCCAACCCAAAGCAGAAAGAGAACCTGCGTATCCATATCGAAGAATGCGAAGTCTGCCGGGCACGCCTGGAAAGGCTGGAGAATGAACGCCAGCGGGTGTCGGGTGCGCTGGGTGCGCTTTCCCCCGGCCCGCTGGATCAGCCTGATCAGCGCCGTGCATTGGCAGCCCTAAAAATGACAGTGAATGGAAGGGATGAACTTACAATGTTTGAGAAGATAAGAACGAATAAAACGGCTCAACGGGTGCTGTCCGGTGTGGCCGCTGTTGCCGTGCTGGTTGGCCTGTTTTCACTGGCCCCGGTGCGGGCGCTTGCCAGCGATTTTCTGAGCCTGCTTCGCGTCGACAGCTTCACCGTCGTCGACGTGGACCCGGAGCGGATCGAAGAACTGGCCGAGGCGATGGAAGAGCAGGATATGCTCTTTGGTGAACAGGAAATCCTGGATGACGTGGGCGAGCCGGTCGAGGTTGCCACAATCGGCGAGGCGGCGGACATGGTCGATTTCGTCGTTCGCAAGCCGCTGGGCTACGGTGAACCCGACCGGATCACGGTGTCCGACGAGGGCAAGGTGCGCATCCGCCCGGATGTGGCGATGCTGCGCGAAATCTTATCGACGGTTGGTCTTGATCCCGACCTGGTACCCGAAGATGTCGATGGCGAACCGTTCGATGTCACAATCCCCGAATCGGTGACGATGGTGTTCGGCGATGGTGTGCCGGACGAGTATGGTGAGTTCTCGCTGATGCAGATGCCCAGCCCAACCGCCGAAGTCCCCGACGGCGTCGATATGGAGGCGCTCGGCGAGGCGATGCTGATCGTGCTGGGAATGGATGAGAACGACGCGGCAAGGATGAGCCGCCGCATCGACTGGACCTCGACACTGGTCATCCCCATGCCGGTTGGCTACGGCAGCGCCGAGGATGTCGAGGTCGATGGCACTTCTGGCCTGCTGCTCAAATCCGAATCGATGGAAGAGGGCGGAGAACCTGGCTGCGGCCTGCTGTGGCAGCGCGGCGGCATTCTTTACATGGTTTCCGGTTCGGCAAACTACTACGCGTTCGTCGAGGTCGTGGCCGATTCGCTGAACTGATCAGCGGCAGGCAAGTAACTTGCGCTGGATTACGTATTATCGGGTGGGCGAGGTGAGACTTTTTCCCCTTGCCCTCGTACTGGTAAGTGACAGGCATCAGAAAAGTATATAAACTGTAATTGATCTTTGATCAGAACACTTACCAGGAGTAGAGAAATGAGTGAAGAACAGGCCCAGGAATTTGGGTGCGAGACCTGCCCGATGCGTAAGAAGGCTGAGGAAAAGCCGAAGTCATTGATAGGAAGGTTCTGGAACTGGCATATCAAGTGGTGCCCCGGTTGGAAAGCCTACCAGGAATACCTCGCCAGCCAGGAATCGTGACCCGGATTTTGACTGCCACCTGAACAAACGGGAACAAAGAATGCAGGGGAACAGAGCCGTTGTTCCCCTGCTTGCTGTAAGTTCGTTTCTACTTTTTCTGCGATCTAGAGGTGCTGTTTATGACTGCTGCCGGGTATGCAATCGAGACGTTTGAGTTACGAAAGGTCTTCAACGAGACGAAAGTCGCCGTCGAAGGGCTGACCGTGCAGGTACAGCGCGGCGAAGTGTTTGGCTTTCTTGGCCCGAACGGGGCGGGTAAAACCACCTCGATCAAAATGCTGCTGGGATTGGTGCAGCCGACCAGCGGGGGCGGTTTGCTGCTGGGAACACCAATCGGCGACCCCCAGGCGCGAAAACGGGTCGGGTTTCTGCCGGAGCACTTCCGTTTTCACGAGTGGATGCGGGCCGACGAGTTCCTCGATTTACACGGGCAGTTGTACGGCATCGCAAAAGCCGACCGTAAGGAACGAATCCCGAAGCTGATCGAACGGGTTGGACTGACCGAATCGAGTGCGAAGCGGTTGAAGACCTTCTCGAAGGGGATGCTCCAGCGGATCGGATTGGCAATGGCGATGCTCCCCCGCCCGGAAGTCGTTTTTCTCGACGAGCCGACCTCCGGCCTCGATCCGTTTGGACGTCGGCTGGTGCGGGACGTGATCCGCGAGGCCTGCGACGAGGGAACGACGGTCTTTCTCAATTCCCACCTGTTGAGTGAAGTAGAAGTGACCTGTGACCGGGTCGCGTTCATCCGACAGGGGCGGGTGATCAAGGCGGGAACGATGGACGATCTGTCGGGGGGGCTGGTGCGCGTCGAAATGCGCCTCGACCCGGTATCCGATGAACTGATCGAGGGACTTTCGCGCTGGGGGGGCAATATCACCCGGCAAAACAAGAAGATCGTCAGCATGACGCTGTCCGACGAGGAAAGCCTGCCGGAGATCAACGCCTGGCTGGTGGGGCAGGGCGTGCGAGTCTATGCGCTGTCGCCGCAGCATTTGACGCTGGAGGAATTGTTCGTGAATATCATGCAGGATGGGCCAGAGGCAGCCGGGGAGGTGCGCTGATGGGTGGTATCGTCGATTCGCTTCACCAGGTCGTGGTTGTCACCCGGTTGACGTTCCGCGAGGCGCAGCGGCGTAAAATGATGTGGCTGGGGTTGATACTGGGGGGCGTTTTTGTTGCGTTGTATGCAACCGGGTTTTATTTTGCCTACACTGATTTCGAAAGGACTGCGGCAGCCGGGGGCGCGTATACCGGTTGGCCTGGCGAGTTATTTGCCAGTGCCTTGATGACGGCGGGCCTGTATGTGATCAGCTTCCTGGTCATCGTGGTGACGGTATTGACCTCGGTGGGGACGATCTCCAGTGAGATTGATACCGGTACTATCCATACCATTGCGGCGAAGCCGATCCGCCGCTGGGAGATCGTTATTGGCAAATGGTTAGGGCATGGGCTGATGATGACCGTCTTTACCATCCTGATGGCCGCAGGCGTGATGCTTTCCACGCTGATCATCAGCGGCTATGGCACCTCGACGGCGGTGCCGACTGTTGCCGTGCTGGTGCTGGAAAGCCTGGTGGTTCTCAGCCTGACGATGCTGGGCAGCAGCCTGATGAGCACGCTGGCAAACGGCGTGGTCGTCTTTATGGTATATGGCCTGGCTTTTGTGGGCGGCTGGGTGGAGCAGTTTGGGGCGATGCTTGAGAGCAAAGTCGCAACGCAGATAGGGATTATTTCCAGCCTGTTGATGCCAAGCGAGGCGCTGTGGCGGTATGCGTCGGCGCTGGTACAGGAAGGGGGGCGGAGATCGACGATCATGCAGGCGTTTGGCCCATTCATCGTGGTGAGCCGCCCCACCGATGCATTTATCGTTTATTCTGTAGTCTATACCCTGGTGATGCTTTTATTCACGGTGCGGGTGTTCAACAAGCGGGATTTCTAGCAGTTTGTAAACCTGGGCTTTGGATGATTCGCCTGTCCAGCCCGGCGCTGAAGACGCCGGGCTAAAGACGATAGGTCGACCGCAGGTCGACCGGGGGCGCAGCACGCTGCGCCCGTACGGTGCCGGATCAGGTATCTTGATGGGTCAGAAAAATTGTTCAAAATTCAGGTTTGCAGAGCACTATTTCGCCAGGGCTGTTGTTTCGATTACGAGAGGCAGGGAGAGCCGCCCGATCTCCGGCAGGAGAGGATCGCGTCGATCAGGGCCTGCGAGTCGATCTCTTTCAGGAGGTAGCAGTCGATTCCCATCTCGCTGACGGCAAACTCCTCGTCTTCGTCGTGGTAGCTGGTCAGGACGATGACCAGCGGCGGCTGCGGCCTCGAAGTGAGCGTCTTGATAAGGGCAATGCCTTCGCCTTCGAGGTTCTTAGGCTCGATCAGGACCACATCCGGCTTGATCCGGGCAAGAGCCGATTGTGCTTCGCTGAGACTGCCCACGCTGGCCGTGATTTCGAGATCAGGAATGCTGCTTAACCTGGTTTCGAGGGCCAGGCGGACAGTCTTGTTAGCATCGATGATAAGCAGATGGATTGGGTCCATAAGTTTCGAAAAATGACCGGGCAGCTAATGCAGGAGACCGGTCATTTTTTATGTCATGCTGATTGGTTGAATAAACATTGAAGTCAGTATAGCGGCTAGTCTGATCCGGTACGTAGTGTCATTTGTCCCTACGAATTTTGACAAGTGTCACCGGGCCAGCCGGGGCAGAATCCGGGCAGGGAAAACGCCGGAATCCCTGATCCGGCCAGGCTGGAGGAAAATCACTTGTGTGAACTCGGAGAAGTGATCGACCTGACGCTCGCCGCAGGCAGGTTGAACTTGAAGCAGCATCCCCCACCCTGTGGCGAGTTCTCCAATATGATCTGGCCGCCGTGCATGGTGGCGATGTGCCTCACAATCGCCAGGCCCGCACCTGTTCCACCCTGTTCTTTTTTGTCCCGGTCGATCTGGTAGAAAGCGCTGAATAACTGCTCGTGCTGCTCGATGGAAATACCCGGCCCCTGATCGCAGATGACGATGCTGACCCAGGATTTTGTACTTTCCAATGAGACGGACACAACGGCATGTTCCCCTGCCGGGGAAAACTTGATGGCGTTGTCGAGCAGTTGTTCAAGCGCCGCCTCCAGGTAGACGACATCCCCGATGACCGTGGGAATCGACTCCCCGGCGTGCAGGTTGACGGTGACCTCTCTGGCTTTCGCCTTTTCATCGAACTTCTCAATATTGTTCTTTAGCAGCACATCCAGGTTGTCGATGGGGGCTTTGCGCCGTTCATAGATTTTATCGGCGAGGCCGCTTTCCACTTCTGCGAGCATCAAGAAGTTGCCGATCAATTTCGTCAGGCGTTCGTTGCCCTGGAGGATGCCGTCGATATACCCGCGCAGTTCCTCGGAGTGTTGGAAGGAGGGACTCTCGGCCATCAGGTCGGCGTAGGCGACGATATAGGTCAGCGGCGTGCGGAACTCGTGGTTCATGATGTGGAGGATGCGGCTTTTCAGCGATTCGAGGCGGGCTTCTTGAACGGCGATCAGTTCTTCGTGGCGTTTCAGGCTGGACTGAATGGCGACAAGGAGGTCTTGAAATTCAAAGGGTTTGATGATGTAATCGTCGGCCCCGCGCAGACGCCCCTGCCAGACATCTTCCTTTTCCCCCTTGGCCGAGAGAAATATGAACGGGATCGACAGCCATTCGGGGCGTGACCGGACAATGTCTAGAAACTCATAGCCGTCCATACCCGGCATGCGGATATCAGAGATGATCAGGTGAGGAAGCTGGGCGATATGCTCCAACAACTGCAATGCCTGCACCCCGTCGGCGGCGGTATAGACGATATAGCCTGATAGTTCAAGCAGGTCTCTTACACCGGCACGAAGGATATCATCATCATCGACCATCAGTATGCAGCGTGGTCGCTGACTCATGGGTCACCTACCTGGACAAGAAAAACGATGGTGGGGTTAGAGGAGACTATCCCCGGTACTCTTCACTGCACCCCGATTATATCACCGGTTGGCGATGGTAAGAATTTGTTGTCAGGCGGCAAGAACATGATTAGAATCAGAGAAGCTGCCCGCTTATTCAATCGGAACGAATTCCTCATGAACTATCTCTGGGCACCCTGGCGTATGCCTTATTTGAAAAACGACCTTACCGATAATGATAGTGAATGTATCTTCTGTGTCAAAACGAACACGGACGATGATGCTGCCGAGCATGTATTGTACCGGAGTGAGCATTGTTTTGTGACACTGAACCTTTACCCCTATACGAACGGCCATTTACTGGTCGTTCCTTACACCCATACCGGCCAGCTTGAAGATTTGAGCGCAGAAGTCGCCGCCGGGTTGATGCTGACTGCACAGAAAGCTGTAAACGTGCTGCGGGCAGCGTATCAGCCGGAAGCCTATAACATGGGAATCAACCAGGGGGCGGCTGCCGGGGCAGGGGTGGCCGGACACCTCCACATGCATATCGTTCCACGCTGGAAGGGCGATACCAACTATATGACGGTGGTCGGCGAAACGCGGGTCATCCCGGAATGGATCGACGAGACTTATATGCATCTCAAGACACTGTGGGATCAATATTATCCGCCGGGTGCAGAAGAGTAAGGGAGCGGGCGAAATTCGCGGTACTGTTGTCAGATGGGAAATAGAAAAGGTGGAGAATGTCGCATAACTTGTTTCTGTGAACTCTATCTGGCGTGTACGGCATCAGACCGCTGCCGAAAAGCCCTCATCCCCGGCCCTTCTCCCTCATGGAGAAGGGTGAACAAGCCGGATTAAGTCCCTCTCCATGAGGGAGAGGGATTTAGGGTGAGGGCAAAAAACGGGCTGAAGTGCATCTCATTTCACTTCTTGAACCCCCATTCAGGGGTTATGCGACACTCT
>DAOUES010000074.1:0-17873 GCA_034430335.1 Anaerolineae bacterium | reverse complement strand
TCCCGGAGAAGCCACTACCTATGGTAGTGGTTAGGGATTTTGAGGTTTGCCATTCACTCCCTTATTCATCTCCCCCCGCCTCCCAATCCACCGACAGCCGCCCGGCGCTGATCTCCCCCAGCGCGGAGTCGAACCCGTCGATGCGATCCACCGGGAAGACGACCACCAGCGTCACGTCGGCGGCGAAGGTCTCCTCGCCGATCTCCCCGCCCTGCGCATCGGCCAGCCGTTTGACCGGCTCATAAAGATTGTAAGGCAGATTGACCCGGCCCTGTCTTTTTTCGATGCGCACGTCGCGGGGTAGGGCGGCGAGTGCTTCCTGGGTCGATTCGGTGTAGGCCCGAACCAGCCCACCTGTGCCCAGTTTCGTCCCGCCGAAGTAGCGGGTGATCACCAGCACCACGTCGCCTAAATCGGCCCCACGTAAAACGGCCAGCGCGGGCCGCCCCGCCGTCCCCGATGGTTCGCCGTCGTCGGTCATCCCCTCGGTGACCGATCCGCCGTAGCCGACCCGGAACGCATGCACGTTGTGAGTCGCGTCGTGGAATTCTTCTCGTATGGCGTCGATGAACGCCTTTGCCTCGTCGACCGTTCGCGCTTCCCCAATCGTGGCAATGAACCGCGAGTTCACGATCCGTAGTTCGACGCGGATGGTTTTGGCCGGGATCGGATAGCGGGCCGCGCCGGGGGTCATTGGGAGGGATTGTCGATGGAATGTGCGCCCTGCTGGTCGACGGTGAGCGTCCAGCAGCGGGCTTCCTGCCCGGCGGCCTCGAATGCCCTGACCATCGCCGCGCCGATCTTCTCGTGTCCGCTTTGGGCGTGGGCGATGATGCCGGGGCCAGCGCCGCTCAGTGCCACCGCCGCCGCGCCGCTCTCGAACGCGGCTTTGAATACCTCGTCAGCGCCGGGGATCGCCTTTTTGCGGTACGGTTCGTGCAGCTCGTCGCGCATCGCCTTGCCCAGCAGGTCGTAATTGCCCGTGCTCAATGCCTGCACGACCAGCGCCGCCCGCCCGATGCTCGCTGCGGCGATCTTCGTCGGGACGAGATCGGGCAGGCCCGCCCGCTGGGATCGAGTGGAAACTTCGATCCGGGGCACGGCGACCACCACCGTCAGGTCGGCGACCGGCACGCGGGTGTAGATCACGCCGTCGTCGTCCTGCTGGCAGACCACCAGTCCGCCGAGCATCGCCGGGGTGACGTTGTCCGGGTGACCTTCGATGCGGGTCGCCAGTTGGAGCAGTTCGTCGATGTCGAGCGGCCCGCCAAGCCACTCGTTGGCGGCGACCACCCCGCCGACAATCGCGGCGGCGCTGCTGCCTAATCCGCCGGAAGGGGGAATCCGGTTGGTCAGCTTGAAATGCAGCCCGCCGGGTTCCTCCCCGACATGTCTGAACACCGAGAATGCGGTCTGCACGACGAGGTTGTTTTCGTCGGCAGGGAGAGAATCGCTGCCCTCGCCGTGAACTTCCACGCTGATCCCCTGATCGATGGGATGGATTTCTACCGTGTTGTAAAGGCCGAGCGCCATCCCCAGGCTGTCGAAGCCGGGGCCGAGATTGGCGGTCGTCGCCGGAATTTGAATGCGTACCGCTTGCACTGATTACTCCCTGGTTATTGTGTTCTCAGCTCTCGCGTGAAATCTGCCAAAATTGGTACCTGATTTACACCGGGCCAGCCCACTTGCCCCCTTTCAGGGGGAAATGTCCCGAAGGGACAAAGGGGGGGGATCGTCGCTTGTAAAATGGGAAATGCTCTATCCCAGGAATCTTTCTAACGCCTCGAACGTCGGCGGCAGCGTGACCGTCTCGATCCCCGATTTCAGCACGATCTCCGGGTCTTTCAATCCATGCCCGGTGACGATACATACGACCTGCTTGCCCTGCACGTCGACCTCGCCGCTTGCGATCAACTGCCGCAGCCCGGCGACGCCCGCCGCCGATGCCGGTTCGACGAAGATGCCTTCCAGCGTGGCGATCATCCGCCACGTCTCCAGGATGACATCGTCGGTCACGGCGGTGATCTTCCCATCCGATTCTTCGAGCGCCGCCGCCGCTTCACGCCAGCGGGCCGGGTTGCCGATTCGAATCGCCGTCGCCACCGTCTCCGGGTTTTTGACCACTTCGCCGCGCACGATTGGCGCGGCACCGGCGGCCTGTGCGCCCAGCAGTCGCGGCGTATTCTTGGCTATCCCCTTCTCGTGATACTGTTTGTAGCCTGCCCAGTACGCGGTGATGTTCCCCGCGTTGCCCACCGGCAGCGCCATCCAGTCGGGAGAGTCGCCCAACTCATCGACGATCTCGAACGCGCCGCTTTTCTGCCCCTCGATCCGGTACTGGTTGACCGAGTTGACCAGCGTGATCGGCAGTTTTTTGGCAACTTCCCGGACGAGGTCAAGTCCTTCGTCGAAGTTCCCGGTGATGTTGATCACGTCGGCCCCATAAGCCAGCGATCCGGCCAGCTTGCCTTTTGCGATCTTGCCTTCGGGCACGATCACGATGCAGCGCAGCCCGGCGCGGGCGGCATAGGCGGCGGCTGATGCGGCTGTGTTGCCCGTGCTTGCGCAGATCACCGCCTGTGCGCCCTCGTATACCGCCTGGGTGATCGCGGTGGTCATCCCCCTGTCTTTGAACGACCCGGTCGGGTTGAGGCCCTCGTACTTGAGGCGCAGGTCGAAATCGCCGTCGATTTCCGGTGCAACGACTTTCGCCAGCCGGGGAACCGGGATCAGCGGCGTGTTGCCTTCGAGCAGCGAAACCGGCTCGGCGTCCTGTGCGATGCCAAGAAGCGGTCGATAACGCCTGATGATGCCGGGCCAGGCGGGTGAGTTGGCGTTCGATTCGGTCATGGGTCCTTCCATATCAGGTTGATGATCGGACATCATAATGACCGAGTTTAACACGAAAGTCAAATAGGCGAATGACAGCCCGTCAACCAATCAGGATTTGATCATTCGTATCACTGTATCCATCACTATTTTTTGGCTGATGTTTTAAAAAAGATCGGCTGTAGGGGCCAACAAAAATTGACGAAATGATCTGGTGAACAGTTCATATTAAGCAAAGCCAATCCTGATCGCCCCCAGTGGGGGAGATGGGCCGCAGGCCCAGAGGGGGTGATTCTTCACGCATAAAATCGAGCGCTTCTTGATCGCCCCCAGGTTTGGGGGAGATGTCGCGTAGCGACAGAGGGGGACGTTTTACCAGGCTTAATTCTTAAGATTCTCTCTCTGATGGAGAGGCATGGACGTTTTCGCGCAGCGAAAACTCCTGAACAATCGGCAGAAGGCCGATTGTCGACACCCAGCCCCAAAAATCGTGTTACAAAACACCGCTTGTTGATATTTCCCCTTGCATAGAATCCGGCCCATCGGAATATGGCATTGAAACATTAGTTCTATTATAGCGGTAAAATAGTGTAGAGTCAATATTCTGCATGATCACCCGCAGTGGGTATGATACAATCTACCGCTTGAGTTCAACAGGGGAAGAAGAAAGCGTTCGTTATGCCTGATCAGAAAAAGAAACATCCTGTCGTTCGCCTGTGGAAATACGCCGCCGCCTACCGGCCTCGCATCGTGCAGGCGTCGATTTTCTCGGTGCTCAACAAAATCTTCGATCTTGCCCCGCCTGCGCTGATCGGCCTCGCGGTCGATATCGTCGCCTCGCCCAGCCAGTCCTTTTTCGCACGGCGGCTGGGCGTCGTCGAACCCACATCGCAGGTCTGGCTGCTGGCAGGAATTACGCTGGTCGTCTGGATGCTGGAGTCGCTGTTCCAGTACATCTATCAACTGGCGTGGCGCAACCTCGCCCAGGTTGTCCAGCACGACATGCGTGTCGAAACCTACGATCACGTCCAGCATCTCGAACTCGCCTACTTTGAAGATCGTTCCACCGGCGGCCTGATGTCGATCCTCAACGACGACATCAACCAGCTTGAGCGCTTCCTCGATATCGGCGCGAACGACCTGATCCAGGTCACAACGACCGTGCTGGTGATCGGCGGCGTGTTCATCTACCTTGCGCCGTCGGCGGCGTGGATGGCGCTTGCCCCGATGCCGCTGATCATCTGGGGATCGGTCAGGTTCCAGCACTGGCTGGCCCCGCGCTACGCGCGCGTCCGCGAGCAGGTCGGCATTCTGAACGGGATTCTCTCCAACAACCTGACCGGTGTGGCGACCATCAAGTCATTCACCGCCGAGGCGCACGAGGTCGACCGGGTAGACACGGAGAGCCGTGAATACTGGGAAGCGAACCGCCAGGCGATCCGCCTGAGCGCCGCCTTCGTCCCGATGATTCGCATGGTGATCGTGGCCGGGTTCATCGCGATCACGGTCGCGGGCGGTTTTCTGGTCATCAATGGCACCGGGCGGCTGACGGTCGCCTCGTACAGCACGATGATGTTCATGACGCAGCGGCTGCTCTGGCCGCTGACCCGCCTGGGCGAAACCTTCGACCTGTACCAGCGGGCGATGGCGTCGATTGAGCGGATCATGAACCTGCTCGATACCAGGCCGCGCATCGTCGACGGCCCGCTCCCGCTCCCGTTCGATGATCTCAAAGGCGAGATCGTCTTCGACGGCGTGACCTTTCGCTACAATTCGGGCAATCTGCCGGTGGTCGAAAAGCTGGACTTGCAGGTCAGGGCCGGGCAGACGGTCGCCATCGTCGGGCCGACCGGCTCCGGCAAGTCGACGGTGGTCAAGCTGCTGCTGCGCTTCTACGACCTGACCGGCGGGCGGATCACCCTCGACGGCCACGACCTGCCCTCGCTGAACCTGACCGACCTGCGGAAAGCAGTCGGCTACGTCAGCCAGGACATCTATATTTTTCACGGGACGGTGCGCGAGAATATCGCCTATGGCACCTTTGACGCCACCGACGCGGCGATCATCGAGGCGGCGAAAATCGCCGAGGCGCATACCTTCATCACCGAACTGCCGCAGGGCTACGATACGGTGGTCGGCGAGCGCGGGCAGAAGCTCTCCGGCGGGCAGCGCCAGCGGTTGTCGCTCGCACGCGCGGTGCTGAAGGACCCGCCGATCCTGATCCTTGACGAGGCGACTTCTGCCGTCGACAACGAAACCGAAGCGGCGATCCAGCGTTCGCTGGAGCGGATCGTCGTCAACCGCACGACGATCATGATTGCCCACCGGCTTTCGACCATTCGCCACTCGGATTGGATATACGTGCTGGAGAAGGGCGAGATCGCCGAGCAGGGGCGTCACGAGGCGCTGCTGGAATTGAACGGTCTCTATGCGTCGCTGTGGCGGGTGCAGACCGGTGAAAAGGCAGCGGCGTCAGTTGAATCATCTTTTTGGCAATCTGTTTAGATGGCGATAGAATTAATTCGATTTAAATCTAAACGATTAGGCGGTTGTCAAAATGGATGAAAACGAAAAGCAAATTGAGTTACAGGATTTCTTCAAAGCCCTGTCGGATATGACCCGGCTGCAGATCGTCGGGCTGCTGTTGAGCCGCCCGTACAGCGTTGAAGAACTGTCGGCGCTGGTTGGGCTGCGCAACTCGACCGTCTCGCATCACCTGTCGGTGCTTTCGAAGACCGGGCTGGTCTGTGCGCGTGGCGAGAGCTACTACAAAGTCTACGAGTTGGATTTTGACGCGATTCAGGATAAAGCACAGCGGCTGCTCTCTGAGGAGACGTTCGCCACTTTCGCCGCCGGTATCGACCTTGATGCCTATGATCGCGAGGTGCTCGAGGCCTATCTGCTGCCCGATGGGCGGCTGAAGGAGATTCCCTCCCAGCAGAAAAAGCTGGATGTGATCCTGCGCTTTATCTTCAAGGATTTTGAGGCAGGGCGTCAGTATACCGAGGCCGAAGTCAACGAGGTCATCGCAAAGTACAGCGAAGACATCGCCGGGCTGCGCCGTGACTTCATCGACGCGGGCATGTTGAGCCGTGACAAACGCGGATCGGTCTACCAGGTCGTCGAGCCGGAATCGCAGTCTATGTAGCGCCTGGAATCAGGCAGAAAATCGAATCCCCCTCGACCGATGGTTTGAGGGGGATTTTCGATCTATTCTATCTTTCCAGAGCGCCGGGCAGTAAAAGCGCTACTCAGCCGGCGTCTCTGTCTCTTCCTTTTTCTTCTTTTTCCTGGAGAGAACGACGATCACGACGACTGCCGCGATCACCACGACGATCAACAGCAGGCAGACGAGCGCGATCGCGACATAACCCCAGGTCGGGAATCCGCCTCCGGTAACGACCGTCGCGGTGTATGGGGCGGCGGTGTTGACCCAGGTCGCCTGGGTTTTGTCGTCGCTCAGGGTGCCGTTGGTTTCGAGTATCTCTTTACCTTCGACGGTAAAGCGGAACTCGATGTCCATCATGGCACCCATATCTTCCATGCCTTCCATGTCGCCCATATCTTCGCCGAACGGGCTGCTGCCGACTTCGACAAAGACGACGTCCTTGCCATCCTGCGTACCGGGGGTGAAACTGGCACCGCCTTCAAACATGGCTTCTTCTAAAACGTCATAGCCCTGGCCGCTGACGGTCATCCGGTAGCCAACCTGGTCTTCTTCGGCTGGGAGAAGCTCCCACGAGGCGCTGACACCCTGGCTGGCATACTGATCCTGGATGTCCCCGACCGTCGTATCCAGGTCGGTTTCCAGTTCGGTGAAATCCATCTCTTCGCCCATGTCCTCGGCCATGGCGATCATGTCTTCATCGATGATGATATCGGTGACCGCGTCCCAGTTTTCATCGCTTCCCAGGCTCAGAGTCATGTTCATCGTGATGCAGCCGGTCAAAAATAGACTGAGTAAAGCCAGCGCCACCGCTGGCCGCCATTTGTTAAACTTCATCTTCTCTTCTCCATTGATTAATTGGGTATTCCTCTATGCCGTTAAGTGTGGACTAAAATCGAAATCGGAGCAAGTGGGTGACCACCCTCCACCCTGGGAGACATCGGGTCTCCGGTTGCGAAGAACACGGCGACCTTGTATCATCTCCTACGGTTTATACCCGCATGAATCATGGCCTCTGTCTGGCATCAGGGATGCTCAGAGTCCATTTTCTTTTTTTGTTTCATTGGTTGTTTTTGATAAGGAGAAGACAATGTGTGGTATCGTGGGGACTTATCCTGAGGAGGATGTCGAGTCAATTAGGCGTGGGCTGGCGATGCTCAGGCATCGCGGTCCGGATGAGCAGGGAATCGCCGGGACGCCTGCCGGAACACTGGGGCATTCGCGGCTGGCGATACTCGATGTGGCCGAGGGTCAGCAGCCGATGGTCGAGCGCGATAGCTGGATCGTCTTTAACGGCGAAATCTACAATTACCGCGATCTGCGTGACTGTTTCGACGAGGCTGTAGCGACCGACAGCGATACCGAGGTGATCCTCAAGCTCTACAGGACTCATGGCCCGGATGCTATCTCTATGCTGGATGGGATGTTTGCCTTTGCGATCTCCGACGGCGAGGAGTTGTTCCTGGCGCGTGATCCGCTGGGAATCAAGCCCCTGTACTGGTCGCTGCACAATGAGCGGTTGTACTTTGCTTCGGAGATCAAGTCACTGGCCTGGCTGACCTCGGATATTCAGGAATTTCCTCCCGGCTACTGGTGGCATTCCGACTGCGGCTTTCACAAGTATACCCGGCTCGAAAAGCCACATCCCCCGATCATCCTTGATGCCGGTTCCCGTCCTGATGACGCCGCCCTGAAGACGATCCAGAATGCGCTGCGCAAAGCCGTGCAGAAGCGTCTGATCGCCGATGACATGGTCGAGGTAGGGGTAAGCCTGAGCGGTGGCATCGACAGCAGCATCGTGGCAGCGCTGGCGCGTGAGGGCCGTGAGCGGCTCGACACCTTTGTGGTCGGCACCCCGCAGAGCGAAGATATCGAGGCATCACAGCAGGTTGCCGATTATCTTGGCACGCGGCATCACCGTTATATCTACACCTTCAAGGAGATGCTCGACGCACTGCCGGAGGTGATTTATCACCTGGAGTCCTTCGATGCGGCCCTGATCCGCAGTTCGATCCCCAACTATTTTCTGGCGCGGCTGGCATCCGATCATGTCAAGGTGATTCTCACCGGTGAGGGAGCCGACGAATTGTTCGCCGGTTACGCCTATCTCCGCCCCTTTACCGATCCCGGCAGCCTGCACCGCGAGTTGTGGATCATTACATCGGGCCTTCACAATACCAATCTACAGCGTGCGGATCGCATGTCGATGGCTTTCGGGTTGGAGGCGCGTGTTCCCTTCCTTGATGAAAATCTGGTTAACCTGGTGTTCAACCTTCCCCCGGAGTGGAAGATGCAGGAAAGTGACTGGCCTGAGAAGGAACTTTTGCGCCGGTCGGTGGCCGGACTGCTCCCCGACAACATCGTCCGGCGGCCCAAGCAGAAATTCTCCGACGGTGCGGGATCGATCAACCTGCTGGCGGAGCAAGCCAACGCGACGATCTCCGACGCCGCCTTCGAGCGTGAGCGCTGCATCTCCGACGATGTGGTGCTGCGTTCGAAAGAGGAACTGCTCTATTACCGGATATTCGACGAGATGTTTGGTGATCGTATTCCGCCGGAGGTGATCGGGCGCACCCGGTCGATCACACGCGGTGAGTTGAACTAGAAGCCGATACCAATCGCTTGGGAGGCAGAAGTGTTTCGCTTCTGCCTCTTTTCTTTGCGAATCCGGTTCGCATGGCGGCGACATCGCAGTATAATGAGGCAGCAGACCGACCGTTCATAAGGAGTTGTCGATGCCAAATCTGCGTGCCATCTATTTTCACCACGCCGACCGGTATGAGGACCTGATTGCCTGCGAGGATTATTGCAGCACGCTAATCCGGGCCATCGGCGAGATTTGCCCGCTCGAAGGCCGCGATGTCGTCGAGTTTGGGGCAGGGACGGGCCGCATCACCCGCCAGATGGCCCCGCTTGCCCGTTCGATCCACGCCTTCGACTATTCCCACCCGATGCTCGGCGTGGCCCAGAAAAAAATGGACGTCCTCGATCTCGCCAACTGGTCGATCAGTATGGGTGAGAACCGTCAGATGCCGGTCGCCTCCCGCTGCGCCGATCTTGCCCTCGAAGGTTGGAGCTTTGGGCATTTACCTTCCTGGTATCCCAACGGCTGGCAGCGCCAGGCATCGCTCGCCCTGGCTGAGATGGAGCGAATCCTCCGGCCCGGCGGCGCGATGATCCTGATCGAGACTCTGGGCACCGGCTACGAGGAGCCGAAGACCTACGAGAACCTCTCCGCGTTTTATCGCTGGCTCGAAGAAGAAAAAGGCTTCTCTGCGAACTGGATTCGCACCGACTACCGCTTCGAATCGGTCGAGCAGGCCGTCGACCTGATCGGCTTCTTCTTTGGCGACGAGCTGGCCGAAGAGATCGCCGAGAAACAGATCGAGGTCGTGCCGGAATGCACCGGTCTGTGGTGGCGGACGATCTGACTCCGTGATAGAACGGTGCCAATCATTTGTCAGGAGTTTTGGCGTGCGCTGGCTTGGGCGAAAAATTCCCTATCTAATCGGTTTGATCGTTCTCTTGAGCGGCTGTGGGGGCAACCAGGTTTCACAGGACGACCTGTTCCCCTACCAGGTCGGCGATTACCTGCGCACCGGCGGCCCGGCGGTCGAAGCTGCTTCTGGCGCTGACGTGGCGACCTACCGGGGGCCGGATGGATCGGTCACGCTGCGTATCCGGTTGGTCGGTGCCGACCGGGTCGCCGAGGCGCTCAACGGACTCCCGCTCGGCGCAACCGAGGTTGGCTACGATGCCTCGCTGGGTGTGCGCCAGGGAACCTTCTTCGTCTACGGCGGCGAGTATCACGCGGCCTGGGGCAACGAGGATTGGGTCTTTGTCCTCTCCGCTACAAGCGATCTTTCCCGCCGCGCTTTCCTGGCCGGTTATGGATTTTGAATACCAATTGACTGCGGCAATGTGATACAATCCTCCCCGCAACACAGACCACAAAGAGGATGACTGACTTCTTGACAGAGCAACTAAACCCATTGATTCTACAACTCGATCAGGCCCTGAAACGCATCGAGCGGCTGATCACCCGGCCCGCCGAATCTCTTATTGACCCCGACGAGCGCCAGGTGGAGTTTCTCCGCCGCTTGGAGCGCACCCGCCGGTTGATGTCCCACCTGGGCGATCCACACCGCCGCCTCGACTTTATCCACGTCGGGGGAACGTCCGGCAAAGGCTCGGTGGCGATCCTCTGCGAAGCGATGCTCAGAGCGCTCGGCCAGAAAGTCGGGGCGCACATTTCACCCTACCTGCAAACCGCGCTTGAGAAAGTCCGGCTGAATGGTAAATTGATCGACCCTGCCGAGGTGATCGCCCTGGCCGATCCGGTCCTCCAGGCCGCCGAAGCGATCCGCGACGAGCAGCCAGACCTGGGGCCGCCGCACTATGCCGAGGCGTGGCTGGCGCTGGCGCTGCGCCATTTCTTCGACCAGGAGTGTGATACGGCCATCGTCGAGGTGGGGATCGGCGGGCGCTACGATTCGACCAACATCATCACCCCGCGCGTCTCGGTGATCAACACCGTTCATTTCGACCATATGCGGGTATTGGGCAACGAACTGCCCGCCATCGCCCGGCACAAAGCCGGGATCGTCAAGCCGGGCGTCCCGGTGGTCGTCGGGAGGATGCCCGATATCGCCCTGGGGGTGATCTGGGACGAGGCCCGCCGGAACGGTGCCCGGCTGATCCAGGTCGGCGAGACCGTCCGCATCCGGGCACAGGAGATCGGCCCGCACGGGAGCCGCTTTTCTTACGAAGGGTTGGAACTGAAGCTTGACGATCTCTATATCGGGATGCTGGGCGCGCACCAGGTCGACAACGCGGCCACTGCCCTGGCAGCGGTCGAGGTCTATGCCGGGCAGGTAGGGCTAGAACTGGACGAGAGCGCGATCCGGGCTGCACTGGAAACGGCCCGCTTCGCCGGTCGCCTGGAATTGATGTCGGTGGAGCCGACCGTCGTCCTTGATGGCGCTCACAATGAAGAAAAAATGGCGGCGCTTACCGCCGCCATCGAACAGGTCTTTGATTATGACCGGCTGATTGTCGTTCTCGGCATGTTGGAGACGAAGGCCGCCCGGCCTATCGTCGAGAAGCTGGCCCGCCTCAACAGCATCCTGATCACTACTTACCCGCACGTGCTGGGCAAACCGGCGGTCGAGGCCGAAACCCTGGCCGCCATCGCCCGCGAAGCCGGGATCGACTCGGTAGAGGTGCTCGAGGAGCCGCTGGCGGCGCTCCACCGCGCGCTGGAGATCGCCCGGCCCGGCGATCTCGTCGTCGTGACCGGCTCGCTCTACCTGATCGGCACCGTCCGCGAGCACTGGCACGCTGCCGACGAGATCGTCGCCCGCCGCACGATGTTCCCCAACGGCCATCCCTGACCGCTGCGCTCAGAGATTCTGGCGTTTCGCCGCGTGATCGACAATGGCGTTGATCAACTGCTCGTAGGTCCAGCCTGCCGCGTATGCTTCGAGACACAGATCGCTGTAGGTCGGATTCAACCCAGGCAGTGGATTGATCTCCAGGATGTAGGGGGTGTTGTTGTTGTCCTCGTCGAGCCGGAAATCGACCCGCCCGACATCCTTGCTGCCCGTTACCCGGAAAACCGCCGCTGCCAGCCTGAACAACTCATGCTCCAGTTCCTTGCCGATTGGGGCCGGGCACAGGTAGTAGAAATCCTCGACCAGGTCGACTTTGATCCGGCTGGTGTAGAGGCCCGCTTCCGATTCGCCGTAGGCATCAACGTCGACCTCCATCGGCGGGAAATAGGTCAGTGTGTCGGGCAGGATATTGGGGGCGGTGCGTTCACTCAGCCGCCAGGCGATTGGTCCTTCGAAGTTTCCCAGCACGCCGACGGTGATCTCGCGCCCCTTGATGTACCGCTCGCACAGGATCGGCTGCTGGTAGCGTTCGATCATCGGCCTCAACCGGTCACGCAGATCGCCGACCGATTGTACGATGCTGTTGGCGCTGACCCCCATGCCGGTCCCTTCCCGGCTGGGCTTGAGGAACATCGGGAAACGCAGTTCGCCGGTCTTGTCGACCAGGTCGTCGTCGATCGGGTCGTCGTATGCCTCGAAGACCTGGAACTCCGGCGTGGGCAGCCCATGATAGGTAAGCACCCGCTTGGTCATCGGCTTGTCGAGCGACAGCGCCAGGGTGAGCACCCTGCTGCCGGTGTAGGGCAGGCGCAGCATCTCCAGGATCGACGGAATCTGCGCCTCGCGCCCGTCGCCGAAATGCCCCTCGGCGATGTTGAAGCACAGGTCGGGTTTGTAGGCCAACAATTTTTCGATCAGGTTGTGGGATGGTGCGATGTTTGCTTCAAAAAACGTGGCGTCGTGTCCGCCGTTCTCCAGCGCCTTGATGATGCTGTCGATGGTTTTCGGGCTGTCGAGGTCATCCCATAAATCGGGGGAGATTCCTTCCCAGGTTGGTGCATTTTCTTTCAGGTTAGCCAGTACGGCAATTCTCATGTTCACCTCGGATTACTTCCTATACGGAAACTTGATTATTCCAGCACCTGCGTGACTTCGTAGACGATCACTTCGCCGCTTACGCCCTTGAATTCCAGCCCGCGGATCGGTTTGGCATCGACCCTGCCGATGACCTGCTCGTAAGTTGCCTGGCTGATCAACACCTGCCCCGGCTGTGCCGCCGAGCAAATCCGCGCTCCCAGGTTCGCCGCCCGCCCGATCACCGTGTAATCCGTGCGCTGCGACGATCCCATCTCCCCGACGATCAGTTCTCCGGTCGCAATCCCGATCCCGATTGGCGCGGCGTCGACGCCGCGCCCCTGCCACCTCTCGACCACGTCCTGGTGGCCGATCTGCATCTCCAGCGCGACCCTGACCGCCCGCAGCGCGTGGTCGGCCTGCGGGAAGGGTGCGCCGAACAGCGCCATCACCTCGTCACCGACGAATTTATCAAGTGTACCCTCGTACTTCAAGATGAGCGATGACATTTTCCCCAGGTAATCGTTGATGAACCCGACCAGCAGTTCGGGTTCTGTGCATTCGGCCAGCCGGGTCGAGCCGCGAATATCGGAGTAGAGAACCGTCAATTCCTGGCGTTCGCCCTTCAAGAAGTCCATGTCGGGGTTTGAGAGCAGGCGTTCCATTACCTGTGGATCGACCGACCGCCCCAGCACGCGCCGCAGCCGCCGCTGTGCCAGGCTCTCGAAGATCGCCGTATCCATCTGGCTGGCAATGGCGGTCAGCAGGCGGCGTTCGCGCTCCTCGAATCCGGGCAGCCGGCTGTTGGCAACCCCAAAGACGCCCAGGATTTCATTGTGCAGAATCAGCGGGATGCACATCACCGAACTCAACGAGCCTTCTAACTCGTTCTTGTGAATAAGATGCGCCTGTTCCAGGGACTCGTTCGCTACCGCGTTGATCGTATCGTAGGTGCCGGTCACTTTGAACAGGTCGTCATGGCTCACCGCCCGCAGTTCGAGCTTGTCCCCGGCGTGATCGTATAACATGATAAACCCCATTTCGGCTTGAATGGCACACCGCAGTTCTTCAAGCACGAGATCGAGCATCTCGTCGAACCCCAGCATCTCGTCGCGAATCCGGTCGACACGGTAGATCGTTTCCAGTTCTTTGTTGCGCAGATCGAGTTCGTAGTAGTCATAGCCCTGGATTACCGCCGAGTCGAGCTGGCTCTCGGCGACTTTGAGCAGCAGCATTTCGTCCTGGTCGAAAGGCTTGTCCTGCCGGGTGACGAGCAGCGCCCCCAGCCGGATTTTCGTCCCCATGATGATCGGCACGGCGGCAAGCTGTGTGGTGCATTCTTCGCCGATGCCCAGCGCCGAACAGACCTCCGGCCCTTCCCACACGTCGACCGCGTCGGTCTTGATCGCCCGCTCGGCCAGTTCGCGGATCGAGTCCGGGCTGATCTTGCCGAACTGGTTGCGCCGGTCGTTGATTGCCTTCAGTTCCAGTTCCCCGGTGTCTCTGTCGATCAATACCAGCAGGCACAGGTCGGCTTCGAACTCGTCGGCCACCAGGTTGACAATCGCCGAGAGCATCGAGGCCGGGTCTTTGTCCGAATCGCGGATCGTATCAATCGCCATCACCAGGTCAAGCTTTCGCTGTTCACGTTCGAGGAGATGGCGCAGAGTCTTCACGTCTTGCTCGTTCATTTCTCGCTCCGATCTGGTTGGGTGTATCATTGTCGAAAAGTGAGAACTGGCAGGTTTATCATGCTCAAATTATAGTCAGGATGAATACATTGTCCATCCTGGGTTTAGCCCCAACGTACTGGCGTGGCGATTGCTGCGCCGCCAGGTGATATGATTAGAAAAAGCAGGTGGAAAAGCCGGTGATGTCAGACTATCCAGATGATCCCAGCCAGAATGACGAAAAACCCTTCGAGGTTTCTTCTTCGGCGCGTTCGCTGCTCAACCGCTTGAACAAAGAGAAATCCGAACCGGAACAACCGGCACCAGAGCCGGAACTGCCGCCGGAGCCGCCCTCTGAGCCGCTGCCGAGTGTCAGCCCGTTCACCATCGAAGACATCAGCGCACTCGATCTTTCCGATCTCAACCCCGAACGAGTCGATCAACTCCCTGAGAATCCTGAAAAAGCCCTGGCGAATCTCCAGGAAAAGATGGCCCAGGTCACCGAAGACCTCGCCACCGGCAAGATCAACCAGGCCCAATTCGAGGCGTTGTTCACCCGTTTCAGCGAGCAGCACGCCGTGATCATGCGCCTGATGGATCGCAACCCGGAGTCGGATGCCTGGCAGCGGGTGGCCGGGGAGGGTTATACCGATTTCCTGCTCAGGCAGCATCAGGCCAGAGTCGAAGGAATATTGATTGTCGACAACTGGTCCGGGCGTTCGATCAGAACGCTGGGCAGTTTCAAACTCGGCAAGGATATTCTCGCCTCGCTGATCAAAAGCCTGGAGCAATCGCAAAAGCTGCCCGAGGCTGAAAAGCTTCGCTATACGCAGATCGAAGGTGGCCGCTGGTTGTGCAGCGTCACCGATGTCTATACGACGACCATCGCCATTTTTTCCACTGAGCCGACCGCGCTCCAGCTTGATCGACTCGGCGAGATTCACCGTGAGTTCGAACGCCTGAACAAGCACGCCCTGGAAATGGGGCAGGTACAGCCGGAATATCTACAGTTCCCCCACGAATCACTGTTTGGCTAAAAAACCTATCCGTAAATTCGCTTTGCTCATTTCGGATAGGTAAAAAACGGACTCACCGAGACAGTTTCTGAATAGACTGGGGGAAAAATAACGCCCTGTTCATTTGAACAGGGCGTCAACAGTTAAGGGATAGTGCCTGCTGCTACTGCCCCTGATCGCGGTTGCGCCGCCGCAGGAACGCGGGCATCTCCAGGTTTTCTTCGTAGTCACGTGGGGCAGCGGGCTGCTCGTCGATGCTCAACGGGCGCTGAAGGTCCTGCGGCACCGCTTCGGTGCGGAAGCGTGGCCGCGAGGTCCTGATCTGCCCGAAGCCGGTGGCGATCACCGTGATGCGCATCATATCGCCCATCTCTTCGTCGATCACCGCGCCGAAAATCAGGTTGGCGTTTGGATCGGCAGTCTCTTTGATGATCTCCGCCGCCTGGTTGACTTCGTACAGGCTCATGTCGACGCCGCCCGTCACGTTGAACAGGATGCCGCTCGCCCCGTTGATCGTCACGTCGAGCAGTTCGTTGGTGATTGCCTGCTGCGCGGCTTTGCGGGCGCGGTCCTCGCCGGATGCCGCGCCGACCGCCATCAATGCTGCGCCGCCCTCGCTCATGATCGTGCGCACGTCGGCAAAGTCAAGGTTGATCAATCCCGGTACGGTGATCAACTCGCTGATCCCCTGAATGCCCTGCCGGAGCACGTCGTCGGCGGTGCTGAATGCCTCGTGCAGGCTGGCCCGCTTGTCGACGATCTTCAACAGCCGGTCGTTCTGAATCACGATCAATGTGTCGACCGCGTTCTTCAGCCGTTCGATTCCCTCGGCGGCGACGCGCTCGCGCTGCCTGCCTTCGAAGGAGAAGGGGCGGGTTACCACGCCAATCGCCAGTGCGCCCGCCTTTCGCGCGATATCGGCGATGATCGGCGATGCGCCTGTTCCGGTTCCGCCGCCGATCCCGGCGGTGATGAAGACCATGTCTGCTTCGCCAACCGCCTGTAACAGCTCCTCGCGCGATTCCTCCGCTGCTTTCCGCCCGACCTCCGGGTCGCCGCCTGCGCCAAGCCCGCGTGTGAGCTTCTTGCCGACCTGTAAGCGCGTCTTCGCCAGCGACGCATCGAGCGCCTGGGCGTCGGTATTGATGGTAATGAAATCAACACCGGCCATCCCTTCGGTGATCATGCGGTTGACGGCATTGTTCCCGGCACCGCCAACGCCGATGACTTTTATCTTGGCATAGGACACAGGTGTCCTTCGACTTCCCTCCGCCATTGCTTCTCTCCTCAACCAACCAGAAACGCGGGAGCACTCCCCGACCGATCCATTATTGTGCTAATCACTCCACTGCTGTGTTTGTTTCGCACAGATGTAGATAGGTACATATTATGCAAAACGGAGAAAATGCGCAACTACCATTGGATGGGCTGTACAAAAAACAAAAAGCCCTGTGCCAATCAGGGCCGGAAAAAGCCGTTCACTTGAAATGGTATTGTATCGTTGTTCTCCTGAACATCCCACTTTTTGCCCATTGCCCGATTCGCTCAAATGGTCTATCCTGATCACACGTCGCGGCGATTTCCTCAATCATATTGAAGTGTCCAGGAGAATAAAAGATGACAGGTGAGTTGACCTACTACGCCCAACCGGGCGTGATGACGGACGTGAGCGCCCATGCCGGGTGGCTCGGCGATCTACCCGATCAGATTCCCACATTGTGTGAGCTTGTCCAGGGCTGGATGATCCACATTTTTTGGATGGAGCGGTACGGCATCAATGCCGACGAGAGCGTCAAACAGGCTGAGGTAAACATCCGCGCGGCAGACGACATGCTGGCCCGCGTCCGTGAGAAGGACGGCAGCCCTTCGACAAACGCCCGCCCTCTGGATAAGAAATTGATCGGCAACTGCCGCGATTTCTCGGTGCTGTTCGTCGCCCTGCTGCGGCACAAAGGAATCCCCGCCCGCGCCCGCTGCGGGTTTGGAACGTACTTTTTGCCCGATCATTACGAGGATCACTGGGTGGGCGAATACTGGGACGCCGGTCAGAAACGCTGGCGGCTGGTCGATGCCCAGTTGGATGCCTTCCAGCAGGAGCAGTTGAAGATCACCTTCGACACGAACGATGTTCCCCGCGACCAGTTTGTGGTGGCCGGGCAGGGCTGGACGCCTGCCCGTGCGGGTGAAGTCGATCCTGATTCGTTCGGAATCTTTGATATGCACGGGCTTGATTTCATTCAGGGCAACCTGCTGCGCGATCTTGCCGCGCTGAACAAGGTCGAGCTGCTGCCCTGGGACTGCTGGGGCCTGATGCTCGATTGCCTCGATCACAGCGAAGAAGAATGGGCGCTGCTCGACCGGGCTGCCAGGCTTACTACGGGTGAATCGCCTGACTTCGAGGAGATTCAGACTCTATATGCCGACCCCGGCCTGAGAGTTCCCCGCATGATCCAGAGTTGGGATACCGAGAACAGGAAGATGAACGAAGTAGTCCTCGATATTTAAGAGCTGATCGACTATGTGGGGCGGCGATTCGCTGCCCCACGTGCTACTTTTCTTTCCTGCCCGTCCGCACACTTTACAATCGGCTCCATTCCCATACAATTAAGCCTAACGTGGTGGTTTCCAGAGTGGAGGTCAACATGGTGAGAACCTGTGAGTGTGGCGCATCCATCCCGCCCGGTGCGCGGTTTTGCCCGTCATGCGGCAGGCCCCTGTCCCCTTC
>DAOUES010000073.1:0-6810 GCA_034430335.1 Anaerolineae bacterium | reverse complement strand
CTGCTGGCGCTGGGGCTGGCCGACAACCGCTTCCCGGTCGACGAGACGCGGCCATCGCTGGCCGAACGCCAGCAGGCGGCGGCAGAGATCGACGCGCTGCTTGGGCCGGACGACCGGGTTCAATTCTTCTTCGATACGGAATTCCTGATATACAGCGGGCGGACCAACGCGCTGCCGGTGTTTAGCTGGGGCGGCAAGACCGACGTGTACAAACTCACGGGTTGGACCGACGAGCGGATCGGCGAGCAGTTGGAGGCGCTCGCGCCGGTGATCGTCGAAGCACCGGAAAGACCATATATTGCAACGGACTGGTTCACAAGCCACTATACGAGGGTGATAGACGGGGAGGGGGAAAGCGGCGATATCTATGTCCGGTCAGACCGGGCCGACCTGATCGAAGCGTTCAGGGAACAGGAATAGCCTGTCAGAAACACGCGCCCGTTTGCTTTGTATGCCGGTTGCACACATTGTATAATCGCTTTGCTGCCGACCGGCTCTGCGTGTTTCGATTGCATTCCGGGGCAGACAAGGAGATACAAGTGACAATAGAAATATCGGTTGAACAGACAGGCGACATCGATGTCATCACCATCAATGGCCGCGTTGACAGCCGCACTGCTCCTGAATTGGGGGACTGTCTCTCACGCCAGATTGACCAGGGTTCCGCTTACCTGGTCATCAATTTTAGTTCGGTAGACTATATGAGCAGCGCCGGTCTCCGGGAACTGGTGTCGGCCTTGAAACGAGTTAAAAGTATCGGCGGCGACATCCGGCTTTGCTGCGTCCCGCCCAGGGTCAACGAAGTCTTCGAACTGTCGGGACTCTCCTCTATTTTTTACGTCTTCGAAGACCAGTCTTCTGCTCTAGAGAGCTTTTCAGCTTGATACTGTTTAACGCACAGGTGATTAATCCGCATGGCTGACGTACGCCGTTTGGTCGTTAGTGGACGGTATGAGAACATCCCGTTGATCATCGATCTTGTCCGGGAAGCGGCAGTCGACGCCGGGTTTGACGAGCCAACGGTCTATCACTGCCAGATGTCGGTCGACGAAGCGTGCACCAATATCGTCGAGCACGCTTACGGTGGAGAAGACCGGGGAAATATCGACATCACCTGTACGGTAGCAGAAAACGTTTTCAGCGTCACGCTCCTCGATCAGGGCAAACCGTTCGATCCCGAAAGCGTCCCGCCGCCGGTCATCGATTCTGACATCCACAAGATCAAACCGGGCGGCATTGGTTTACACCTGATGTCTCAGCTTATGGATGAAGTGCATTTCAGCTTTTCCGACGAAGGGAACCGCCTGACAATGGTAAAGCGAGCAAAGGGCGAAGGCTCCGCGCCCCTACCCGGCAAGGTCGGGCAGGAGACCACTATCAACATTCACGAAGTGGAAGATGGCATCGCCGTCATTGCGCCTGATGGCCGGTTGGATTCCGCCGCCGCACCGGAGTTCGAAAATACGATGCTCGATAGTCTCGGCCAGGGCCAATACCGGCTGGTGATCGATATGTCCTCGGTGACTTACATTTCCAGCCGGGGGTTGAAAGCACTGGTCACTGCCTGGCGAACTGCCCGTGAGAAGGGCGGTGATATCGTCCTCTGCTCGATGAAACCGGCTGTGTTTGATATCTTCCAGATGGTCGGTTTCACGAAAGTCTTTGCCGTCGTCGAGACGACATCAGAGGCGCTGGCCGTACTGCGGCGTTGAAAAACGGAATCGGCCATTCGACGTAATAGTCCATAGTTTTCTCGCGGTGATTGTGATAGTGAATGGTTTCAGTATCCTGGCAATACTCGTCGGCTCGATCCTTCTCCTGGTCCTGACAGCTTCCCTGCTCGCCCTGGTTGATCGCCGCCGGATCGTGAAGGTGAGCATCCCGGCCAGCCTGGATCAGATCAGGAAGCTGGCCGCGATGGTCGAAACCCTGGCGGTCGGGGCAAACCTGGGGGACGAGGCTGTCCACCAGTGCCGGCTGGCCGTCGACGAAGCCTGTACGAATATCATCACCCATTCGTACGCTGATGACCCATCAGGAGTCATCGAGGTAAAAATGATCGCCCGGCGCGGGCATTTCGAGATCAGCCTGACCGATTTCGGCGAGCCATACGACCCGGCACTGGTCGCCCCGCCGAACATCGACTGCTGGTCGCTGGACGAGGCCAGTCCGGGCGGGCTGGGCCTGTACCTCATGCACGCGGTGATGGACCGGGTCAACTATACCGTCCGGCCTGAGGGCAACTCCCTGGTAATGACCAAGTTGTCCAATCCGGTCGGTACATATTAGCGCCGCCGTCATGCTGAACGGGGGTAAAACAGGTCGTCGATGCAGATGCTGCCCGTGATCATAGCTGCAAGTCTAGGCGTCGTCCTGATCGGCGTAGCGGCTGGTTGGCTGGCCTTTCGCCTGGGCAGCCGACGTGAACAGCAGGCTGTCTCCGAACTGGTCACCCTGAACGAAATCGGCCTCCAACTGCTGCGCTCCAAACTTGACGTTGACGATCTCTGCGAACTGGTCTACCAGCGTGCCCGGCAGATTGTCCCGACCACGCTGTTTCAGGTCGGGTTGTTCGAGCAGGATGCTTACCACGTCAAAGTCTGGATCAAAGATGGGGAGCGCCAGCCGCAGCAGGCTTTCCCACGCGGCGGGCGCACCGGGATCGTCGGCTGGGTGCGGGAACACGGGCAGGCGCTGCTGGTACGGGACTTCGATACCGAAGGCCGCAACCTCCCGACTTTCCCCAGCTTCGAACTCGACGCGCCGCCCCGGTCCGGTTTGTTCGTCCCCCTGATCGCCGGGACCTCCACCATCGGGATCATCGCCATCCAGAGCTACCAACCTGAGCGTTTCGGCGAGGGCCACCAGCGATTACTGACCGCACTGGCGAACCAGGCGGCCTGGGCGATTCGAAATGCCCAACTGTACGAACATGCCCGCCGCCGCGCCGATCAACTCAACCTGATTCACTCGGTCAGCAGCCAGGTTTCGGCGATCCAGCCGCTCCCCGACCTGTTCAAGCAGATCGCCACATCGGTCAAACGGGCTTTTGGCTACTACAACGTCAGCATTTTCGTCCTGCAAGACGATCAGCTTGTCGTCGGGGCCAGCAGTGATGATGCGCTGGATACCGACGCGGTATTCGATCTGAACGAGGGGCTGATCGGCTGGGCTGCCGCCGAAGCCGATACCGCACTGTCGAACGATGTCGGTGAGGATGTTCGCTATTTCGAGATGCCTGCCTTGAGCGACACACGCAGCGAAGTCTCGCTGCCGCTCCGCGTGGAAGACCGCGTGCTGGGTGTGCTCGATGTCCGCAGTGACCGGGTCGACGCCTTCCACCCCGATGACGTTTCTCTCCTTGAATCGCTGGCGATGCAGATCGCGCTGGCAATCGAACAGGCCAAATCCTACGCGGCGGAGCGGCGGCTTGCCCGGCGGCTGGAAGCGCTGGTGCAGGTCAACCAGGCCGTCGTCTCCGAACTCAACCTCGACGACCTGCTCGAGCGGCAGGTGCAGTTGATCTCTGAGACGTTCGGCTTCGAGCGCGTCCATATCTTCGTCAGCCTGGGCGAGATGCTGGTCTTTCGATCCGGTACGGGTTCGCACAGCGTGCGCTGGCTGATCGACGACCTGACCCTCTCGCTCGACGATCCGGGGTTGATCCCGAAAGCGGCGCGCACTGGCAAGGCCCAGGTAGTCAACAATATTGGCGATACCCATGATTTCACACCCGGAGGTGATGGCGAGGAGACGCGCTCGGAGATGGCGATCCCGATCATGTACGGCGGGCGCGGGCTGGGCGTGATGGACGTTCAAAGCGCCGAGTCCAATGCGTTCACCGCCGAGGACCAGGTGCTGGCCCAATCGCTTGCCGACTCGGTCGCCGTTGCCATCCGCAATGCCGCACTGTACGCCAACGAGCGCCACCGCCGCAACCTGGCCGATACCCTGCGCGAGATCAGCGCCAAGCTCGCCGCCGAACTCGACCTCGACCGCGTCATCATGGGAGTGATGGACGGCCTGCGCCAGGTTGTGACCCTGAACACGGTGGCGATTGCCGTAGCCGACGAAGCGTCAAATCTGCTGACCATCTACGCGACAACCGGCCCGGATTTACTCGGTTTCTCCGGCTTTCACATAGAGATGCCCGAACTGGATCATGAAGCCGGTGACACGATAGACGACTGGGTGCGCCAGAAGTTCAGGCAGGTGTTCGAAATTCCCGGTGGCCACCCGCTGATTTCGGCGGATCTGTCGGTCGGCGGCTCGCTGATCGGCTACATCATCGCCGATCAGCCACCGGGGTGGCCTTACACCGGCAGCGACTACGAGATCGTTGCCGCGTTCGCAAACCAGGCCGCGGTTGCGATCAGCAACGCCCGCCTGTATGCGGCCCAGAAAACCGAAACCTATATCACCACTGCTTTATTACAGGTCGCCGAGGCGGTCAACATCCAGGGCGACGCCGCCGATGCTCTCGATACCATCGCCCGGCTGTCGGTGCTTCTCTTTGGGTTCCGCTGCTGCCTGATCCTGCGCTGGATTCAGGAAGAAGAGGCGTATGTGATCGGTGCGCAGTGCTGCCAGCCTCCTGACATTCTGAACGCGGCGGAGATCGGCCTGATTCCGGCGGAGAGCGATCCCCTGTTCGACCTGCTGCGTGTCTCGAATCGCACACTGGAGGCCGGGCCGGGCCGCCCGCTGCCGGTTCCCGGCGTGCTGGCCCATATTCTGCCGACCTCGTCGATCCAGTGCGTTCCCCTGCGAACCCTGAGCGGAACGGTCGGCGTCCTGATCGTCGACTGCCCGGAGCAGCCCGATCAGGCGCGGCCCAAGAGCATCCTGACCG
Organism: Anaerolineae bacterium; assembly: GCA_034430335.1. Lineage (GTDB taxonomy): Bacteria > Chloroflexota > Anaerolineae > Aggregatilineales > UBA3940 > JAFGOY01. The sequence goes on along the minus strand of DAOUES010000073.1, from coordinate 1,958 downwards.
GCATCGCTCACCAGGCGACCTCGGTCATCGAGACGGCCAACCTGCAATCGACGGCGATCGAGCGTGAGAAGCTGGAACAGGAACTGGAAGTCGCCCGCCAGATTCAGGCCCGGTTCATTCCTGAACACGCTCCCGATATCCCCGGCTGGCAGTTTTCGGCGGAGTGGAAAGCCGCCCGACAGGTAAGCGGCGACTTCTACGACTTCATCCATCTACCCGACGACCGCTGGGGGCTGGCGATCGCCGATGTCGCCGATAAGGGGATGCCTGCCGCGCTGTTCATGGCCGTCAGCCAGACGCTTCTGCGCGCCGCCGCGATTACCAGGAAATCCCCTGCCGAAACCCTGGTCCACGTCAACAAGCTGCTGGTCAGCACGGCCCGCACCGATCTGTTCGTGACGGTTTTCTATGCCATCTGGGACCCGCAAACCGGCAAACTGAGTTATGCCAGCGGCGGGCACAACCCGGCGCTCCTGATCCACGATCAGGGCGCGGCGATCAGCGAACTACGCTGCGATGGCATTGCGCTGGGCGTCCTGCCTGATATCGAACTGGAAGAGCGGGAGATTCAAATGCAGCCCGGCGACGTATTAGTCGCCTACACCGACGGCGTCAACGAGGCGATGCAGGCCGACTATACCGAGTGGGGAATGGATCGTTTCAAAGAGACCCTGCTTGCAGCCGGAAACAAAACCACCCAGACAATGGTCGATCACCTCATTCAAACCATCGCCGATTTCGTCGGCGATGCGCCCCGCAGCGACGATCTTACCCTCTGGATGCTCAAACGCGAGTAAGAATCACAATCAATCACCCATCGTCAGCTCAGCAGCCGACAGGGGCTGACAGGTGCTGTATATGACCTGTTTCCAGAACATCCCGTTCAGGCTGACACCCTTCTGGCCTTTGTTGACCATTTCCAGCGGCACCAGGACGTACTCCGCCAGCCACTGTGAAATCATGAAGTCGGTGTAACCTGCCAGGGCATTGTCGACGGCCAGCACCCCCAGTCGTTCGCAGTATATCTGGTCTTGAGGGTTAGGCGGGATGGCCCGGATGTTGTGCCTGGGTTGATTGATGAAGGCCTGAACCGGGAGACCATCTTCATCCTTTACCCTTGATTCGATTAGCTTTTTGAAGCAGCCGGTGAACTCGTCCTTTTTGACGATGTTCCCGTCGATTTTGAAGCCCCGCTCTTCCAGAACAGTCCCGACGCCTTCCGCCACAACGACGAGTGCATGGCGATTGTGGCGATTTTTCAGCGGGCGCTTGTTGCCCGGCACGATCCCCATATAGCTTCTGGCGATATGATCGATGCATTTGTCCAGGTAAGCCTCGATATCAGGCAGCTCCATCCGGCTGAACACTTCCGGCACGAGCACCAGGTCGACGTGCCCGCTGGCTAATGAAGCGTTCGCGGCGACAAAACCCGACTCTGCGCCGAACAGTTCTATCAGGCAGATTCTCCGGGTCGATGCCGCCTCGACGTGGAGCGTGTTGATCGCGCTGGTGGCTTTTCCCACCACCGTCCGAAAGCCAAACGACTGCCAGACCCACAGGATGTCATTGTCCATTGTCTTCGGGATGCCAACGATGCCGAGGCCGGGATTGGCTCTGGCGATCTTGTGCGCAACCCGCAAAGAGCCGTCCCCACCGATGATATACAGGATATCGATGTCGAAGCTCTTGAGCTTCTTGGAGATGTCCGCCACCATCTTATCGGTGGGATTTTCACCCGCTTTGCTGTCAGGATAGTATCGAACATTGCCCAGCCTCGATCCCCCGCTGTCCGCCCACTCCTCGGTAATGGTGGGATCGAGTTCGATCAGGTTGTCTTCCAGGTTGACCAGCCCTTTGAAGCTGTCGTAAACACCGTAGACGCTACTCGTCCCGTAAAGATGATGGCGGGTAACGATGCTGTGGACGACCCGGTGGAGGCCGGGGCACAATCCCCCCGT
>DAOUES010000072.1:0-16511 GCA_034430335.1 Anaerolineae bacterium | reverse complement strand
TTCTTCATCCCCCTGCCGATCCACATCCTGGGGACGCTCGGCGCGGTGATCGCGATGCGCGAACCGGCTCCCAACCGCCGGGTGCAGTTCGACATCGGGATCGCCGGGCCGCTGGCCGGGCTGATCGTCGCCGTGCCGGTGATGCTGATCGGGTTGGGGCTGTCACACATTGCCACCGCCGAAGAAGTCCTGGCCGATGTTCCCGACGGGGTGCAGATCGGGATCATCCACGAGGGCAATTCGCTGGCTTACCTGGGATTGAAATACGTGGTCTTCGGGGAAATTCTGCCGGATGGGGATCGGGACGTGTGGGTACACCCGGTCGCGTTCGCGGCCTGGGCCGGGTTCCTGGTGACGGCGCTGAACCTGTTCCCGATCGGGCAGTTGGACGGCGGGCACGTGATGTATGGTTTGTTCGGGGAGAAAGCGGCGGCGGCCCGCTGGCCGATCATCGCCGTGCTGTCGATCAGCGCGATCGCGGGCACGCTCGCCGACCTGGGGATCGTCGACCTGGGGATCGGGTGGAGCGGCTGGTGGCTGCTCATTTTGATGATGGTCTTCCTGTTCAAGCGTCACGCCCCGGTGCTCGACGAGATCACCGAGCTTGATTCGCGCCGCAAGGCGCTGGGCGTGCTGATGCTGGTCGTGTTCGTGCTGATCTTCACGCCGCGCCCGCTGGTCGCCGACGCCGCGCCGCTGGCCGCAGCGGTGATCGGCTGGCTGGTTTAGGGAATTTATCCACAGATAACACAGATAAAAACAAATTCGGTCCGCGAATTGCGCGAATTACACGAATTTTAAATCTTCATACAGATCGACATAAAAAACTTGAAGCGATTTCTCAACAGCTTCAAGTTTTTTCATTACCTGCTCAACTATAGAAATAATTAGCGTAATTGGCGTAATTCGCGGATAAATACTCACCATTCGCGTAATCGAGATGGGCAAAAAACGAATTCCGTGGCAAGCTTGAGACATGGAAAACGAACTGACGATCACAACGGAACGGATTGACGATTTCGTCCTGCTGCTGGAAGTGATGAAGCAGATGGGGCTGCCAGAGATACTGGATCGCCACCTGACCCGGCACCCGCTGGAAGAAGGGATGAGCTGGGGCTGGGTGACGTGCATCTGGCTGGCACACATCGTGTCGCAGGGCGACCATCGCAAAGTGACGGTGCGCGAGTGGGTGGCGCAAGCGCAGTACACGCTGGAACAGGTGACCGGCCTGACGATCCGCGACACGGATTTCACCGACGACCGGTTGAGCATCGTGCTGCGGCATCTGAGTAAGCCGGAATACTGGCAGGCGATTGAGGCCGACCTGGGCGCGCAGACGGTGCGTGTGTATGCGTTGGAGCGCGAAGTGGTGCGGGTAGACGCCACAACCGTGTCGGGCTACCACGCCGAAACCGAGGCGGGGTTGATGCAGTTCGGCTACAGCAAGGACGACCCGCTGCTGCGACAGGTCAAGCTGATGCTGGCGACGCTGGACCCGCTGGGCATGGTGGTGGCGAGTGACGTGGTGTCGGGCGAACAGGCCGATGACCCGCTCTACGTGCCGATCATCGAGCGCGCCGATGCGATCCTGGCGCGCAAGGGCCTGTTGTTTGTGGGAGATGCGAAGATGAGCGCGCTGGCGACACGCGCGCAGGTCCAGGCGCTGGAGCATTATTACCTGACGCCGTTGGCGATGACGGGCGAAACCGCGCAGCAGATGCCCGCCTGGATCGAGGCCGGGCTGGATGGTCGGGAACTGACCCCGGTGTACGGGCCAGACGGGACGACGCTGCTGGCCGAAGGCTATGAGTTCACGCGACCGCGCGAGGATGTACTGGCAGGCGAAACAGTCGCGTGGGATGAGCGCGTGCTGGTGACGCGCTCGCCAGCGCACGCGGCGCAGCTGGTGCGCGGATTGGAGGAGCGTCTGGCCTCGGCGGAAGCGAAGCTGCTGGCGCTGACCCCGCCGCGCGGGCGTGGCAAACGCCAGATCGTTGAGGAAGCAGCGCTGCATCAGGCTGCCGGTGCGATTCTCAAAGCGCATGGGGTCGAGGGCCTGCTGGCCTATGATTATGAACGGCAGGTTGAGCAGGAAACCCGGTTTGTGGGTCGCGGGCGCGGCAGCGCGGACCGTCCGCAGCGCATCGTCGAGCACGTTCGCTGCCAGATCACGGCAGTCACGCGCGATGCGCAAGCGATTGCCGACCAGCAGCGCACGTTCGGCTGGCGCACCTACGCGACCAATGCACCGCTCACACATTTGCCCTTCACCCACGCCGTGTTGACCTATCGCCATCAGTCCCTCATCGAAAACGACTTCGGCCTGCTCAAAGGCGCGCCGTTGTCCATCGCGCCCCTCTACGTCAAACGCGATGACCAGATTGCCGGTCTGACCCACCTGTTGATCCTGGCCGTGCGGCTGCTGACCCTGATTGAGTTCGTCGTGCGCCGCCAACTGCACGCCAACCAGGAAGAATTGACCGGCCTCTTCCCGCAGAATCCACGTCAGGGTACCGCGAAACCGACCGTCAAGCGCCTGCTGAACGCATTCAACCACATCTGTTTGACGACGATTGACTTCCCAGACCGTGTGCTGCGCCATCTCACGCCTTTGACGCCCTTGCAGACGCGCATTCTTGAACTCCTGGGCTTGTCACCTGAGGTCTATCTCGCACTGGCTTCCGAAATTCCGAAAACTGCTTTTCCATTACGCGAATGATGAGTAAATATCTGTGACATCTGTGTAATCTGTGGATAAAAATCACCCCTGTTCGAGCACCAGCTTCTCGCGGCGTTTCTGATCCTTCATACGGAGGTCGATGGGCAGGATGCGCTTGCGGATGCGCAGGCTCTCCGGCGTCACTTCCAGCAGTTCGTCATCGGCCAGGAACTCGATGCACTGGTCGAGGCTCAGATCACGCGGTGGGGTCAGCCGGATCGCGTCTTCGGCGAAGCTGCGCCGGTGATTGGTGACGTGCTTGAGCTTGCAGACATTGACCGCGATGTCGTCGGGGCGAACGTTCTCGCCGACCACCATCCCCTCGTAGACTTCGACCCCCGGCCCGATGAGCAGCGAGCCGCGTTCCTGCGCGTTGTTGAGCGCGTACGAGGTCGAGGTGCCGGGTTCCCAGGCCACCAGGCTGCCGAATCGGCGGCCCGCAATCGGCCCCATGAACGGCTCGTAGCCGTAAAAGATGCTGTACATCTGGCCCAGGCCGCTGGTGGCGATCAGGAAGCTGGCCCGGAAGCCCAGCAGCCCGCGCGTCGGGACGAGGTATTTCATGTGCGTGGTGCCGTTCTCGCTGTGCATGTCGAACATCTGGCCGCGCCGCGCGCCGAGTAATTCGACCGCCACCCCGACCATCTCGTCGGCGATCTCGATCTCGACTTCCTCGACCGGTTCCAGAAGCTCCCCGGTTTCCGGGTCCCGGTGGAAGATCACCTCCGGGCGGCTGACCTCGAACTCGTAGCCCTCGCGCCGCATCGTCTCGATCAGGATGGCAAGGTGAAGCTCACCGCGCCCGCTGACGACGAACCTTTCCGCGCTCTCGCCGTCGACCACCCGCAGGGCGACGTTGTGGCGGGTCTCTTCGAAAAGACGCTGCCGCAGCCGCCGGGACGTTCCCCAGCCGGTCTTGCCCTCGCGCCCGGCAAAGGGCGAGGTGTTGACGCCGAAGGTCATCCGCACGGTCGGTTGCTCGACGACGATGGCGGGTAATGGCTCGTCAACAACCGGGTCGGCGATGGTGTCGCTGATGCCAAGCTCTTCCAGCCCGCCGATGGCGATGATGTCGCCCGCGTGGGCTTCTTCGATCTCCAGGCGTTCCAGGTTGTGATAGGTGAACAGGTACTCGATCCGGCCCTCGACGCGCTCGCCAGTGGGGGTGATCCGCACGACATCCATCCCGCGCGCGATCGTCCCCGAACGCAGCCGCCCGACTCCGATTTGCCCCTTGTAATTGTCGTAGTCGAGGGTGGTGATCAACATGCGGGCCGGTTCGCCCTCGTCGACTTCAGGGCCGGGGATTTCGGCGATGATCAACTCGAACAGCGGGACGAGATTGTCCTGCACGCTGTCGACGGTCAGGCCGGAGTGACCGGCCAGCCCTTCGGCGTAGATCACCGGGAAATCGGCCTGTTCGTCGTTTGCGCCGAGTTCGATGAACAGGTCGAAGGTTTCGTTCAGCACCTGTTCGGCGCGCGCGTAGCGGCGGTCGATCTTGTTGATCACGACGATGATCCGCAGGCCGAGTTCGAGCGCCTTGCGCAGCACGAAACGGGTCTGCGGCATCGGCCCCTCGACCGCGTCGATCAGCAGCAGGGCACCGTCGACCATGTTCAGCACCCGCTCGACCTCGCCGCCGAAATCGGTATGGCCGGGCGTATCGACGATGTTGATCTTGATGCCGTCCCAGGTGACGGCGGTGTTCTTCGCCAGGATCGTGATCCCACGCTCGCGCTCCAGGTCGTTCGAATCGAGGATGCGCTCGCCCGCGCGTGAGGCGTCGCGGAAGACGTGCGACTGTTTCAGCATGCCGTCGACCAGCGTCGTCTTGCCGTGATCGACGTGGGCGATGATCGCAATGTTGCGAATATCATCTCGGATGGTCAAAGGGTTCTCCTGTACCGGTAAGTTACACACAAACAGCGCCCATTCAGGACGCATAGACTGATCATAGCGCGGATTTCTATTTCGTCCACCTGTAAAAGACTTTATCCACAGATTTCACAGATATTTATCCGCTAATTGCGCGAATTACACGAATTTTTAATCTTCGTCAGATCGTATCTATGAAACTTGAAACTGTTGAGAAAGCGATTCAAGTTTCTTTGAGATTTGCTCAACTATAGAAATCATTAGCGTAATTCGCGTAATTCGCGGATCGAATCTCCTTCATCCGCTTCCACATTTGCTCCAAGTTTAAGCACACCGATCTCTGATCGGTAAAATTATCTGTGATATCTGTGAAATCTGTGGATCGATTCCTCTCCCCGCCCGCCATCCAAATCGAACCGCGCGTGGCGGTGTTTGCATTGGTGAGAGATCGATTTTACACTCACCGGCTAGCATTACCCTGTGCCATTAACCAAAGGAGACAGACCCGCGTGGACGCGACATTACAGGCCAGTATTTTTCTCAAGGCGCTGCTGCCGCTGATGGAAAACCTCGTCGAATACGACCAGGAGGCGGCAGCCGCCATCGAAGGCGAAAAACTGACCGTTCAATTCGACATCAAAGACGGCCCGGCGGCCTACCTGACCGTCGAGGATGGGACGGTGACTCACGGCGTCGGGAAGCACGAGAAGCCCGACCTGTGGCTGACATTCCCGACCGCCGACCGCTTCAACAACATGATCGCCGGGAAAGGTAAGCCGGGCATCCGTAAGGGGTTCACCCGGCTGGGCTTCCTGACGAAGAAATTTCCAATACTCGGCAGGCGGCTGATGTACCACCTGCGGGGCGAAGGCAAAGACGACTCCAGCCCCGAAGCGCGGCGCTTCCAGGTGGAACTCGGATTCCGGGCGCTGCTGGGCGGCATGGTCGCCGTCGCCAGCGACGACCCGAAGATGAAGCCAATCGCCGAATCGATGCCGGTCGGGACGCTGTACGCGAAGGTGCTCCCCGATGGCCCGCAGGGATCGTTTGCGAAGGTAGCAGCCAACGAGTTCGCCGCGATATTCGGGCAGGCGGTCGAGAATCCGAACGCGGTGATGGAACTGGGCAGCCTGGAGATCGCCCGGCAGTTGATCGACGGGGAGACGCTCCCGGTGATCGCCATCGGCACGGGCGACGTGGTCATTCGCGGGTCGATCCCGCTGGTCGAGAAAATCAACGTGCTCCTGGGGCGCGTCTCCAAAGTGATGGGATAAGGTACAGCCAATGAACAGCTATCAAAAATCAGAAGAACTGTTTCTCCGCGCGGCAAAGGTGATCCCCGAAGGGATATACGGGACTCGCAAGCCGGGCTTTTTGCTGCCAAAGGCCAGCCCTTATTTCGCGGCGCGGGGCGCGGGCGGCCACTACTGGGATGCCGACGGCAACGAGTTCATCGACTTCATGTGCGGCTACGGCCCGAACGTCCTCGGCCACGCCCACCCGGAAGTCGACGCGGCGGTCAGGGAGCGAATCGAGCGCGGGTTCAGCTTCAACCAGCCGACCGAGGAGATGGTCGAGCTGGCCGAGCGGCTGGTCAGGCTGGTGCCAATCGCTGATTGGGCGGTGTTCGCCAAGAACGGCTCGGATGTCACCACCTGGGCGATCCGGGTGGCGCGGGAGCATACCGAGCGCAGCAAGATTCTCGCCACGAAGGGCACCTATCACGGGTCGCACGCCTGGTGCGCCGCCTATCCCGCCGGGGTGCTCCCCGAAGACAAAGCGAGCATCGTCTACTTCAACTGGAACGACCTCGCAGAATTCGAGCGGCTGGTCGAGACGCATCGCGGGGACGTTGCGGGGGTGATCATGACGCCGTATTATCATCCCGCCTGTGCGCCCTCGGTGATGCCCGCCGAGGGATTCTGGCAGGGCGTCCGCGAAATCTGCGACCGGGAGGGGATGCTGATCATCCTCGACGATATCCGGGTGGGCTTCCGCGTCGACATCCGGGGGAGCTACCCGGTGTTTGGGATCGAACCGGATTTGATCTGCCATGCGAAGGCGATGGCGAACGGCTACCCGATCGCGGCGGCGATGGGCACTAAGGAAGTGCTCGGCGCGGCGGAGGCGGTGTTCCTCTCCGGGACCTACTGGTATTCACCGATGGAGATGGTCGCCGCGCTGACCACGCTGCGCATCCTCGAAGAGACCGACGCCATCCCGGAGATAGCGCGGATGGGCACCCGGCTCAGGGAGGGGCTGGAGTCGCTGGGCAAAACGCACGGCTATAATGTGACGGTCAGCGGCCCGGCGGCGATTCCTTACCTGAGCTTCGACGATCACCCCGATCTCTACCACATGCAGACCTTCTGCCGCGAGGCGATTGCACGCGGCGTGTTCTTCCACCCGCATCACAACTGGTATATCTGCGCCGCCCACACCGATGCGGACATCGACCGGGCGCTGGAGGCGGCGGACGCGGCGTTCAGGGTCGTGCGGGAGGAGTTGGGGGGATAGGGGAGGAAAAGGCGATCTTCGGTCGCGATGTCGCCTGCGGCGACCCTGGGCGGGGACAAGCCCGCGCCCCTACGAGACAGTGTGCTACAAGCCATAGTATCGTGTCCCCAGCTTCGCGAAGGGAAATGGAAGACGATCCCAACCTGGTTGAGACGAGACGCATCAAACGCTACAGGCTGGTGAGAGACAGATAAGTCGTGACCATCGGGAACAGGAACAATCATACCATCCAGCAGCTAGACGACGACTGCGTTCACGACTGGTATCGTTTCGTGCTGGCCTACCCGGATCACCTTGTCCAGGAGATGATCCAGCGCTTTGGCATTACCCAACAGCACACCGTCCTCGATCCTTTTGTCGGCACCGGCACCACGCTTGTCGAATGCAAGAAGCTGGGAATACGCTCGACAGGCATCGACGCCAATCCCGCGACGGTTTTTGCCAGCAGAGTAAAAACCACCTGGGATATCGATCTGGCGGAATTAGCCCGACGATCTGAACGGGTATTGAGCGCCGTCAAAGAAGAAACCGGTGAAAGTGATTACCTCTCGATAGACACCCCTCGACCGGGCGGGCAGCTATCGTTTATCGATCTTCAAGACGACGGCATCATCGAAACCGTTGTCACCGACGAAAGCCTCGTCAACCTGATCCCCAAAGACGCGATGAGCGAAAAGCCCCTCACAAAGCTGCTTATCGCGCGGGATATCATCAACGGTGAACCCGACGATCCGATCACCGATATCTTTCGCCTGGCGCTGGCTACGGTCGCCGTGCGGGATATGTCCAACCTGGGGTTTGGGCCGGAGATTTACGTCAAACGAAAGAAACGTGACGACGCCGATATCGTTTTACCGCTGTCGCAACTGCTGGCAAAAATCCGAAGCGATCTGGCGCTTGTCCAGGCGATCGACAGCCCCGGCCAAACGCAGGTATTCGCCGGTGACGCAAGACAGTTGTCCCGGATGGCGCGTGATCCCGTCGATTTTGTGATCACTTCCCCGCCCTACCCAAATGAAAAGGACTACACACGCATTACCCGCCTGGAACTGGCTTTACTGGGTTTTGTGACGAATAAAAAGGAACTCAGGAACGTCAAGGGAAATATGCTCCGTTCCCATACCAGAAACATCTACAAAGCCGACGACGACGCTGCCTATGTTCAGGATATCCGGGAAATCGTCGAACTCTCCGAGTTGATCGAAAAGACAAGAATAGCGCGGCAGGGCACTTCTGGTTTCGAGAAGCTGTATCACCGCGTGGTTATGGAATACTTCGGCGGTATGCACCGTGTTTTTGAGCAGCTCTATCACCTGATGCCCTCCGGCGGCAAGCTTGCCATAGTCGTAGGCGATCAAAAAAGCTTCTTTCGCATTCCTATCAGGACAGCCGAGTTATTGAGCATTGTGGCCCAGAGGCTCGATTTCCATGAAGTCGAGACACTGGTTTGGCGAACGCGGCAGGCGACAGCGCTAAAGGAGGAGATAGAAGAGCATATTTTGATCCTGGAGCGCGGGTGATCCTCCCCGGTGCGATTGCCGTTTACCTCGCCTCGCGTGATCGACACCCGCAGCGCCGGTGAATGCTGGCGACCGCCGGGACGCCCCGCAGGGAGACGCATACCGCTTCTGCGACCTTTTCCTTTATACTTTCGTATTATTCTCTGAGGCGCAATCTATGGTAGCACTGCAAAATAACGTGGACGGCCTGTTTTGCCCACTTAAACCCGGCTTTTCACGCTCAGGATTTAAGTCCCCTCGCCATGAGGGAGAGGGGATTTAGGGGTGAGGGCGGGGAACCACGCTATTCTGTGGTGCTACCCAATTTATTTGACGGTTTGTATTGGTTATGGGACGATACCGGGGTACGGACATGATACTGGAACCAGGAACAGCAACAATGACACCCGACGAGACGAGAGTTCGGATACCTGACAGGATCGGTCGCTACAAAATCACCGGCGAGCTTGGCAAGGGCGGCATGGCGACCGTCTTTCTGGCCCATGACCCCAACTTCGACCGCGATGTCGCCGTCAAGGTGATGCCCCACGCCCTGCTTCACGACGACACTTTCCGCGCGCGCTTCGAACGCGAGGCCAAAGTTATCGCAAAATTGGAACACGCGGCGATTGTCCCCGTCTACGACTTCGGCGAGGAGGACGGCCAGCCCTACCTCGTAATGCGCTACATGCCCGGCGGCTCGCTCTCCGACCGCCTTGCCGACCGTTCGCTGACCCTCGACGAGTCGCTGAAGATTATCGAACAGCTTGCCCCCGCCCTCGACGAAGCCCACCGCAAAGGCGTCGTCCACCGCGACCTGAAACCGGGCAACATTCTGTTCGACCAGCACGGCAGCGCCGCCATCGCCGATTTCGGGATCGCCAAGCTGACCCAGGAAAGCGTCGCCCTGACCGGTTCGACCACCATCGGCACGCCCGCCTACATGAGTCCTGAGCAGGCGCGGGGCGATTCCGTGATCGACGGGCGCAGCGATGTCTACTCGCTCGGCGCGATCCTCTTCCAGATGCTCACCGGCAGGCTGCCTTATGATGCCGATACGCCGATGGGGATGGCCGTCCGCCATATCACCGATCCCGTTCCGCAGATATTGGAGGCCAATCCCGAACTGCCGACCGGCTGCGACGTGCTGATCCGCAAGGCGATGGCCAAAGACCCCGCCGACCGGTTCGCCGACGTCGAGGCGATGGCCGCAGCGCTGAAAGCGGTCGCCGGCGGCGAGTCGCTCGCTGATACGATTGGCGTGCTTCCCCCCGGTGTCGGCGAAGACCCGGAGACGGTGCGGCTGGACAAAGTCGGAGCTTCGCCGACGCGCGGCGCATCGGCCACCGCCGGGGCCGATCACACCGAAATGCTCGAACGCGCCCGCACGGTGATCTCCACCGCCGTCGGCAAAATCGAGAAGCCCCAGTTGAAACCCATTCAGGTCATTCTGCTGATCGGCATCGGCCTGATTTTGATGATCGCCGCCCGGATCGTCGGGCACCTGCTCAAGCCGGTGGTCTGGCCCGGCTACGTGATCCTCCCCGGCGCGATTGGCGTTTACCTCGCCTCGCGCGAGCACAACCCACAGCGGCAGCGGCTGCTCGCCGTCGCCGGGATGATCCTCACCGTCACCGGTTTGCTCCTGCTCTACCAGGCGGTATTCAAGCACTTTGCGAGTTGGGCCTACGCCTGGGCGCTGATCGTCCCCGGCGCGCTCGGCATCGCCTCGATCCAGGTTGGCCGCTGGCAGAACAACGCGAAGATGGTCAACCGGGGAATCTCGGCGGTGCGCGTCGCCGCAGCGATGTTCGCCTTCTTCTGGTTCGTCTTCGACGTGGTGATCAACGTCGCCGACAAACCGTTTGCGGCGGTGCTGTGGGCACCCGTTTTCGCCGGGCTGGGGCTGTATGCCTTCATGCGGGGGAAGGTGCATGAGGTGGAGGCGGCGGAGTAGGGAATAACCCCACCCCCTTCGACCGGCCTACGGTCGTCCAAGCGACGTTCTTTGTCGCCCACTTCCCCCAACCCACCCCCTACGACGGGGCTGCGCCCCGCCACTTCCCCCTTTCAGGGGGCAGATATGGGGCAGGTGGGGCATGAATCGTAAGGCTCGAATCGGTAAATAACCAGGCCAACCCTGATCGCCCCCAGGTTGGGGGAGATGTCGCGTAGCGACAGAGGGGGCCGTCCGCCGCACCGATTTCACCCGGTGCGGATTTTGTCGTATACTGACCGTGGGAGCGTTTCGAGACGATCCAGACGCACACAATCGAATTGGCTACACCACCGCAATCCCCAGCATCAGCCGGGGCCTCGACGCCGCCTGCCACGCCAGCGCCAGCGCGATCACTGTATCGTCATGTAACCCCGGCGGCGCGAAATAGCGCGTGTAGCCCGTGTGCCGGACGACATCATACGTGTACGATCCCAGCTCCCCGATCAGCACCGGGTCGGGCATCAGCAGCACGTCCTGCTCCTCGATGGCCTTCACCAGGTTCTCGATCAGCGGGCCTTTGCTCTTGGGCGTCGTCATGAATGCCTCGACCGGCAGGCCCATATCGCGCAGCGCCTCGATGTTCGGTTCGCCCATCGCGTTGGCCTCCGCCAGGATCGTCTCGACCTGCCAGTGCTTCGCCAGTCTTGCGATCCGCTCGCGCTGCGTCACCCAGTTCGACTCGCTGAAGCGGTCGAGCGCCACCAGCCAGGGCGCGGGTGTCCGGTCGGCGTCGATCACCGCCAGCGCGGTAAAGTCGACATACCGCCCGAAGTCGACGCCCATGTAGGTGCGGTGTCCCGCAATCGGCACCGGGGGCGGGTCGAGCGGCACCGTCGCCGCCTGCTTGACGTTGCGAAAGACCGTCCCGCCGTCCTCGATGAACTCGGCCAGGTATTCCTGCCGGAACGTCCGCGCCGGGAGGATCGCCTTCATCTGGTCGATCTCGCTGTCGGGGATGATCGGGTTGGCCGAAGTGGGATATCGCCACGACTGCCAGTGCGGGATCAGCGGGTCCTGCCCGCGCTGGAACGCTTCCCAGAACCAGTTCCGACCGCAGGGAGTCGAGATCAGCAGCGCCCTGCCCCGCCGGTCGGAGAGGGCCGGGGCGAGCACCGCTTCCCACGTCCGCCGCTCGACGAACGCCGCCTCGTCGACGATCACCAGGTCCAGCCCGACCCCGCGCAGCAGGTCGGGATTGTCGGCAGTTTTGACCGTCACCGAGCCGCCCTCCGGCAGTTCGATATAGCGCTCCGCTTCGAGCTTGATCTCCCACTGATCTCTGAACGCGGCCTTGAGCATCAGCCAGGGATGGAAAGCCAGCGAATACGACGGGGCCACCCACCAGACGTCGCGCTGCCACTTGCTGACGGCAAGCTGGGCCATCCGCAGCCCCATCGACGTTTTGCCCCAGCGCCGTCCGCAGGCCACCACCTTGAACCGCGCCGGGTGACCGGCTATCGCAATCTGATCGCGCCGCAGCGGGTGGATCACCCGCCGTGCTGGTTTCGCTTTCTCGGCCATACGTCTCCTTTGGGGCGAACACCTGGGGATAATGAACTTTAAGGATTTAACCCGGTCGTACAACCCCCTCTGTCGCTACGCGACATCTCCCCCAAACTTGGGGGCGATCAGGGTTGGCTTTGTTTGATACGACTATCAATCACCTGCAGAAGGCTTTCCCTCTTTTTTCTTGTTTTTCTTTGCGCTCTCTGCGTCCTCTGCGGTGAGTCTCTCCCACAGGGCCAGACGCGGGCGGCTCGCCATCCGGCTGATGACCGTGCGGTGCTTGCTCATGGCGATTCGTTTTCCGCGCGGTGCCGCCCACGTCGTAAAAGCCGAGCGCCCCACACCCGATCAATCGCTGATCGAATGCGGGGCGCTCATCTCCCGGCCTGTCTGCTGGTCAACAGACTGCGTAGAACGTGTGTTCTGAACTTATTCTACCATGTTTTGAGTTGAAGTCAATCGCGGAACGTCGAACGTTCGCTCGACAGTTGGTTAGAATCGTCTAACCTTCGAAACGCAGAGGCGGACCACCCGGCCCGCCTCCGTCTCTTTCCCTGTACAACTGGCAAAGCCAGTTGTCTCTGGCCCCACTACCGGTCTAGAGAACGAGGAAAAACACCATGATGCCCACTACCAGCATCACGGCGAGTCCCACCAGCACACCCGCCATGATCGCCGCCTGACTGCCGTAGTCGGTGCGATACGGGTCGATATCGCCTCCCAGTTCGTGATCGTGCTCGCGCATCGCGGCGGGGCGCTTCAACACGACCCGCTCGCCGTCCAGCTTGGCGGCCATCGACCAGCCTGCGCGGGCTTCCTGTTCGAGCATCGCCTGGATTTTCCCCCTGCGGTCGAATCCGAACAGCGCGCTCCTGACGATCTTGTACTCCCAGATCGCGCCGTTCTGATGTTTCAGCATGTCGACCATCGCCGACTCTTCTTCTCGACTTTTAGCGGCGGTGATCGCTGCCGCAGCTCCCCCGGTGACTCCCCCGATCCAGCCCATGATTCACGCTCCTGGTAACGTCAAAAAAACAACCTCATTACCTGTTGGACAGGTTACATTAGTAATTATGCCCTGTTCAGTTGATAATCTTCCCTACACAGTGTGGGTTTATGCTCGGCCCGGCAGGTAGGATGGGTGTATAATGATCGGGAACCACAGTGCTGCCGGGGACGGCATCACCCTGATATTCATACGACATCCACCGGGGGAGTGACAGACGTGAGATACAAGATACAATTGGCCGCCATCCTGATGATCCTGTTCCTTGTTGGCTGCGGCGAAGACAGCCCGGCTCCGGGCTGCTCACAGGGCTTTGGGATGGGGGGCTGCTTCGGCAAGACGATCATCACCGATTTGCAGGTCGAGCCAGCCCTTGACTGCTTGGACATCTCGACCAACAACTGCAACGGCGGCGTGCTCGAAGTGCGCAATACCTGCAAGAGTGCGTTCGTGCTGGATGGGATCGAGATCGGGCCGTCCGACTCGGCCACGTTCGACATCCAGCTTACTCAGGATGGGAGTTACACACTGGTGGAGGGTTACAGCAATTTCTCCGAACTGGAACTGTCCGAAGACCTGCCGGTATCTTTCACCGGCAGCCTGGATGGACAGCAGGTCGACATCCGCTATACCCGCACGGCCCCGCTGTGCGAATAGTGCCTTGTTTTCAACACTTTGCCCGATGGATCACAAGCCCTGATCCCCTCTCGTAGGGGCAGGGCTAAACGACCAAAGGTCGTCCCCTGCCCTCCGGGGTGGCCCGCCGCTCGCCGAACCCATTAGCCCGGCGGCTTTAGCCCCGGGAGATGAATCACCCGCACTCAGTCCGGCAGATCGCCAAGCAGGTCGAGGAGCACCTGCCGGTAGTCCTGAAAGGCCGCGCGCCCCGCTTCGGTGAGGCGGAGCATCGTATTGGGGCGCTTTCCGTTGAACCGCTTGACCACTTCGATATACCCGCCCTCTTCCAGCTTGCTCATATGCGATGAGAGATTCCCATAGGTCAGCCCGGTCTGGCTCATCAGGAAGCCGAAGTCGGCGCTCGCCACCACGTACAGCACCGACAGGATCATCAGCCGCGCCGGTTCGTGGATCTGGCGGTCGAGGTCGGCGATATGCTCGATCCCGGTCGATGTGTCATCGCTGCTCATCGTGATTTCCCTCTGCCGCTGGCCCTGATTCCAAGTTGTAAACCCCCGTCAACAGGAACATCGTTTACCTTTTCCCTCGCTTTTCTTTGCGGTCTTTGCGTCCTCTGCGGTTATCCTTCCTCGGCCATGTCGACGGGCGGCAGCGGCGGAGTCGATCTCACGAAGCGAACGAGCACCACCGTCCCGACGACCAGGATCACCAGCGCCGGGATGCCGAACGTGTACAGCGCGATATCTATGTCGAATGTTTTGGTCACGAACATATCCAACGGCACGCTGATCGCGTACATCGCGCCGATCAGGTACAGCCGCCTGAACTGGAGCCAGTATCCCGCCAATCCAAACACTGCCAGGACATTGACCACCCACAGCGTCCCGATCATCACCTCGAAGTTGAACCAGGCCGGGCGGAACTTCAACACGTAGACCGTCACCAGGAAGGCGATGATCCCCACCAGCACCGACGCAGTAAGAATCAGCCGTGTCCGCTTGATCTGGATTTTCCGCCTCTCGCCGAACTTCACCCGGCCCAGGCGCGGCACGGTGATCAGACGCTTCCCGGCAAACAGGACGCCCATCGCCACGACTGTCATCGCGATGTAGATGCCCATCACCGCCCCCTCAGACAGCCCCGTCCGGGCAATCCGGGTGTTGATCGCCATCGTCATCAGCAGCAGCCCCAGGTAGATATCCCAAATGCCATCGTTGTATACCGATTTCCACGCCTTCGCTTCGAGTTGTTTGAGGCTCAGTTTATCAGCCATTTTATACTCCAATCACCAGCACCAACAACTTTGCGCCAATAATTAACTTTGTATTGCAAAGTATTTTGTATCATTGTATTCCGGATCGCGTGGGAAGTCAACAACCTGTTTCTATACAGTGGCAGGTTCTGATGTATACTTGTTGATGATATCTCTATTTCAGCCTGAGAATTGGATACCATGAGCGGCTATCTGGACACTTATACCGAGTCTCGTGCACTGCTGATCGGGATCAACGACTATTCCAATCCGGTGTTTCAACCGTTGGGCAGCGCCCAGCGGGACGCCGCCGATCTCTCCGATCTCCTGGCGGGCGAGCCTTACAACTTCCAGACTCGACTGCTGCTGGGCAGCGATGCAACCAAACAGGCGGTTCTCGACGCGCTGTATGATCTGCGGGATGTCGACGAAAACAGCCGGGTGATCGTCTACTTTGCCGGGCATGGCTACACGATCCCCGATCGATTCGGCCACGAAACCGGCTACCTCGCCTGCACCGACACCATCCCTCAACGCGACTACACCGCCCTCGAACTCGAAGAGGTGATGAATCTGCGCCGTTTTTCGGCAGCGAAACATGTTGCCTTCATTTTCGATTCCTGTTTCAGCGGCAGCGCCCTCGGTATGACCCGCCTGCGTAGCGCCGCCGACCGTTTCGTCGAGCGCCGCGCCTACCAGGTTCTCAGCGCCGGGGCCGGTGACCAGGCAGTATCGGATCGGCGCTCTATGACTCGGCTATTAGTGCAGGCGCTCGACCCGGCGGAAGCCTTCGATTGTCTGCGTCTGAATGCGGTTGCCCTGTATGTACAGGAGCAGATGGCCCGCGACACGAAAAATACCCAGATACCGCAGTTCGGGCATATCGAAGGCAGCCAGGGCGGGGACCTCGTGTTCTACGAGCCGCCCGAAGCACAGCCGGTCGATCTGCTCCCGGAGCGTCTGCGCCGAGGACTGACCCACGAAGACCCCGACATGCGTTTCTTTGCCATCGAACGGGCGGAAAAGCTGCTCGACGATCCCCAACATGGTGCCAATATTCAGGCTGTGCTCGAAGATATGCAGACCGACGACCCCGACCGCGAGGTGCGCCGCCGGGCTTATGAGGCACTGCACCCGCCGGAGATCGCGTATGAACCCGAACCTCCCCCGCCGCCCGAACCCGTCTACGAACCTCAGCCCGATCATCTGCCAGCGCCGGTCTTTCAGCCGTTACCGGTGATCCACGAGCGCGAGGAGCCACGCGATCAGGTGCCATCCCAACCTGTGAAGCCACAGCCGAAAACCCGAACCCGCTGGCCGCTGATCGTCACAGTGAGTGTATGTGGATTGGCGATTGTGATCGGTGCCATTGTCGGAATCAGGGCGCTGATCAATAACCAGTCGCCTGAGCCAACGGTGACACTGGAGCCATTAGAACTCGCGTTGGCTGGTGTCTATTCCAATGATAGATGGGAACCCTATATCGAGTTTATCGA
>DAOUES010000071.1:0-3411 GCA_034430335.1 Anaerolineae bacterium | reverse complement strand
CTGGGCGGCGCGTTGAAAGTCTTTGTGCTGTTTATGCTGATCATGCGCACCCGCTCGGCGATCACCGCCGGATTTGAAAAAGTCAGCGATCTCGAAAACGAATTTCAACCCGCAAAACAATCCATTGACTGGGGCAAAGCAGCCGTCGTCGGTGTTTTGCTGCTGATCATCGTCGGGGCGATGCTGGTGCCGCAGGCCGCCGATCCACAGCAGGTCGATCTCGGCGCGATCTACGCCCGCCGCTCACCCGCCCACCTGATGGGAACCGACTACCTGGGGCGGGATGTGTTCAGCCGGGTTCTCGAAGCCCCGCGTGTTTCCTGGTCGGTGGCGCTGACGGCGGGAGTGGTGGCCGCTTCTTTTGGCGGTTTGTGGGGAACAGCGGCGGCCTGGGTACGAAAGCAGCACGACCGGATCGGCGGCCTGCTCGCCGACCTGATCCTGCTGCCCGCCGAAGCCGCGATCTTGCTTCACCCGGTGCTGATCGTGCTGGCGCTGGGGCTTCTCACCGGTGGGGGTGAAACGGTTGCCGGGCTGGGGGTCATTATCGGGCTGGCGCTGGTTCCCCGGACAGCCTGGATGATCAATAACCGGCCTGAAAGTGTATTGTCGACGCCGTTTTCTTTCAAACGATATTTACGGTTGGTTGCCATCGTCTTTGCGATGGCAGCCTTCGTATCATTGCTGTATAGTGTGTCTATCGACATGCTTGGTTCCGGCGCGGCGGAACCGGCTGCCTCGGCAGGAAATCTATTGTGTCGCTTTGGAGAATTAATTTCCGGCGAAATCATTATCCGCGATGGGCGGTTTATCCGCCTGATTGTTTGCCTGGCTCTTCCGGGAGTGATCTCTTGCTGGGGTGGATACCTGCTGCAAGATTTCCTGGCCGATCAATTCGAAGGTGCCCAGGATAACTCGCTCCCCCAGATGCTCGGTTGAATAGAAATGATCCCCACAAGCTGTGGGTAGTTTCGATATTCTGGAGAAGTAGGATCAGTTCGTTTGGATAAATAGCGAGTACACAAACTCGGAGATGTGATATACCCGGCACACACCGATGAGATTGTATAAACGAATTTCACAGCGTAGTTCCAGTCCCAGAACCTGTTTCGAAAGCGTTTCTAGTGAAAACAGGAACTACTCAACAAGAGGATTTTCTACATGACGAATGAAATATGGCACAGTCTGCCAGCGGAGGAAGTATTATCCCAACTGGGCGTCGACCTGGAAGTCGGCCTCGGTGAAGAAGAGGCCAGAAAGCGCCTGGAACAATACGGTCGCAACGAGCTTCGGGAGGAGCCGCGTCCCGGTTTTCTGCAACGATTGCTGAACCAGTTCAAAGACACCGTTATACTGGTTCTGATCGCAGCCGCGGCGATCTCCGGCGTGATGGGCGAATGGGCCGAAGCCGGGGCGATCATCCTGATTGTCATCCTGAACGCGATCCTGGGCGTGGTTCAGGAGGGACGCGCTGAACAGGCGTTGGCCGCCCTGAAAAAGATGGCTGCCCCCGAAGCACGGGTACGGCGCGGCGGCCACGTGATCGTCGTCCCCGAATCGGAAGTGGTGCCGGGAGATATCGTGCTGCTCGAAGCGGGCAACTACATCCCGGCTGATGCGCGGCTGGTCGAGATCGCCAACCTCCAGATCGAGGAGGCTTCGCTGACCGGCGAGTCGGTGCCGGTCAATAAAAGAGTCGATGCCAATGTCGCGGAAGACGCCGGAATCGGCGACCGCAGGACGATGGCTTACAAGAGTACGATTGCGACCTACGGGCGCGGAACGGGAGTCGTTACCGCAACCGGGATGAGCACCGAGATCGGCAAGATCGCCGAGATGATCCAGTCGGTTGAAGAAGAATCGACGCCGCTCCAGATGCGCCTCGACCAGCTTGGTAAATGGTTGGTCTATGGCGCACTGATCATCTGCGGGGTGGTGTTCCTGGTCGCATTTTTCAGGGCCTCCCAGCGGGCAGCAGCAGAACTGGGTATTGCGAGCCTATCCGTGTTCTTTAATTCGCTGAAGAATCCAATTCTGGCCGCCAATGTTAAAGAAGCAGCAGTCGAAGCCTTCCTGACGGCGGTTGCGCTGGCGGTTGCGGCGGTGCCGGAAGGACTTCCGGCGATTGTGACGATCAACCTGGCGATGGGCATGCGCGAAATGGTCAAGCGCAACGCACTGATCCGCCGCCTCCCGGCAGTCGAAACGCTGGGGAGCGCCTCGGCGATCTGCTCGGATAAGACCGGAACGCTGACCCAGAACGAAATGACGGCGGTCAAGCTCTTTGTGCCGGGCGCAATGGTCGATGTCACCGGCGAAGGCTACGCGCCCGATGGCAAGTTTCATGCCGATGGCGCTGAACTCGACCCAACCGAACTGCCCGATATAACTTACCTGCTGACGGCTTCGCTGCTTGCCAGCGATGCCCGTCTGGAAGAAGATACAAACGGCGACCAGCAGGTAAAAATGGTCGGCGACCCGACCGAAGGGGCGCTGGTCGTCGCCGCCGCCAAAGCCAACCTGACCCGTGAGCGCATGGAAGCGCTTTACCCCAGAGTCAACGAAATTCCCTTCGATGCCACCCGCAAGCGGATGAGCACCCTTCACCGTGACCCCGACGACAGCCAGTCGGTGGTCCTGTTCGTCAAGGGCGCACCCGACATCGTACTTGACCTGTGCTCATCTGTTTACGACAAGGGCGAATCGGTTCCGATGAATCCCGCAATGCGCACCCGGATCGAGGACGTGAATCGAGATATGGCGCAGCGGGCGCTACGTGTCCTGGCTGTTGCCCAGCGCCGCTTCGATCATCAGCCGGTCGATCTGAATCATGAAGAACATGAGCGCGATCTCGAATTCATCGGGCTGGTGGGAATGATCGACCCGGCCCGGCCAGAGGTCAAACCGGCGATCACCAAAGCACGCCACGCCGGGATCAGGACGGTGATGGTCACCGGCGACTATCCCGACACGGCCAGGGCCATCGCCGAGCAGATCGGGCTGCTGCATGAAGGCGGCAAAGTGGTGACCGGCCAGCAGCTTCAGAAAATGAGCGATGAAGACCTGGTCGGGCAGATCGACGACGTAGACGTGTTCGCCCGTGTATCTCCGGAGCACAAAGTGCGGATCGTCGACGCCTTCCGCAAGCGGGATTACGTCGTGGCGATGACCGGCGACGGCGTCAACGACGCGCCAGCGCTGAAACGGGCCAGCATCGGCGTGGCGATGGGGATCACCGGCACTGACGTCAGCAAGGAAACCGCCGACATGGTGCTGACCGATGACAACTATGTGAGCATCGTCAATGCCGTCGAGCAGGGCCGGATTATCTACGACAACATCCGCAAGTTCGTCTACTTCCTGCTGAGCTGCAACCTGGCCGAGATCGCCGTGATCTTCCTGGGGACGCTG
>DAOUES010000070.1:0-6664 GCA_034430335.1 Anaerolineae bacterium | reverse complement strand
ACGCGCTCGCGGCGATAGATCAGGCGATGGGGAATTCGAACATTCCGGCAAAGGCCGGGGTGTGGCCCTGTCGGTACACGTTGTCGCCGTGCTGGTTAAGCGGCGTTGGTTGTCAGTCCGGGCATGTTGTTCACCTTATCTTGCAAACGCAGAGCCTGAGCAAGCTTCCCCCCGAAGTCGGTCAACTGACACAATTGAGAACTCTTTATCTATATGAGCAGCCACTGACTGAACTGCCGCCAGCCATTGGACAATTGACAAACCTGACAGATTTGTTTCTGAGTGAAAACCAATTGACAGCGCTGCCGCCTGAAATTGGACAACTTACAAACTTGCAGGTCTTAGCCGTTGACGCAAACCAACTGACCGAACTACCGCCTGAAATCGGGCAGCTATCAAATTTGCAATCGTTATATCTCGGTGGAAACCGGTTAATTGCACTGCCTCCGGAAGTTGGTCAATTGCAAGGCTTGATCTATCTGGATGTCTCCGGCAACCCGATCACCGAACTGCCGCTTGAAATCTGCGCGATGCCCGATCTGACCATCGAACCGCCCAATCTGTGCGACTAGCGCCCTAAGCCTCGCCCCGGTCGCCGCGCATCAGCAGAGGGTCAGCGCGGCGATCCCGGCGATCCAGAACACCGGCCTGACGAAGGCGCTGTCCTTTTTTGCGAGTCGGGCGTAAATCGGGTTATCGGTCCAGTGTTTGAACATACTCCCGCCCTCTTCGTTGGTGTACTTCCATGATACTCGCCGGGTGGTGAATCGAAAAGTGGGCGCGGTCGGTGATTTCCTTTAAAGAAGATTTCTCGCTGGTCCCGATCACCCCCGGTTTCTCGCTTAAGCGAGAAACTGCCCCCCTTAGCAAGGGGGGCGGCATATCTTTTTATGTGATGGAACTGTGATGGCAGGGTTACTTCGCCGGGCGTTTCGATACCCACAGCACCGCCTGGAAGACAATCACCTCCAGGACGAAGATCGCCAGCAGGATATAGAGGAACGCCTGCGGCCCGATCTTCTCGATGCCCTGCCCGATGGCCGGGGGGAAGATCAACCCGCCGATCCCGGCCCCGGTCATGAATATCCCCGTGATCCTGCCGGTGATCCCCATCCGCTTTTCGGCGAGCGTGATCGTCGTCGGGAAGATCGCCGAGAGTCCGAACCCCAGCCCGAAGCTGCCGATCCACAGCACGACCGGCGCATTCGACCAGATGATGATCGCGGCGAGGCTGATCGCGACAAACACCAGTTCGCTCTGAATCAGCCGCGAGGGCCTGAGCCTGCCCCCCAGCGGGATCGAGATCAGGCGGCCCAGGGTCAGCGCCCCCCAGAACGTCGAGGTGAGATACGCAGCGGTGGTTTCGTTGGCCAAACCGCGTTCGAGGGCATAGGTATAGACCCATGAGCCGTAGTTGACTTCGAAGCCGACATAGAGGAACAGGAACGCGGTGAACAGCAGAACCGGCAGCCAGTTGATCGGCTGGCTGTCGTCCTTCTCGACCGGGTGAGGATTGACCGGCGAGGGCTGGAATAGCAGCCAGAGGATCGGGGGCAGCAGCAGCACCGACAGCGCCAGGAACGCCCAGCGAAGCTCCCCGCCAATCAGGATCGCCTGCGCCATGATGATCGGCGCGAGGAAAGTCCCGATCCCGAAACAGCAGTGCATCGCGTTCATGTACGGCCCGACTTCCTCGCGGAACAGCCACGACAGCAGCGTGTTGCCGCCCACGTCGGCGGAGGATTCGGCGATGCCCATCAGCACCATGATCGCAACCAGCAGCCACAGCAGAGGGATTTCCGGCACGGCGATCATCGTCAGCAGCAGCAGCGCCAGCCCGCCGATCATCAGGGCGTGCGGTTTGACCCGGTCGTAGAGGCGGCCCGCCAGCGGTGAGCCGATCAGGTAGCCGATCGATCGCCCGATCAGCAGAACGCTGATCTCGCCGATTCCCACCCCGGTTTGATCGGCCAGCGCGGGCAGCGACGGGCCTAAACACGCGGCGACGATCCCCAGCGAGATAAAAGTGAGATAGTAGCCAACTGCAATCAGCATTCTGTTTCTTGATTGACCTGTCGGTTCGGCAGCGGTCGTTTCCATGTCGGACTTTCTACGCACCTGCGTTATTCAAGGGCTAATTGGTTGGTACAGTATACACTCCCCGGCCCGGCCTGCCATTCGAATCAGCGGGGCGGTGGGGAAAAGATGGGAGTGCGTCGACGGTCAACCGGCGCTAAAGCACCGGGCTAAAATCAATACGTCACCTACGGCGACACACCTGACAAAGTGATGAGAATCCAGATACACAAAGAACACAAAGCCTTCTGAGAGTGTCGCATAACCCCTGAATAGGGGGGCAAGAAGTGAAATGAAATGCACCTCAGCCTGTTTTTTGCCCTCACCCTAAATCCCTCTCCCTCATGGAGAGGGACTTGATCCGGCTTGTTCACCCTTCTCCATGAGGGAGAAGGGCCGGGGATGAGGGCTGTTTGGTGGCTGCCTGGTGCCGGACACGCCAGATAGAGTTCATATCGTGTGATAGAAACAAGTTATACGACACTCTCCCTTCTGAACGAAAAAGAGGCCGCGCCGGATAGTCGATTCTCCCGGTGCGGCCTGTTGATTTGATAGACTTTCTACGATCAGCTTTTGGCGAGTTTCACCGGCCACTGAATCTCGGTGATGAACTCCTCCTCAGGAACGTCCGGGCCGCTCTTGAGATAGACCTCACGGGTGCATTCGGCGATCTCGCAGCCGTTGGCCTCGATCCATTTTGCGACTGCCGTATACGCCTCGCTGACCTTGTCGAACGAACCCTTGTGGATGGTCGAGGCGACGGTGCCGCCGGAGAGTTCGCGGACGGTCAGGCCGTTTCCCCCGGTGACGTTTCCCGCCACCGGGATCGCGGCTTCGACATCGACATCTTTTTCCCTGTATTCCGGGTCGTGGTAGAGGCACAGCGGCGGCCCGATAGGCTGCCCACCCTGCTGGCCGAGGGCCATCATCAGCTTACCGATCAGCATCCCGGCCTGCGCGTAGCTGTCGAGCGTTTCACGGATCGAGGCCACTTTCTGCGCGTCGATCTCTTTGATTACCACATCATACTCACTCATCATATTCTCCTGTTCGATCTGCCTCAGCCGGGCTTCGACCAGTGCCAGCCGCGCGTGCTCCGCTTCGAGGTGCTGCTCGATCTCCGACTGCTTCATCTGGAGCATGCCCCGGATTTGCTCCGGCGGCAGGTCGCCTGAGATCAACTCGCCGATCTCTTTCAGCGAGAAGCCCAGGTTGCGCAGCGCGAGGATGCGGTTGAGACGCGGCATCTGCTCGACCGAGTAGTAGCGATACCCGGTGAACTTATCGACGTGATCGGGCTGGAACAGGTCGATCTCGTCGTAGTAGCGCAGCGTTTTGACCGGCACCCGGCTAAGTTTTGAAAAGTCACCAATTTTGAACATCGTTTCTCCTCATGCGCATGATTCGAATCAGGAAGCTTCCGTCTATAGTATGCACCCTCCAGTGGCTGGAGAGTCAAGAGGGAGGCGATAGAATATCCCTGCGGTGCGTTTTCGGTTAGACTTGTGGTTCGTAGAGTCCCGGCGCTGAAGCACCGGGCGGCAACCGGGTGTCCGGTTGCCTGGGCGCAGCGTGCTGCGCCCGTACGGGGATCAAATCTATGTCAAGTGAGGTTCAGATAGATACATAGGTATCCGGGTCATTTATCAAACCTCATAAGCACCGGGTCAAGGGGGGAATCAGGCCGATGTTCAAGCGCAAGTCGAGGCTAATGGTGGGGATCGTTCTGCTTGTCGCGGCGACCGGGTGCGTCGATCAACCGGCGGCGGAGACTGTCGAGCCGACCGAATCGCCTGCCACCGAGACGGCATCACCCGAACCGACCGCTGCTTTCACCGCCGAACCGACCGCGACTCCCGTTCCCACGTCGACGCCCGTACCAACCGTATCACCGGAAATGCTGGCCTACCGGGACACGGTTCTCCCGCTGGCGGAGGACATCGTCGCCGCCTGCGGCGAGATCGATCACCTGCTGGGCGATTTCACCCCCGACCTGTATTTCGACAAGCCCTGGCTGGATTCCATTGGCGCGCAAATGATGATCGTCCAGGACGACCATTTTGTGTTATCTGCGATGTCCCCGCCGGACGAGGCTGCCGACATCCATGCGATGATCGTCGGGGGTTCGCAGGGCTGCGACGACGCGGTCGGGCTGCTGGGCGAGGGGATTCTGCATCTGGAAGACGACAAACTGGAGTCTGCGGCGTCGATGATGGCGGCGTGTGTCGAGCTGATCGGCGAGGGGGTAGGGATGCTGGATGAGTACGCGGGGGAGGTCGAGTAGCGCATCGGATTTTTTTATCCGGTAACGGCCCCCTCTGTCGCTACATCTCCCCGACCCCACCCCCTTCGTCCGACGTCCCGTCGGCCACTTCCCCCTTTCAGGGGGCAGATATGGGGGCGATTGGGTTGGCGCAGGAGGACTATCAAAATCCGGCGACTTATCGCCGGGCTAAAGTATACTTTTTCACTTTCACTCTTTGTCATTTTTTGTTACTCTCTAATTCATGCGCAACAACGGATTTCGATACACCATCAAACAATACGCGCGCCTTGCCGTCATCTGCCTGCTGCTGCTGACGCTCGTCGTCGCGATGTGGACGAGCGCCGGGCCGGGCGTCCTGGCCCAGCCATCCGATATCCTACGCTACGGCGGATACGGGATCAGCGTCGGTCCCTGGATCGATCAGCGCGCCGACCTGGTCGACTATATGGGCATGGACTGGGTCAAGGTCTACGACACCGACCAGATTCAGTATTACCCCAATGCCCGAATCCTGTATCGAATCGAACGGAACGGCTACCCGCCGGAGTGGGAAATCGAGGCGTGGCGGTCGGGGCTGTACGATCTTGCCGCCGAACTGGACGCGCGGGGCGTCGACGCGGTCGAGATCGCCAACGAGGTTAACTTCTCCGCCGAGTGGGGCGGCAATCCGCCCAACGCCGCCGAATACGTCTCCGTGCTGCGCGATGCCTACACCGCGTTCAAGGCGGTCGCGCCGCACATCATCGTCGTATCGGGCGGGCTGGCCCCGACCGATTCCAGCGCCGACGGCATGAATGTCGACGATTTCGTCTTCGCCCAGCAGATGCTCGACGCGGGGGCCGCGCAGTACTTCGATGCTTTCGGCTACCACCCGTACGGCTTCGACCAGCCGCCCGAAGCCGATCCCTATGCGAATCCTTTCTCCTTCCGGCGCACCGAGTTGATGTACAAACTGCTGTGGGACAACGGCGTCCGCGACAAGCAAATCTGGATCACCGAGTTTGGCTGGGTGCGCGACCCGGCGGAGGAAGGGCTGCAATGCAGCGCCGACCCGGAGTTCATGTATTTCGACTGGATGAAAGTCTCGCGGGATGTTCAGGCCGATTACACCACGCGGGCTTTCGATTTCGCCGCCCGCAACTGGACCTGGGCCGGGCCGATGTTTTTGTGGAACCTCAACTGGAATCAATTCGACGAGGGCTACGAGCCGATGTGCAGCCACCTGCGGTGGTACGCCATCCTGAACCGGGATGGCTCACCGCTCCCGGCGGTCGAAGCCATCCGAAACTTACCGCGCCGACCACCGCTCGAATACCGCCCCGAACTAGGGGCGGTTGTTCATAGAATGACTGCCAGCGGCGAAGCAGGATGCATCGGGGAGTTCCAGTTGGGCAGTTTCGAAGTGCTGGTGCGGGGCGAGCCAGCGCCGGTGATGGTCCAGATCGAGGCGGTCAACGGGGAAGGGCGGCCCCGCGTGTCGACCAGTGTTGACGCGGCGCAAAGTGGTGATACAGTAGACGTATTCGTCGATGCCGGGGGGTTCGATCCGGGCATCTACATGATCGCGATCAACCTGAGCGCGGCAGGGTCGACCCAGATATCGAGCGAGGTGGTGCGCGGCTGGCTCCTGATCCATTACCCGACAACGCCCAAATGTGTGATCGGTGCCGGAGGATTTTAAGACGTGGCAGACAACGATTCCCCCCCCAAAGAAGACACGACCGCGACGTACGCCGTCAACCGGCAGGAATTGATCGACGAGGCCGAGGCGCATGAGCCGACCGGCGGCGCGGGCCGACTGGGGGCGGCGTTCGCGGCATTGGGGCGCGCCGGGGAAGCGATCACGCTGTACCGGCAGGCCGTCGAGCGCTACCGGAACGCCAACGACCGCCAGGGGGAGGCGATGGCCCTCAGCGGGCTGGCGTCGGCATACTGGAAGCAGCGCGAAATGCCGGAGGCGGCCAAAGCCTACGAGCAGGCGGCGGCGCTCTACCGCACGTTGAACAACCCGGTCGGCGAGGCAACGGCGCTCAACTGCATCGGCCTGCTGCTCGATCAGCAGGATGACCCCGCCGGGGCAATCGGCTATTACGAGCAGGCATTGGCGATCATCTGGGACGCGGGCGACAAAGACGCCGAAGCCTCGACGCTGGACGTGATCGGGATGGCCTACCGGCGGATGGGCCATCACCGGGAGGCGCTGGCCGCGCACAAACAGGCGCTCGAAATCCGGCTGGCGCGGAAGGATCGGGGTGGGGAGGCGAGCACCCGCCACGCGATGGCAATGGTCTACAACGCGATGGGCCAGACCGACCGGGCGAT
>DAOUES010000069.1:0-8882 GCA_034430335.1 Anaerolineae bacterium | reverse complement strand
CTCACCTGCTCGCGCAGCACCGCATTGAACATTTCCCAGGTGCCATCTTTGCGCCACCGGTTGAAGCAGCCATACGCCGTTTGCCATGCTGGAAAATCATGTGGTACCATCCGCCATGCACACCCGCTGCGCAGCACGTAGAAGAGGGCATTGAGGACTTCTCTCATATCCACTTCGCGCGGCCTGCCACCGGACTTCGCCGGGGGAATCAACGGGTCGAGGATGTTCCATTCTCGATCTTTGAGATCACTGGGGTAGGTTTTTCTTTTCACACTGGAATACTATCCCAGTTTTCCCCGTCCTATCCCTTTTCAAACACCCTTTTACTCCCCACAGGGGCTTTTTGACCGTTTTTAGTTATGCGAAGCTCTCTTTGAGGCGCTATGAGTTCACCCAACCCAGGTAAACCGGCAGCCATATTGACCATCGAGGCGGCGATCCCCGGCGGGGTGCCGACCGTCGTCGAGGTGACCTACCGGGCGATGGAACGCCGGGGATATCGACCGACCGTGTACCGGGCGCAATTCGCCGAGGGCGACCTCTCGCCCTGGGAGCGGATCAGGGCGGCGGTGCATGATCGAAAGCCGAAGCTGATCGACGAGCGCGGGCTTGACACGATGATCGTGCCTGCGCCGCCGGTGCCGCTCTGGGGATTTTATGTCGTACCCCAGTTTATGGCCGGTAAACTGCTGGGGCGCTACCGGGGCGTCTTTGTCGTATCGGGAAGCGCGAACGTTGCCCTACCGCTGGCGCTGCGCGGCAAACCTTACGCGCTCTGGCTGGCGACCACCTACCGGGACGAACTGGAAGCCAAAGCCAGAGTCGGCGATCAATGGGCGATGAGTGTGCTGGCGAAACCAAGCTGGCGGTTGATCGAGTGGCAGGAAAAGATCGCTATCCGGCGGGCGGCAAGTGTGCTCTCGATGAGCTATCACACGGCGGAGCGGATCAGGGCACTGGTGCCAGAAGCCGCCGGGCGCGTGGAGACCGTCCCCGTGCCGGTCGATACGACGATCTACAAGCCCGACCCTGACGCGCGGCGAGAATCGCCATATGGGGAGTACCTGCTGCTCGCGGCGCGGATCAACGACCCGCGAAAAAACGCCGGGATGCTGATCAACGCCTTTGCCATGATCCGCAACCGGCATCCACGTCTCAAACTGGTGCTGGCAGGTGAAACACCCGGCGAGGCGCTGCAATCATTGATTACCGAACTGGGATTAGATGGATCGGTGGTATTTGCCGGGACAGTTGCGAGAGAGGAACTATTGAAGCTGTACCAGGGCGCGGCCCTGTTCGTGCTGCCCTCGACCCAGGAAGGGCTGGGGATCGTAATGTTGGAGGCGCTGGCCTGCGGTACGCCCGTCGTCGCGACCCGCTGCGGTGGGCCGGAGGGATTCGTGATCGAAGGGGAGACGGGTAAACTGGTCGATGATCTCCACAATGCGGAGGCGTTCGCCGGGGCGGTGCTGGATGTGCTGCCCACCGCCGGGCAACTGCGGGAACGGTGCGCGGCATTCGCCGAGGCAACCTACTCCTATCCGGCAGTGGAGGCGCGGTTGCGGAAGGCATTCGAAGCCATCGCTCAATAGAACGCCCCGGACGTTATATCCATCTCCTGGTCCTGTGCCTGTATTCGAGAAAATCCTGGCCGAATCTCTCTTCGAGCATTTTCTCCTCAATGCGAATGAACAGAACGTCCATTAAAACGGCGAACACGACGATCACAACCCAGGGGGTCAGCGACCCCAGCAGCAAGCCGATCCCAATCAACCCAAGAAGGAAGCCCAGATACATGGGGTTTCGGCTGAATCGGAATACGCCTGTTGTAACCAGAACGGCTGATTCTTCGAAGGGTTTGACCGTAGTCCCTCGCAGGCTGAAGGCTCTATCGGCCAGCAGATTGATCACGACCCCAACGACAAGCGGGATAATCCCCAGGAAAGTTATCGGCCTGGTAAGCAACTGTACGCCAGGAAACAGAAAATGCGGAACGATCATCAATCCAATGGCTGAATACAAATAGATCGGCGGGTGGATGTTCTTGTCGGGCATTTCGTCTCCTTAACCTGAACCGTTTCGTTCAGCTACAGGCAATTACGTTTGAGAACAGTATTTTGTTTCATAAGGCATCACGTATCAATCACCACCGTCAACTGCGTTTGACGGAGTGCCGGGCAATAAACTATACTCGTGCCAAGAATAGATTTTTCTTCCAGGAGACCATTAAATGGTTCACGAAAACTTACTAGAAATCCTGCGCTGCCCGGTTGCCGTACACTATACCGACAAAGGTGAGGACCCCGGTCGGCTTGAGCTGGTACATGGGTGTTGGCTGGTATGCGCCGATTCGGGTTATAAGTACCCTATTATTGAGGATATTCCCGTGATGTTGCCCGAAGTAGGCAAAAAATACAGCGATGTTGCGACCGCCGATTTGCCCATTCCGCCTCCGAAAGAAGACGTCATCCCTGCCGAGGAAACCGAGTAATTACAAGCCAGCCGGTCATCTCCCCTGGCTTGAGAGCCATGTTATTGTGAAGCACCATTGAAGAGGATACACCCATGACCGATATGCTGCCTCCGTTAACCCACATCCTGGTGGTCGACGACGACCCCAACCTGCTTTTACTATTGACCAAGATGCTGGCTCGCATAGGTGCAAAAACAACGACTGCCGAAACCGGAAGTGAAGGTCTGGAACTGCTTGACAAAGTCGACTACGACTTATTGATTCTGGACCTGATGCTCCCGGATGTCGACGGGTATGAGATTTTAAGACGCTTGAGAGAAGAAACCCGCTACGATAAGCTGCCCGTTCTGATCCTGTCCGCCCGCGCCGATCCGGACGCGATCAGCAGAGGACTGGGGCTTGGCGCAGACGGCTACCTGACCAAGCCGTACCTGCCAAATACGCTGACCAGCCGGGTGAGGACCTTATTAGCCCAGGGACGAAAAATCACGTAACACCGGCACCGATCATCAAAATAATAGCATTCACCCAATCGAGTGAATGCTGTTTGCTTTTTATATCGGTGAGGCAGCCCTGATCCCAGGCTGCTACCATTCCTCGCCTTCATAATATCCCGGTGGAAGCTCGTCGAGGTCTTCTTCGTAATATTCGCCTTCAATGACTTCACTTTTCTGATCGGGCAGCGGCAGCGCTTTCCGGCGGTATTGTTCGGCCAGGTCAGCGCCGCTTCTCAGGCGGCCATAGCGCGCCCGCCTTTCTTCCAGTTGATATTGGGCCAGCGACTCGCGCAGTTGGGAAGGCCGCTGTTTCTTTTTCATTCCGCGCGCGATGAGCCAGGCGATGGTCAGGGTGGGGATCAACTGGGTGCCGGGGATCAGGCCCTCGACCACGGTGATCAACTGCAGGGATTGCAGCCCCAGCAGTTCCAGGATGATCCAGGCAATGGGCGCGGCGAAGAAATCGAACGCCAGATCGAGAAGATCGAGCGCCAGGGGAACGGTGATCGGCACCACCTGAAGCGTTTCGAAGAAATCGGCGTCCTCCGGGACATCGACGTTGACGATCTGCCGGGCGGCGATGATCAGCAGGGTAATCGCGCCGATCAGGGCCAGGGCAAGGATGATTCCAATTGCCAGTGCAGCTTCTTTTATTGTTTGTACGACAGGGTCCGTAGCCATCTTTGCATACTTTCTACAAGCTGTATACCAGACACTCAAACAGCACTACCCGCCGGAAGTCACCAATCAGGTGTCCTTCTCGACAATCACCTCGGTCACCAGATCGGTCATGGAAACAATCCCCAGCAGCATATTCCCATCGACGACCGGCACATGGCCGATCCCGGTCTGCCGGAAAAGCCGGGCGATATATTTCGCCTTCAAGTTCGGCATGACGGTTACCAGTGGTTTTGTCATCACTTTGTCAACACAGGTCTGATCGGGATCAAGCCCCGCGGCCAGAACGTTCTTCACGATATCGGAGTAGGTGATGATGCCGTACGGGTCATCTTCCTGACGTGGTTCGATAATCAGGCTGCGTACGCCTTCCAGCCTCATCTGACAAGCAGCATCGCTGATGCTGGCATCGGCAAGGATGGTGGCGATTTCAACCTGCATGATATCTCTGGCGGTGAGGTTGTAGTTAGCCATCATGCGTCTCCATTTCGCTGTTGTCCTTTACCATTATGGCCCTGCCGTTTCCTTAGCACAAATAGACCGGTGGGGCTTTGTCAGAAAATCGCCTACCTGTTTTCCTGCGCTTCCGATACAATTACGGACGTAAGTCAACGACGGAACAACAGCCGGTTTTTAATCGCGCCAGGACAACGTGGAGGGGCGATGCAATATCGTAGACAGTTTTTGATCAGCGTTGTTGTGATTGTGTTAGCCGTGTCGGGCTGCACCCTGCTGGACGGCGGCGATCAACCCGCTGTCGAAGCTACCCTGCCGGAACCGGGGATGGGGGTGATACCGACTGCTTACAACCTAGCTCCGACCCTTGCCCCAGGCGCGGCGATCACCGCGACCCCGGCCCCGGTCGAACCGGCGACCGGTGAGGCTGGCGGCGACGACCTTGCGCCGACTCCCCTCCCGGAACCGACACAGATTGTGCCTGACGTGGCACCCACCAACGCTCCTGCGGCGGCCCCTGCTTCGGGCGGAGGGGATGACAGCCCCGGGATTTTCATCGCGCCGCAGCTTGGCGCTGCCGAACAGGTCATCCTCGTATCCGGCGTCAACTGGCCGCCGGAGGTCAAGGTCAGCCTTCACTGGGCGGAACCGGGCGGCGAGACCGGGCCGGTCTACTGGGAAGTGACAACGGACGAAAATGGCCGCTTCGAAGTGGGCCTGATCGTCCCGCCAACCGACCGGTGGCCGGGCGGTGAGCCACAGGATCGCGACCTGATCGAACTGCGGGCGATGACGTCTTCACTGGAATACCAGTATTATTGGGCGACTTATACCTACATTCCCACCTCGGTAAGCTCGCTGGTCCTGCCGTTTACCAACCCGGATTACCCCTATTCGATCTCGGTGCCCAATCTCTGGACATGGTATTGGGACGAGGAAGATACCACCGACGTTCGCTTCTCCTCGCCAGGCGGCGTTGGCTATGGGGTGGTGCTCGTCATACCCGGCAGCAGCGCCGAAAGCGTCGTGCCGGGGATCATGGCCCAGGAAGCGCCAGGGGAAAGCTACACAACCGGCGATCTGAGCACTTCGGGATACCCAGGCGTCGAGGCGACGACCGCAGGCGGCACAGTCGTACAGTTCATTCAGGGCAGCGGCCATGTATACGTCGTCAGCTTTACCGACGACAACGGCAACCCGGCCTACAATATCCTCGATACCTTCACCCTGAATTAGCCCGGCGCGCGCCGGAAAATCAAACGGCACAGGGAACCGACTGTGCCGTTTTTGATCATTGTGGACGATTGATCACTGCGTCAACTGATCACCGTGCCGACCTTTTCGCCCAGGACGGCGCGTACGACGGCATCCTCTTCCCACAGGTCCAGCACGATGACGGGTAAATGATTGTCCATCGCCAGCGAGATCGCCGTACTGTCCAATACCCTGACCCGTTTATTCAGCGCATCCATGAACGTCATATGGTCATGGCGTTTGGCGTCGGGATCGGCTTTCGGGTCGGTATCGTAGACACCGTCGACCTTCGTTGCCTTGATCAGCACGTCGGCGTTGATCTCCATGCCGCGCAGTGCGGCGGCGCTGTCGGTGGTGAAATAGGGATTGCCGGTTCCCCCACCGAGGATCACCACCCGGCCTTTCTCCAGGTGCCGGATTGCCCGCAGGCGAATATACGGCTCGGCCACCGCCCGCATCTCGATTGCCGTCTGGACGCGGGTCATAATTCCCTGGCGTTCGAGCGCATCTTGCAGGGCTATCGCGTTCATCACAGTTGCGATCATCCCCATATAGTCCGCCGTAGCGCGCTCCATCCCGGCCTTGATGCCGATCTCCCCACGCCACAGGTTGCCAGCGCCGATCACCACCGCCACTTCGACGCCAAGCTGTTTCACCCGCTTGATGATCTCGGCGATCCAGGTTGCCCGCTTGGGATCAATCCCAAATCCATCTTCTCCCGATAGGGATTCGCCGCCCAGCTTTAGCAAAATGCGATTGTATTTAGGTGTGCCTGTCAACTGCTGGCTCAATGGTTACCCCCCCCCGTTTCGTTGTGCTGTTTTGACCGTCCACTTTTATTGGGCGATGCAGAGATCGCCCCAACTGGCAAAATAAGGGGGATTAGAGTGTTCTCTAATCCCCCAGTTGTTCAACTACTTGTCCTCTTCCTCACCGGTTTGTCCATCGGTATCCCCGATTTCGAACCGGGCGAACCGGCTGATGCGGATATTCTCCTTCAGCGCGGCAATCGCCTCGATGAGAATGTCGTTGATCGTCTTTTCGTCGTCTTTGACGAAGGGCTGTTGAAGCAAACAAATCTCGGCGTAGACTTTGTTCATCCGGCCTTCGACAATTCGTTCGATGACGTTATCGGGCTTACCCTGAGCCTTAGCTTCGGATTCAAACTCTTCTTTGTGCTCGCTGACAACCTCTTCCGGGACATCGTCCACGTCGAGGTACTGCGGGTTGGCAAACGCGATATGCAGTGCGAGGTCGTGGGCCAGTTCCCGAAACTGGTCTGTGGATGCGACAAAGTCGGTTTCACAGTTCAGCTCAAGCATCACTCCCACCCGACCACCGGGATGGCCGTAAGTCTCGATCAGCCCTTCGCGAGCTTCACGTTCTGATTTCTTCCTGGCTGTTGCAAGCCCCTTCTCGGCGAGGTACTTCTTCGCTTCGTCGAAGCTCCCCTCGTACTGTTCCAGGGCATTTTTACAGTCCAGGACTGCCGCGCCGGTCTC
Source organism: Anaerolineae bacterium (assembly GCA_034430335.1). GTDB lineage: Bacteria > Chloroflexota > Anaerolineae > Aggregatilineales > UBA3940 > JAFGOY01. Next base: position 2,022 of record DAOUES010000069.1, on the reverse strand, counting down.
TTCACGAAGCTTCTTTACCATCTCAGCGGATACTGCCATTAGTCTTTTCCCGTCCTCTTTGTTGTAATGCCTAAATTATTCGTCTTCTGCCAGCTCTTCTTCAGGGCTTTCTGCCTCTGCCGGTTCTTCACTTTCTTCTTCGGCAGCGGCTTCTTCTTCGGCGACTTCGGAAGTTTCTTCAGCTTCTTCGGTTTCAGGAGCTTCGTCTTCCTCTTCTTCCTCAGTTTCTTCTGCTGCCTTTGCTTTCGCTTTCGCCTCTGCCTCTTCTTCGAAGCTCAATTCGCCGCTGCGAAGCTTGGCGAGCGTCGCCTGCCCCAGGAAGTCCTCGTCATCGGCATCTTCCTCCGGGCCTTCGTAATCGTATTCTGCCGAGACGGTTTCCTCCGCCATCAGTTCTTCGTCGGTCATCTCATCTTTGCGCAAGGCGATGCCTTCTAAAACAGCATCGGAAATGACGCTGGTGATCAGCTTGATGGCGCGAATAGCATCGTCGTTCGAGGGAACGACGTAGTCGATCAAGTCCGGGTCGCAGTTGGTATCGACCATTGCAATGGCCGGGATATCGAGGATATTGGCTTCACGAACGGCGGTATACTCGCGCCGCACGTCGATGATAAACAGCAGGCTGGGCAGCCCCTTCATATTGCGAATACCACCCAGGCGAATATTCAGTTTTTCGATCTTTCGGGTGAGGGTCAGCGCCTCTTTTTTGGTCAGCAGTTCAAACTCACCCTGGTCACGGCGTTCTTCAAGCTTGGTCAAATAGTCGATCCGCTGGCGGATGGTGCGCCAGTTTGTAAGCGTTCCGCCCAACCAGCGCTCGTTGACATAGGGCATCCCGCAGCGGTTCGCTTCCTGGGCAATCGTCTCCTGGGCCTGACGCTTGGTTCCCACGAACAACACCGACCCGCCATCCATCGTCGTGTCACGTACCAGGTTGTAGACATCGTTGACCGCCTTCAGGGTTTGCTGGAGGTCGATAATATGGATGCCGTTGCGTTCGGTGAAGATGTAGGGCTTCATTTTGGCGTTCCACTTGCTGGTGCGATGACCGAAGTGAACGCCCGTTTCGAGCAGGGCTTTCATCGTTACTGGAGGCATATTCTTTTTCCTTTCGTTTTTTCGTCCGCCACCTTCATTCCCTCTGGAACCGGGGATTTCTCCCCGGCACGGCCAGTCGAGTCCGGTGACGTGATGTCTCCGCGTTTTGACATGCGTGAGTCCGGCACAGCCGGACCGGGCAGGATTATACCAAACCGACGCCCAAACTTCAATGGCAGGTTCCGGATATGAGGACCAGAAAAACGGGTAGGAAACATTTCCTTCCCCGGCAGGTTCAATTCGTCTATACTGAGTACAGAAACAGACAATTCTTAGCTGGTCAGCTATGCTCATTTGTGCTAAGATGAGGTACTCAAGAGTATGATGATGACGCTTAATTTAGTTATGCCACTCTGGGGCAGGTAGGGTTCAGGTATGGCACGTCGAAGGGACCAGCCGGAAGGCCGTAGTGGGTTCGGGACCCCCGGTGGCATTGGCGCGTCTGGTGACGATGACCAGGACAGTCAGTCAGCGCTATCGCGCCTTAATCCATTTGCAAGAAGACAACAAGACGCCGGCAGTGGACGAGAACCAACCCAGCAGGGAGATCAGGGGGGGATATTAGGCGGCCTTGCCGATAATGTCCGCTCGCGCCTCCCATTTGGTGGTGGACGATCTGAGGATGACCAGCCTACTGCTCAGTCGCGTTCAGGTGGACGTGGATCGCCTTCCCGTCCCGGCGGATTATCCGGCCAGCGTTCCGGGTCGCCTTCTCGTTCCGGCGGTCTGCCCGGTGGGCAGCGAAGCGGCGGTTTGCCCGGTCGTGATCCCGGCGGCAGCCGTCCCGGTGGCCTGTCCGGACAGCGTTCGGGGTCACCCGGCGGTCAGCAAGGTGGATTACCCGGTGGGCAGCGAAGCAGCGGCCTGCCCGGTCGTGACCCCGGCGGTGGAAGCCGACCCGGTGGTCTGCCCGGCCAGCGT
>DAOUES010000068.1:0-12641 GCA_034430335.1 Anaerolineae bacterium | reverse complement strand
TGTGGATGGCGGCGATGTATGCCGGGACGCTGATCGCCGCCCTGTTTTTCCATTCGAAGCTTGCGCCGCCGATCCTCGAACTGCGCAACGTCGCGATCCATTCGACCGGCTACGCGGTGCTGGCCGGGCTGATCGCCTGGGCGCTGGATGCGCCGCGCCGCATCGAACGGAAGCAGGCACTGGCAGTGATCGCCGGGGTGGGGCTGATTTTGGGAATCGGGCAGGAAATCTTGCAGACGGTGCTGCGGAACCGGGCGTTCCTCGGAAACAGCCTGTTCGACCTGGGCGTCGATACCACCGGGGCCTATCTGTGTACCCTGATTCTCTATCGACGCGCCCGCCGCCGGGCGGATCGGGCAGAAGGGCGAAACCAACGACCAGACTCCGACTCTAAACAAGTAGAGGAGGTCGAACGATGACGAGTGACAATCACGAGATAACGATCAAACTGGTCGGCGGGATGCATTTCGAGGGCAAAGCCTACCCGCCGGGGGAGTCGCCGGAAATCCACATGGACGCCACAGGATCGGTCGGGGGGCAGGGGGAGGGTGCGCGCCCGCAGTCGTTGATGCTGGTCAGCCTGGCCGGATGCACCGGCATGGACGTGATCAGCATCCTGCGCAAGAAACGCCAGGACGTGACCGGATTCGAGGTCACGGTGCGGGCCGAGACAGCCGACGAGCACCCGAAAGTCTACACCCATATCTGGGTGACCTATACCGTCACCGGCCACGATATCGACCCGGCGGCGGTGGAGCGGTCTATCGAACTGTCGATGGGAAAATACTGCCCGGTGGCGGGGATGCTCAGGCAGATCGTGCCAATCGAGACGGACTACGAGATCGTCGTGGGGTGAGGCGGCGCAGGAAAAGACAAAAGGCGGTACACCGGATAGTGACCGCCTTTTTGATTCAGGTCGATGTGGGCTATACAGCCGGAGCTGCCGTCCCCTTGTCCTTCTGGGTTGCGCCGAAGATCACGCCGCCGATTGCGCCGAGGATCGCGGCGAAGATGAAGGCACCGCACAGGCTCATAACAGCGCCCAACGGCCCGACAGCGCCGCTGGTGTACATATCATACATCTCCGGCGGGACATCGATGCCCTGCTGATCCAACTGGTACAACGCACTCACCGTGCTAGATGTTCCGATAATCAGCGAATAGATCGCGCCGACGACGCCGGCCATCAGTCCGGCGGCGGCACCGGCAATCGCGCCGCCGAGTGCGCCTGAACCGGCGTCGACGCCATTTTCACCCTGCTTGGCGAAGACGCCGTACAGCACGCCCGCCCCGGCATAGCCCAGCCACAAGAGGCAGCAGCAGACGATGCCTGCGACCGGGATCAGCTTGAGCAAAGCAAGCACCAGGCCACCACCTGCCGCAATCGCTGCCGACTTCCAAAGTGCATTGGTATCTAACTTCATGTCTCCTCACTCCTTCTACGTATGCATACGAATAGATGAGAAAATTAACTGTCGCTATCCTAGACCAGATTTTATTTTCGCACAACTCCGCCGAATCACAGGTCGTGGCGAAACACTTTGCCCTTTGCAGTGTTTCAGCAGACAAGTGCCTATGTATAAACACCAGACCGGCCCAAATGTTGCTCATCAAACTCAAAGGAGCGGCAGGTGATCAAGATCGTAACCGACACGACGTGCAGCCTTCCGAAGGAAATTCTCGACGAGTTCAACATCCCGATGGTGCCCCAGTACGTTCACTTCGGCGAAGAGACCTACCGGGGATTTTACGAGATCAGCCCGGCGGAGTTCTTCGCAAAGCAGGCCGCTGCGAGCGAGCTTCCCAAGACCAGCGCACCCCCTCCCGGCGATTTCTACCCGATCTTTGACCAGATACTGGCCGAAAACCCGGATGCGACCATTCTTTGCATCCATCCAAGCTCCGAGGTGAGCGGCACGGTGCGCTCGGCACTGCCAGCGGCAGCCGCTTACCCGGACGCCGACATCCGGATCATCGACACCCGTTCGGTATCGGTGGGGCTGGGCCTGATCGTCTACGAGGCGGCGAAGATGGCCCGTGACGGGGCGGCGGTCGAGCGGGTGATGGATCGCATCAAGCAGATGGGCGAAGCCATGCAAATCCTGTTTGTCGTCGATACGCTCGACTACCTGGCGAAGGGTGGGCGGATCGGGCGGGCCTCGCACCTGATGGGCACGCTGCTCGACATCAAGCCGATCCTGGCTTTCGTCGATGGGCAGGTGACCAGCCATTCGAAGGCGCGCACGCGCAAACGGTCGCTGGTGACGATGCAAGACCTGGTCGTCGAGGACGTTGCCGGTAAGTCAGGGATGCACCTGGCGGTCGCTCATGCGGTGTGCCCGGATGAGGGCCAGCGGGTGCTCGAATGGCTGACCGAGGCGATCAACCCGGCGGTCACCATCTTCACCGAGGTCGGCCCGGCGATTGGCGTACATGCCGGGCCGGGAGTGATCGCGGTCGGCTGGTGCCCGGTTGAGTGAACGCCTGTCTGTAGATTCGCTTTACGAACTTCCGAATTATCCAGCGAGGAAACCATGATCAAAATTGTCACCGATACCGATTCGAATTTACCCCAGGCGGTTGTCGACGAGTACGATATCGAACTGGTGCCGATCCATATCATCTTTGGCGACGAGGTCGTCCGCGAGCATTTCGAGATTCAGCCCGCCGAATCCTACGCGCGGATGTCGGCGGCGGCTCAACTGCCGACGACCAGCCAGCCGCCTGCCGGTGAGTTCAAGATTGTGTACGACCGGATTCTGGCTACCGACCCGGAGGCGACGATCCTCTCGATCCACATTTCGGGCGATATGAGCGGGACGATTGCCTCGGCGCGGGCGGCTGCCGTCGACCTGCCGGATGCCGATATCCGCTTCTTCGATACGCGGTCGTGTTCCATCGGGCAGGCGCTGATGGTTTGGCAGGCGGCGGAGATGGCCCGCAGCGGGGCAAAGCCTGAGGCGATTCTCGAACGGTTGGCCCGGATGCGCGACGAGATCAAAGTGTATTTTGTGCTGCATACGCTCGAATACCTGGCGAAAGGTGGGCGGATCGGGAAAGCCTCGCATATGATGGGGTCGATGCTCCAGATCAAGCCGCTGCTGGGATTGGAAGAAGGTGTGATCGCCCCGGCGGGGAAGTTCAGGACGTGGAAGAAAGCGGTCGCCGGGCTGCGCGACCTGGCGCTGGAACAGGCCCCCGCATCGGGGGATGGGGCGCTGCACGTGGGAGTCGCTTACGCGGCCAACCGCGAGGAGATGGAGAACATGGTCGGGGTGCTGCGGGCTGAGTTGAACCCGGCGGAGCTGCTGATCTGCGAAGTGGGGCCGGGAATCGGCGTGCATACCGGGCCGGGAGCGCTCGGCGTGTGCTGGGTGCGGGTGCCGAAGTAGAGAACGGCGAACTATTTCTAATTTGCAGCGAACAGGAAAAAGTGAAACATGCATGATTCGGTGAGCCGGATGATCTCTTTACTGGTCATCCGGGTTGTTCTGGTTATCGGATTTCAGTTTCTTTTTGCACTGATTCTTACTTGTGATGCGGCAGTTCCCTGGTGGCCGTTCTCGATGGTGGCAACCGAGGCTGTCTGCCTGGTGATTCTGATCGTGCTGCTGAGGAACGAGGGGAAGACCTTCGCGTCGATCCAGTTCAAACCCTTCGAGACCCTGCTGCCGGGGCGAGTCTCCGAGCTTTTGAATAGACGGTCTTCAGAGAGCCGGGTGAAAGCCATCCTGGTGGATGTTTTGCTGTTTGTCGTTCTGCTGGCACTACTGGGCTTTCCGGCAATCATGTTGAACGGGTACATCAGTGAAAGCGTTCCCGTCTTGAGAGATACACAGACAATCGGGGCGCTGCCGGTCTGGGTGCTCTATGTGTTGATCGTCTTGCTGCCGCTGGGCCAGGCGGTGGTCGAGTTCCCGTTTTACTATGGTTATGTCTATCCACGTCTGGAGTCGTTTTTCGAGGGTGAGCGCGGAAACCTGAGGTTGGCGGCCAGCGCAAAGGCCCTGTCGATTGTGCTGGCCTTCTTCGTTTTGCAGTCGGTGCTGATCCCGGTTATTCTGAATCCTGGTTATATCATGTGGCGAGCAGCTGCGATGGCCCCGCTGCTGCTGGCAATTGGTATTGTGATCCGGCTGGTTCCCCGGTTCATGCCAGGGATCAACGTCGTGCATGCGCTGATGGCAATCAGTGTGGTTCTGGCGTACTGGAAGATTTGATACCGGGTGTTCAGGTTAATACAATCTGGCAATTGGCGATACAGACACATACAGTCGTACCACATAACTGAAATCCAGATTCATAGACAGGTCGGAAGTGGAATAATAATGAAAAATAGGGGAATTGTCGCATTAGTTGGATTAGTACTGTTTCTACTGGCTGCCTGCGGGCCGGGGGCGGGGAACGCCGAGGAAGGATCGCCGACACTGTACGTCATCTGCGACGAGAATAACAAGTGCGGCTTCATCGATATCACCGGCAGGGTGGTGATCGAGCCGCAGTTCGACGACGTGGGGGGTTTCCTCGGATCGGATATTGCGCCCGTGCAGGTTGGCGGGAAGTGGGGCTATATCGACAGGACGGGCGAGCTTGTCGTCGAGCCGATATTGAGCGGTGCCATAAAATTTGAAGAAGTCTGTGCCTCCGCGAAGATCGGCGATCTGTGGGGCTGCATCGGGCCGGATGGCAAGGTGTTCCTTGAACCGCAGTATTTAGAGCCTCTCCATTTCAGCGAGGGGCTTGCGCTTGCCTACACCAAAGACAGGGACGGGCAGAATCGCCTCACCTACATCGACCCGACCGGGGAGGTGGTGATTACCCTTCCCGACGATCTCGAAATAACCCTCATCCCCTCCGGCACCGACACACTCAGGGTGCTGCCCGCCGGAACTTTTTCTGATGGGGTATCCAAAATCAGGGACAAAAGGAACGACCGGGTCTACTTCATCGATCATACCGGCAAGATTGTCATCGAACTGCAGGTTGACGACGTTTACCCGTTCTCCGAAGGGCTGGCCGTCGTGGAAGTCGATGGGAAAAGCGGCTATATCGACAAGACCGGCGAAATGGTCATCGAGCCGCAATACGATTTTGCCTATTCGTTCGCCGATGGGCTGGCCGCAGTGCAGATCGATGGCAGGCTGGGGTATATCGACAAGACCGGCGAATGGGTCATCGAGCCGCAGTACGAGGACACCTGGTCGTTTTCCGACGGTCTGGCCCCGGTGCTGGTCGACGGGAAGTGGGGGTACATCGACACGACCGGTGAGATGGTTATCGTGCCGCAGTTCGACAGCGCCTATTCATTCTCCGATGGGCTGGCTTTCGCGCAGCGCGGCGATACGTTGGGCTACATCAACAAGGACGCCAAATTCGTCTGGACCTCTGAATAAGCTCTGCCCGGTACCCGGAAACAATCGAGCAAAAAAACAGGCCGCATTTTTGACGCGGCCTGTGGTGATCTTCTGCGCTGCGATCAGACGAGCAGCCGGATCGGGTCTTCTAAGATTTGCTTGAACTCCTGTAAAAACGCCGCGCCCTCTGCGCCATCGGTCACCCGATGATCGGCGCTCAGGGTGGCTTTCATTCGCCAGCCGACGACGATCTCGCCGTTCTCATCGACCACCGGCACCTGCTGCGCAGTCGCCAGCGCGAGCACCGCCGCCGAGGGCGGGTTGATGATCGCCATGAAGTGGTCGACATCCCAGGCACCCAGGTTCGAGATGGCGAAAGTCTCGCCTTCCACGTCCTCCGGCCTGATCTTCCCCTCGCGGGCGCGGGCGATCATGTCGCGGTGGCTGGCGGCCATCGCCGACAGGCTGGCCCGGTCGGCGTCTTTGCTGACCACGTTGATCAGCCCCTCGTCGAGCGCGACCGCGATCCCGATGTTGATATGGCCGCGCTTGACAATCGTGTCGCCGTTGAAGGCGGCGTTCAGGTTCGGGTACTCGACCAGCGCCAGCGCAGCGGCCTTGACCGCCATGTCGTTGACCGATACCTTGATCCCCTTCGTTTCGAGCTTTTCGTTGATCTCCTTGCGCAGGGCCAGCGCCGCCCCCATGTCGATGCTGGTGGTGATGTAGAAGTGGGGCGCTTGCAGCTTCGCCTCGACCATCCGCTGGCCGATCCGGGCACGCATGCGCGGCGTGGGGACTGCCTCGTCGTCGGGGCCGACCACGACCGGCGTGGCACCGATGGTCATCGGCGTGCCGACCGTCATTGGAGCGCCTGCTGGCGCTGCCGCTGCTGCCGATGCGGTAAACGATTCGACATCGTCGCGGACGATGCGGCCCAGCGGACCGCTGCCGGATACCTGCCGCAGGTCGATGCCGCGATCTTCGGCGATGCGGCGGGCCAGCGGGCTGGCCCGCATGCCGCCGGGGAGTCCTTTCCCATTGGCATCCGCTGCCGTAGTCGGCGCGGCTGCTTCGGGTTCGGGAGCGGATGCCTTTACGTCCGGGGCGGACGCTTTTCCTACCGGTGCGGCTTCTTCCGGCGTGGCTTTGGCTTCGGTTTTCTCTTTGACGCCCAGCGCGGCGAGGTCGACGGATTCGCCTGCCTCGCCGATCACGGCAATCGGTGCGCCAATCGGCACCCAGTCGCCTTCGTGGGCAAGCACTTCGAGCAGCGTGCCCGACGTAAACGCCTCGACCTCGATGGTCGCCTTGTCCGATTCGATCTCGGCCAGGATGTCGCCCTTGTCAACCGAGTCGCCAACCTGTTTGCTCCAGTTAATGAGCTGGCCTTCTTTCATGTCAAAGCCCAGCTTGGGCATATTTATCAGTTCTGCCATAGGCTCTTTCCTTTTGGCCCTCACCCTAAATAGAGTTCTTATACACTTGCTGGTGCTGAATATTCGACACTTCGCAAACCCCGATCCCGTCTCGTAGGGGCGGGGCTTGCCCCCGCCCAGGGTCGACCGCAGGTCGACCCATCGATTTTAGCCCGGCGTCTTCAGCGCCGGGATCGATGAACGGATCATTCAAAAACCAACTTTACAAATCACCAGACAATCTCTTTTACCGCCGCGACGATCTTCTCCGGGCTGGGCAGCGCGCTCTGCTCCAGTTCGCGTGAGTAGGGCAGGGGCACATCGAGCGCGTTGACCCGCTTCACGGGCGCATCCATCCAGTCGAAGCAGACATCCTGAACACGCGCGGCGACCTCCCCGCTGACATTGTAGTACGGCGTCGCCTCCTCGACTACCACGCCCCGGTTGGTCTTCTTGAAACTCTCGTAGACCGGGTCGAGGTCGAGCGGGCGCAGCGTCCGCAGGTCGATCACCTCGGCGCTGATGCCATCCTTCGCCAACATGTCGGCGGCGGCGAGCGAATACTCGACCATCTTCGAATAGGCGACGATGGTCACGTCGCTGCCTTCACGTTTTACATCCGATTTGCCGATGGGCAGCACGTAATCGCCGGTCGGCACCTCATCCCGGTTCTGGTAGAGCGTCGAATGCTCGACGAACAGCACCGGGTCGTCGCTGCGGATCGCCGCCTTGAGCAGCCCCTTTGCATCGGCGGGGGTGCTCGGCGCGATGACCGTCAGGCCGGGGAAGTGGGCGAAAACCGGCTCCGGCGCGCGGGAGTGAGTCGCCCCTAGCTGCCGACCGCCGCCCGTCGTCGTGCGGACGACCATCGGCACGCTGAACTGGCCGCCGAACATGTAGTGGGCAACCGCCGCGCTGTTGACCAGCGCGTCGAGGGCGAGGAAGGCAAAGTTGATCGTCATGATCTCGGCGACGGGCCGCAGGCCGTTCAGTGCCGCGCCGACCGCCGCCCCGACGATCCCCATCTCGGCGATGGGTGTATCGCGGACGCGCTTCTCGCCGAAGTGATCGTAAAAGCCGCGTGTCACGGCATAGGTGCCGCCCCACACGCCGACCTCTTCACCCATGATGAAGACGTTTTCGTCGCGCTCCATCTCTTCCCACAGCGCTTCGGAGATGGCTTCACGGTAGGAGATTCGTTTCGTTTCGGTCATCGGCTTACCTCGCCCACGCTGTCGGCATAGATATCGGTGTACAGCTCACCCGGCTCAGGGAAGGGACTGTTCTTCGCAAACTCGACCGCTTCGGCGATCTCCTGGTCGGCTTCGTCGGATATCTTTTGCAGGTCACCGGTCGTCGCCAGGTTCGCTTCGATCAGGTGGCCGCCGAGGTGGGTGATCGGGTCGTCCAGTTTCTTCTCCTCGACTTCATGCACCGGGCGATAGCGCTCCGGGTCGCCCATCGAGTGGCCGCGATAACGGTAGGTGATCGCCTCGACGAAGTACGAACCGTTGCCCTCGCGGACGTAGAGCGCCGCTTCTTCGATATTGTCGACCAGCACCTGCAAGTCCATCCCGTCGACCTGGACGCAGCAGGGCATCCCGTAGGCTTCGGCTTTCTTGGCGATATCGGAAACGGCAGAAGCGCGGACGACCGCCGTCCCCATGCCATACTGGTTGTTCTCGACCATCCAGACGACGGGCAGTTTCCAGACCGCCGCCATGTTGAGGGATTCGTGGAAGTAGCCGATGTTCGTCGCGCCGTCGCCCATCAGCGCCAGCGTGACACGGTCGTCGCCGCGATAGGAGTCGGCCAGCGCGAGGCCGGTTGCCAGCGGCAGGTGCCCGCCGACAATCGCCCAGCCGCCCCAGTAGCGCTTTTCTTTGCTCGCCAGGTGCATCGACCCACCCTTGCCCCTGCTCGTCCCGGTCGACTTGCCGAGCATTTCGGCCATCATGTTCCTGACGGGCAGGCCGCGCGCAATCGCGATCCCGTGATCGCGGTAGGCGGTGATCACATTGTCGTCATCGCGCAGGGCGTATTTTGTCGCCAGCGCGATCGCTTCCTGCCCGATGTAGAGGTGCAGGAACCCGCCGATGTCGCCCGCCGCGTACAGTTCGGCGCATTTTTCCTCGAAACGCCGGATGACCATCATCGTGCGATAGGCCGCCAGCTTTTGTTCGTCCGTCAATGCCATAGGCGTTTACTCCGCTTGGTTGGTTTGTCTGGTTATCAATTTACAGGGAAAAACCACTATTAACATGTTTATTGTATCAAAATGTGAGATTGAAATGCACACCGGTTCGCGAGGTGCTGGCAGCGGGTGGAAACAATAAGGAGCGGCCAACCGGTCGCCCCTTTCCTGCGGATGTTGTAAACCGGGTATTTTAGCCCGGTGCTTCAGGGATAGGACGAAGTCAAGCCGACGCCTGCGGCTCCGGCGCGAACAGGTCACGGAACGAAGTATGCTTCCGGTGGAGCAGCCACACAATCGTAAATGCCCAGATCATGTTGGAAGGAACCGTCTCCCAGAAGTGGGCCATCGATACCGCGTGGGGCATCAGCGGGTTGGGGATGAAATGGACGGTGTTCATCGAGATGCCGTAGAACAGGGCGACGATCAGCCCGGTTTCCCAGGCGCGGCCTTTCGTCGTGCGGATCAGGGGCAGCGCAAAGCCGATCCAGAGCAGCCCCCGGAAAATCTGCCAGGGCCAGAGGCCCGGCGACGTGCGGGCGAGGACTGCCAACTGCGCGCCGAACGATCCGGGATCGGTGCCGCCGTAGAATTCCTGCACTGCCGGGGTTTTGAAGGCGACGTAGTAGCCAAAGATGATATAGACCCAGGGATAGATGATGATCGCAAGCAGTGCGAGCTTCCATATCCACTGCCCGGCGGGCATGATCAGCCGGTGATTCTCCTCCACATCTGCCGGTTCACCAGATTTCTTCGCCTTGCCCAGCATCCAGACGGCGAGCGGCGGGGAGAGCAGCACCAGCGGGAGGGTCATCATAAACAAGCCGGGAATCATGGGGCCGGTGATGTTGTCCATGAACCACCAGGCTTCAATCGTCGACATGAAAGTCTTCGCGCCGTAGAAGATCAAGGCGATGATCCCCATCAGCTTCCAACCGTACTGGCGAGAACGGAGGATCGCGTAGGTCATGATCGCGGCGTCGATCAGGCTGCCGACGAGCATGGCGACCATCGCCTGGTTGGATTGTTCGGCGGTCATTGCGCTCGCATCTACCTTTGGGCCGAGCAGGGCGCTCCCGACCGAGAACAGGATGAACATGGCAATCGCCAGGACGAGGACTTTGAGGATAAGTCCAATAATTTGTTTTACATTCACCGGAGACTATCCTTTCGTCAGGGTATGACACACAAGGCGCTGTCCACCATCAGGGGCAGTAAGTGGCTGTGGGTGATACAGCCCCGTTAGGATATCACAGTTGAAGATCGAGGCAAATTGGCCGATCCGGGCGATCACGCCAGGCCGAACACAATGCGTGGCCCAGTCAGCGTCCGGGTGCATAAAACGACAGTGTAACCGCTCCCGGCCCCATGTGGGGAACCAACCCTGCCCCCAGCGGCCCGACGAGCAGCCGGTCGGGGTTGAGTTCGCTGCGCAGGGTTTCGGCGATGTGACGCGCCTCTGCTTCGTTGTTGGCGTGCGATACGCCGATCTGGATGCCGGACTGTGGTAACCCGCCATCGCCGCCGCAGCCGGTCACTGCCAGTTCGACCAGCGCGTCGAGCGAGCGATTCCAGGTACGCTGGGTGCTGTGCGGGGCGACGATGCCGTCCTCCAGGGCGAGGATCGGCTTCATATCGAGCAGTGTGCCGACCCAATGCTGCGCCCGCCCGATGCGCCCACCCTTCGCCAGATAATCGAGCGTTGTCAGCAGGGTGTAGCTTTTCATTCCCCGGCGCATTTCGTCCAGCCGGTCGAGGATCGCGGAAGCACTGGCTCCATCGTTTGCCATCTCTGCCGCTTCGATCACCATCAGGCCGTAGCCGAACGAGATAAAACGTGAATCGAAGACGCGAATATCGGCAGGCCGCAGGGCCTGGGCCGCCCAGACCGCGTTATCGTGGGTTTCGCTCAGTTCACGCGAGAGGTGGATCGAGACGATGGTCACCGCCGGGTCTTCGTCGAGAAGCTGGTCGTACACCGCATAAAAGTCGTCGACGGTCACCGGCCCGGTGACCGGAAGCTGCTCTGAGGTATTGAGGAAATCGTAAAACTCATCCAGGGAGAGGTCAATACCATCCTGATAAATGTCACTGCCGAGGGCGACATAGTGCGGGAGAATAGTAAGGCCGTATTCGTCGACGATTTCGGGGAGGAGGCTGGCATTAGAATCCGATACAATTTTGATCACGGTTACGCTCCCAATAATTCATAGAGTTATGCCTGGGTTTCAACTAATTCCTATTATCTCCGTTATCCAGATTGGGACAACCCCCGGTTTGCGTACGCAGGCACCCCGGCGGGCTTTGCATCACCCCAAAGCGATGATCCTGCGGTATAATACCTCCCCGTGAACCCTGCATCTAAAGAAAAGGATGCATGGTTTGTGAATCTATACCCAGGACAAGACACCCTGACCATGAGTGAACAACAACCACCGACAGCACTATCGAAGCCGGGAGGAAAGCTGCGCAAGCGGCTGGTCGGCATCGCCCAGATCGTATTGAGCATCGGGCTGCTGGCCTGGCTTTTCAGCACGGTCGACATGAAAGAGATCGGCAGGCAGTTCGCCGGGATGAACCTCTGGCTTTACGGCCTGGCAATTTTGATGTACCTGGTATCGGTATTCATCCGCTCGATCCGCTGGCAGATCATGCTCAAGCCGCTGGGGGTCGACGTTTCGCTGTTCGAACTGTTCCGGCTGTACCTGCTCGGCTTCTTCTGGAACAGCTTCCTACCGACCGGCTTCGGCGGCGACGTGGTGAAGATCATCGCGCTGCGGGGAATGTCGAAGAAGGGGGCAGAATCGGCGATGAGCGTGCTGGCCGAACGCGCCGTCGGGCTGCTCGGCACCTCGCTGATCGCGCTGGTCGTGCTGGCGATCTGGCCCCGGCTGGTCAGCACCGAGATCATGCTGATTGTCGGCGGGATCGCAGTCGGCGTGCTGGTCGTCGGCTGGCTGGCGCGGCTCGATATCCTGCGCTGGCTCGAAGAAAAACTGCCCTTCCTCAAGCCGGTGGTCACCAACAAATCGCTCGTCAGCTTTCACGAAGCGGTTCGCACCTACGATACGCGAACCTTCATGCTGGGAATCCTTTCATCGCTGCCGTTTACACTCAGCCTGATCGTAATCAACTATTTGATCGGGATCGCGCTGAGAGTCGACGTTAAACCTTATTATTACGCGATCTTCACGCCGGTGGTCAGCGTGGTCAATATGCTGCCGCTGTCGTTCAACGGGCTGGGGGTGCGCGAGTATATGTACACCCTGCTGTTCGTCCCGCTGGGCGTTTCGGAAGAAGCGGCGATCACGATGGCGCTGGCCTTCAATTTCTTGCGGCTGGGCACCGGTGCGCTGGGCGGCCTGTTCTCGATGGTATCCGGTATGCGCAGCGTGGCGAAATCACCGGACGCAGCCGGTTCGGTTGAACCGGTCGGCGGATTGGCCCCCGTTTCTGTTGAAAACGAACAGATAGAGGCCCGGTAAAATCGATCATCAGGCGGCCAGGACTTACCGGCCATACGAAACAATAGTCTAGGAGATAGAACCAGTGTCAGAGCAAGACCTGACTTCGAAATCAAATGGAAAGAAACTGCTGATCCTGGGCCTCGACGGAGGCACTTTCGACCTCGTCCGGCCCTGGGCCGAACAGGGCCACCTGCCGACGCTCAAGCGC
>DAOUES010000067.1:0-20430 GCA_034430335.1 Anaerolineae bacterium | reverse complement strand
GCAGAATGGAGAATGGGGGCACACATGGCGGGACAGGGCAGCCGCAAATTGTGCATCATCGCCTCGAAGGGATCGCTCGACATGGCCTACCCGCCGCTGATCCTGGCGAACGCGGCCCGGATGAGCGGCGTCGAGGTCGATATTTTCTTCACGTTCTGGGGCCTCGACCTGATCACCCTGAGCAAGTACAGGAAGCTCAAAATCGCGGCGGTCGGCAACCCGAACCTGAGCATGGCCCCCTATGCGCCGCAAATCTACATCCCCACCTGGCTGGGCGCGATCCCCGGCATGAAACACCTCGCCACCTGGATGATGAAGCGCGAGATCGCCAGGCTCGACTTCCCGCCCGTCGACGAGTTCGTCGAGATGGTCTTCGACGCCGGGGCCAATCTCTACGGCTGCAAGATGTCGATGGACATGATGAGGCTGACCGAGAAGGACCTCTTCCCGGGGGCGAAAGTGCTGGGCGCGATGGAGTTCATGGAACTATCGGAAGGCGCGCAGATTCTATTTGTATAGTGGTTGTAAAGAAATAACGCCGCATTTTCCGAATACAAGCAAATTCAGGATGATAAGTCCCCTCGCCATGAGGGAGAGGGGATTTAGGGGTGAGGGCAGGATCGAAAAATGCGGACTTATATTTTTACAGTTCCATAGAGCCGTTTGGTCACCGGTAATATTGAGGGCGGGCAGTGACCGAAAATCGCCCCCGCTCTTTTTGATTCGACTCACCAGTAGAGCGGGGACTTTGGAGGAGGCCCGGCGTTGACCGATTCGCACCAGGCTTCCATCGCCTTGAGTGCGGCAGCCGCGCCCCCGTAGGATTCGACCCGTTTGCCGAGCTTCGCCGCGCCTGCGGCCAGTTTGGGCTGCTTCGGGAACTGCGCCCTGATCCACTCCGCCGTGAAATCGGGGAGTTCGGCCCACACCCCGGCTCCGTGCATGGCAACCCTCCGCGCGTTGTGGCGGCGCTCGAAGACCGGCCCCGGAAAGACGATCAGCGGGACGCCGTAGGTCAGCGATTGGATGACCGTGTTTTGCCCGCCGTGACAGATCGTCCAATCGCAGTGAGGAAACAGCGACGCGGCGGGGACATACGGTTTGAACTCCACTCCGCCGATCTTATAGCGCTCCTTGATCGTCTGCGCCCCGACCAGGCACAGCGTGTCGCCGCCCTCCGGGAAGACCTCCGGCAGCACTTTCTCGACCACATCCAGCGAGGCCGATCCCGATCCCAGGTAGGCGAAGACGTAGCGCTTTCCCTCTTCGGGGAAAAACGTCTCCTCGCTCAACAGGCCGATTGGCGCGTGCATCTCCCCGGTGTAGCAGAAGTCGGGGCGATCCGGCTGGGCGTTGTAGTCCAGTTCGGGGATCAGGGGGAGAATCTTCAAGATGTGCGGCCCGTAGAGCAGTTCCTCCGGCTCGACCGGATCGAGGTCAAAGGATCGCAGTACGCCACCATAGACACGGTTCATCAGTCTCCAGCCGAAATCGTGCCCGGTCCGTTGAATAATCGACGCATAGGCTGTCGCAACCGGCAGATCGGCGATCCGCCCCGTGACCGCCGCCGCCGGGTCGTGATCGGTGAAGATGATGTCGGGCCGAAAATCTTCGACGGCGGCAAGCTGCGCCTTCACAAGCTGTTTCATGTAGCCAGCCCGCGCATACCCGCTCAGGGCAAAGACGAGCCACATGCTGCCGATATCGCGCCCCGGCTTGACCGGGATCACCCGCCGCTGGGACTGTTTCTCCATCCGGTCGGACAGCGGCTGCGGCAGCCCAAACAACGTCGTATGCGGGGTGACGTAAACGTGATAGCCGCGTTTGGTCAGCGAGTCGGCGAGATAGCCCGACGCGCAGCAGGCAGCTTCGTGCCCGGCTTTCCGGGCGGCTTCGATAATGGCAATGACACGGGTCAACCCGCCCCAGGTGCCTGTCGCGGGGGAGAATACGGGGATCAGAATGCGCATGGCTACGGCCTTTCGGTGAAATTTACAGGGTAAATTCACCGACTATAATAGAGCAGAGATCGAATTTTGTGAAATCGAGATCATCGACATGTTATCGAGCTATGCCACCGCCTGCCTGCTGATCGCCTGGATGTGCGCCCTGTACGCGCTCATCACCGGGATCGCCGCTGCCATTGGGCGTTTCGACAACCTTGCCGCCAGTGCGCGGAACGCCTGTATAGTCTGCGCCCCGCTGACGGCCATCGCCGCCGCCGTGCTGGTAGATCGCCTGCTGGCAGGTGACTACGCGCTCCAGGCTGTCTACGAAACCACCTCGCGCACGCTCCCTGACTGGTTCCGTGTCGGGGCGATCTGGGCCTCGAGGCCGGGGGCGCTGCTCGGCGGGACGTGGCTGTTGAGTCTCAGCCTGGGCGCGGCGCTGCTGATCGGCGGCAGAGACCGGCTGACGCGCGTTCGCTGGGACGTGATCGCCGCTGCGCTGTTGATGCTGTTCTGCCTCGGCTGGCTGATCGTCTGGCAGAATCCCTTCGCCCGGCGCTGGGCGCTGCCCGGCGGGGAGATCGCCGCCGCGTTGTTTGCCCATCACCCCGCCCTTGCCCCTATCGACAACCTGATCGCCCGCCTGCCCGGATCGCCGGTAACGGTCAGCGCCCCATCCGGCGCGATCCCGGCTCCGGCCTTCGACGGTCTTGGCCTCGATCCGCGGCTGCGTCACCCGGCGCTGCTGATCGCGCCGCTGGCTTTCGCTGCCGGGTCGGGCAGTTTGATCGCCACCCCGATCCTGCTGCGGGCGGGATCGGCGCAGGCGCGGCGCTGGGCGCTGATCGCGCCGCTGCTGCTGGGATCGTCGCTGCTCTTTGCCGATCTCTGGGCGCGGGAACTCCCGGCCTGGGACTGGCACGGCTGGGTTCTCCCCGGTAACCCGGCGCTGCTGCTCTGGCTGATCGCTGCGGCGGCGCTCCACGCGCTGTGGTTCTCGCGGAGAAAAGGCGCGGCGGGTGTCCCGCTGCTGATCGCCGTCCCGCTGCTGGCGCTCCCGCCGATCTACACGCTGGCGAGAATCGTTCCCCCGTTGTCCCGATCCCTCCCCCCGCTGGCCGACCGCCTGCCGGTGCTTACAGTCGGGCTGGCGCTGGCCGGGTTGTCGGCGCTCGCGGCGCTGGTCGATCTGCTGGTCAGGGCGCGGGTGATCCAGCACGAGCGCGGGCTGACCTATTTCCCGACCCTGCTGGCGCTGCTCTGGCACGACCGGGCACGCAGCGGCGGCCTGTTGATTCACGTCGGGTTGGCGATCACGCTGATCGGGCTGTATGCGAGTCACACTTACCCGGCTGAGATCGAGGCGGTGCTCGTCCCCGGCACAACGGTTGACGTGAGCGGATATACCTTCACCGTCGAGGCGGTCGAGCAGTTCGAGGCTGCCGACGGGCGGTCGGCGATCCAGGCGCGGGTCTGCACCCGCCGGGGAGATCGCGAGACCGGCTGCGCCGCGCCGCGCATCGACCGGTACGCGAGCGGGGAGGCGATCAGCGTGCCCGGATTCGTTTCGCGGTTTTCGGGTGATGTGATCGGCGCGGAGATCGTCGATCTGCGGGCGAACGCGGGGACGATCCGGGTAATCCACCTGCCCCGTGCCAACTGGCCCTGGGCCGGGCTGGTGATGGTCGCGTGCGGGGCGCTTCTTGCTGCAACTGCAAAAAAACTGTAGGGGCGAGGCTCTCCCTCGCCCTTTCACCCGAACCACGCGATACGAATCAAATAACCACGCCAGCGGGCGCAGCACGCTGCGCCCCTACGAGGTGGTTCGAATTATCAGGGTTGGATAGTCTTTTGAACCGAGTCTTACGATTCAGGCCCCACCTGCCCCCTTGGGGGAAGTGCCGCGAAGCGGCAAAGGGGGTGGGGTTGATCACCCCCTTTGGGGGGGATGGCGAACCGCAGGTCGGTCAGAGGGGGTTATTCGTCAATCCGCCGCCGGGAGCGCAAACCAGAAGGTGCTGCCTTCGCCGGGGGCGCTGACCACCCCGATCTGCCCGTTCAGCTTGTGGATGATCCGCTGGACAATCGAGAGGCCGAGGCCAAAGCCCTTGTTGGCCGTCACGTGGAAGCGGGTGAACATCTCGAACAGTCGATCCTGGTCTTCTTCCGCGACACCCAGGCCGTTGTCGGCAACCTCATAGCGGACATAGCCATCCTTGCGCATGGCCCTGATCTGGATTTGCGGGTCCGGGTTGTCGTCGCCGATATACTTCACCGCGTTGCTGATCAGGTTGGCGAAGACTTCCTCCAACCAGGGATCGTAGCCCATCACGTCGGGGAGATTGGAGTCGATCTCAAGCGTCACCCCCCTGGCGTCGATATCGCTGCGGTGCCGGTCGACGGCGGTTTCGATCACCGGCAGCATCTCGACCGGGCAGATCGTCTTTTGCGCGCTTTGCAGTTGGGCAAGCAGCAGCAGGCTCTCGATGATCCCGACCATCCGCCCGGAGGATCGCTCGGCCACGCGGAGCATCTCCCGCCCTTCCGCCGACAGGTTGCCCAGTTCAAGCTCGCGCAGCAGGTCGAGCGCCCCGATCATCGTCGCCAGCGGCGATTTCAGGTCATGGGCGACGGTAAAGCTGAACGCATCTAACTCGCGGTTGCGCGATTCCAGCTCGGCGTAGACTTCGGCCTTGCCGATTGCCAGCGCGATCAGCTCCGCCGCCTGGACCATCCAGGCGATCTCCTCCGAGTCAAAATGGTGGGTCGAACTGAACGCCACCACCAGCGCGCCGAGATTGCGCTCGTTCGCCAGCAGGGGAACGACCAGCGCCGACTCGACCGGAAGCTGCACGGCCAACCGGGGGCTGATGTAAGGCGAATCCATGATGTCGTCGATGACCAGCGGCCTGCCTTCCCGGATCGCCGACTCGGTCAGCGTGATTTCGCCGGGCTGGGTCGGGAACAGCTTTTGATAAGAGGCATCGAAAGCCCCATATGCCGCGCCCGGCACGGGCTGCTGGCTTTCCTCGTCCCAGAGGGTGATGAAGCAGCCATCCCCCCCAATCAGCATCGCAATCGAGTCGGACAGCGCCTGGAGCAGGTCGTTCATTTCGAGGACTGCCGCGCTGATCCGCGTGATCCGGTTGAGCAGCGCAAGCTGCTGGTTGCGCTGCTGGCTCCTGGTATAGAGATTGGCATTCTTGATCGCCGCCGCAGCCTGGTCGGCGAAGGCTTTCAGCCGTTCGGCATGGACGGGCGTGAAGAAATCCGGGGCGGCGCTGTCGAGGTTCAGTATACCGACTACTTCACCCTCGGAGCGGATCGGCATACCGGCATAAGAACGAATCCAGGCAGTCGCGTCGACCACCTGCCAGTCGGGGTAGTCGAGAACGTCGGGAATGATCAACGGCTGCCCGGTCGTGGTGATCTCGCGCAGATTCGTAGATACCTGAAGGTTGAACTCCAACGCATTGACGATCCTGGCCGCCTGCTTCCCGCCGTGTTTGCCGAAACCGCGCGCGCGGACGATGCGGGCCGTGTCGCCTTCGATCAGCATGATGCTTGCCGCGTCATGGGGGACGACCTGGCCGATATTATTCAGGATGTTGTCCAGCACGTCATCCAGGTTCAGCGTGCTGCTTAACGTCGCCGCGCTGTCTCGCAGAACATCGGACAGGACCTGCTGCTCGCGCTCGGCGACTTCGGCCCGGTCGCGGTCTGACAGGTCACGGATGGTTACCATCAAGACCGGCAGCCCTTTCCGCGCGACGTTCCTGCCCTGGATCAGGAGCGGGTAGCCCGATCCATCGCTGCGCAGTCCCACCGCCTCGGTGGGCGATTCGGCCTGTTCGTTGACGTTCCGGGCGACGAAATCCTGCCATTCGCGCGTGATGAAATCGGTCAACCGGCTGCCAACGATCTCCCGGCGGGGGAAGCCGGTCATCTTCTGGAAGGCCGGGTTAGCATCGGCGATCACGCCCTCTTCGATGAAAAGAATGCCCTCGATGCTCCCATCGAATAAAATGTCGTAGCGCAGTTCGCTTTCACGAAGCATATGCGCCTGGAGCAGGCATTCCAGCGAGATGCCCACCCACTGCCCAAGCATCCGAACAATATCATGGTCTTCCTGCTCAAATTCGGCAGGCCGGGGGTACCGGTCGGTGAAACTGAGTGAGCCAAACAGGTCGCCGTTCACCCAGACGGGCGTACCGATCAACGCTTCGATAGGCGGCCCGGCAAACAGGTTATCCGCATAGGCGCTCTGGGACAGGTTCTCGATAGCGACCAAGCCCTGCGCTTCGAGGATCAGGCTGTCAGGGCTTTGGACGACAGGAACGACCAATCCCGTTTCGAGGGAGACTTCGAAATCGTAGCCATAGAGCAGGGTGGAAACGCTGCCGTTCACATGGCTGATCGTGCCGCGCTGCATATCGAGGAAAGCGGCGGCCACCTCCAGCGCTGCCTGGAACCGCTCCTCCTCAGAGAGCGCCTGGCTGGTGGTAACTTCATATAATGCATGTAGACGATTCTGCTGCGCCACACTACAATTCCTTACATGCGCCTACCTGCTTTTAGATTCAGGTAGCTATTCCCCATTCAGGTACAAAAGTTGTCGGTTCGCTGCACCCTATCTCCTCTCTATCCATCCCATTTATAATATTACAGAATTGCCAGTTCGACGCCACCACGTAAAGGGTGTCCCTCACATGGTGGTAGATTATTGTAATGTCAGTTCGAGGCGAAATTGTGCCGGTGCACTAGTCCTCGCTGTCGACCGTTCTGGCTCCCGGCGGGACTTCGCCCGGCGGCACCTGGTAGACTGCCTGCCAGGGGACGTACTGGCTGAAGAAGGTGTCCTGGTAGAGCAGCCGCCCGTCCCGGTAGACGCTGCGATAGACGGTCGCGTCGAAGCCGTCGATGGCGTAGTCGACCTGTTTGATCGTGCCGGGGGCCATACCCGGCACTTCTTCGTAGAGCGACGGGCCGTGCGTCACCGGGTTGGAAATATGCGGGCCGTCTTTCTGAACGGTGCGCCCGTCGCTGGTGCCGTAAAAGCGGAAGGTGACCGTCAGGTTGCTGAAGTTCGTCTCGGTTTCGATCAGCAGGTGGGTGTCGGTGTCGTTCACGAAGCGCAGGTCGACGTAGGGCGAAAAGACGGTGGCGTCCATCCCCTTGCCCTCGCCCGAATCGTAGTAGCCGACCCAGTAGCCGTGCGGCCAGCGCTCCAGGACCGGGAACCCGGCGTAGAAGACCGCCTGGAATGCCGTCGTGGAAACCTGGCAGACCCCGCCGCCCACGCCCTCAATCGTGCGACCATTGTAGATGATCAGCGACGCTTCGAAGCCGGTCGCCGGGCTGACATCGCCCAGGTAATGGTTGAACGAAAATT
Organism: Anaerolineae bacterium; assembly: GCA_034430335.1. GTDB lineage: Bacteria > Chloroflexota > Anaerolineae > Aggregatilineales > UBA3940 > JAFGOY01. Next base: position 13,089 of record DAOUES010000067.1, on the reverse strand, counting down.
CCTCGCCGGGCTTGACGATCACGCCGTTGAAGCGGCTGGCTGCCGTGCGGATGTTGGCCCGCCGCTCCTGCGACGACCCGGCGTAATAGGTCGTCGACTGGGAGATCAGCTCGACGATGCCCAGGTCTTCGCCGGTGGCCGTATCGGGCACGTCCGGCTCGATGATATCGAACACCAGCGGCGCACGGTGCTCGTCGGTGAAGACCATCTGGTTGACAAGCTGCACCGTCGAGGGGATGTTCAGGCTCCGCCCATCCTGGCTGTTGACCGTCGGTTTGATCTCGGCGGTATCCTCGTTGAAGATAAAGCGCGCGTCGGATGGCTCGCGGGCAAGCTGCGGGGCGAGCGGTTCGAGGAAGGCAGCAAGCTGCCCTTCGTTGAGACGCACCGAATACTGCCATGTACCGTCGACCTCCTCCCGGTCGATGATCAGCATGTCGGCCAGGGACTCGCGCGGCGCGATCCAGGGGCCGGGGTCTTCGGGGTACGGCTCTTCAATGTAGACTTCGAGATCGGCAGCGAGCATATTATTGATTGCCTGGGCCGCCTCGCCTGCTTCGAGAATCTGGGGCGGCGTCTCGTGGACGATCACTTCGACTTCACCGCTCTGCATGTCGAGCACCAGTCCCCGGAGATTCTCCAGCGTCACCGCCTGGTCGACCTGCCGCCCGATCTGGCCGGGGGTGGCAAAGGCCAGCATCCCGTCGATGGTGATCGCCGCGTCCAGGGCGGGGCGGTCGATCATCCGGGCGATGTCGGCAAGGTAGGCTTCGGCGAGGCGCTGATCGTAGATGATGACCGGCGAAACGACGATCCCCTCGCGCCAGGCGGCGATCTGCTGGCGCAGGCTGGGCACCAACTGCGGGTGGCGTCCGATCTCGTAGGCGGCCTGAACGGTGCGCGCCGTGTCGAACTGGACGCCCAGTTCGCCCGCCGTGATCGGCCAGACATCGCTGCTATCGCGGAAGGTAATCAGCGCATCCTGCGGATAGGTGAATCGCCCCTGGAGAACGGTCGACGCTTCTTCGGGGGTCATGCCGCCCAGGTCGACGCCCCATACGCTGACGCCGGGATAGATCAGGCCATCGTAGTAAATCTGGTACCCGGCGACGAGCAGCGCCGCGACCAGGTTCGAAAGCACGACAATGGTGACGAAAATCAGCGTGAGGCGGGCCAGCCAGGTGCCCCCGGCACCCGCCTTCCGCGAGCGAGCGCCCGCGCGATCCTTGACTCGTAACGTCATACCGGTGAACCTCTGTTAACCTTACTGCCGGGAAGAGCCAGATATTTCATAGGTTTGATTGTAGCATTTATCGGCGGGTTTCGAAATGTAGCAGGGAAAGGGCAGCCCGGCGGTTTTAGCCCCGGTTTCGGCGATGTAGAGATCAACAACCGGCGGCTGGCAGGAGCCAACCACCGGCTATGTCGTTGAAACTGTATTTAGTCCCTGCCCCGCTGCTCGATCCGCCAGTCGCCGATTGCCCTGCGCAGCGCGATCCCGGCGTCGACCAGCGTGCGGCGCGCGGATCGCAGGCTGTCACCGGCGTCACGCAGGGTTTCGACCGCCAGTTCGACATCGGTGACCTTGCCCTCGCCGTCGAAACCGGCGTGGGCGGCGAGGATCGCGGCGGCCTGGTCATGATCGCCCTGCGCATCGGCAACCCCGGCATCGAAGGCGGCTTTCGCCGCTGTGAGGCCGGCAGTGTCGGAGCCTTGTTCGCTCACCAGGTCGATCCAGTCCTGGAGATTGCCGGAGAGGTCGGCGGCGTGATCAAGGCGCATGGCCTGCGTATCGAGCGAAAGCTGCTCGCGGGCGTAGACATTCTCCAGGCGCTCCTCGAACGAGCCGCCGTCCTGGGCGGCAGGCGCGGCGAAGGCCGGAGTCGTGCCGCCGAACAGCAGCCCGGCGACGACGATCAGCGAGGTGATGACGGTTCCGGCGCTTTTCCCTATCGAATGGTTCTTTCCAAACATGATGTAAGCCTCCATAGTCTGATTATATTCCACACGGTTTACATCGATGATAGGGGAGGAATGCTGCCGGTGTGTTGTCTGGTTGTAAAAAAAGGGTAAAACCGGGGGAAATGTCGTCAGTACCATTTCATGCAAAATTCATACCCTTTTCAGCGCCTTTCACACACAAATCACTCCGTGTGGGTTAGTATTGTTAAGTAAGGATACTCACTACAGATATGGGGAATACTCTATGCTACCGACAATCTGGAACAGCGATATCAACGACGACGACGATCTCGACAATTATATTTTGATCGTCGATGACGATCCGCACGTTCGCCGCGTGCTGCACGAACTTGTCGAGTTCCTGGGCGTCACCAGCCAACTGGCCGCCGACGGCGTCGAGGCGATGGACATGGTTCACCGGCAGCCGCCCATCCTCATTTTGCTCGACCTGCTGCTGCCGCAGATGTCGGGGCTACAGGTTTTGACCAGCCTGTGGAGCAGCCCGTCGATGCGCGATATCCCGGTGATTGTCATCTCCGAAACCGGCCAGGAAAATACGTTCCGGCTGCCCGGCGTCATCGACATCTTCCAGAAACCGGACATCGACATGGCACGGCTCCAGGCTGCAATTAGAGCTTTGCTGAAAGGGACGATCAACGAAGCGGCGGCGGAGTTGGTCGCCGATGCGGTACCCGGTTTTGCGAATCAGTTCCCGCCGGTATGAGTCTGTGTTCATTGGGTGACGGTGGCTCAACGATATTCTGGGGAGTTTATTGGAGAGCTGGCTACCACCACCCCAGGTGACGAGAACGCCCGATCTTCTGATCGGGCGTTCGGTTTTTATGGGGACTTTACAAAAAGTCGGCGGTAGGGGCGAGGCTTGCCCTCGCCCAATGTCGACCTGTGGTCGACAAGGTGGGCGGGTACAAGACCCGCCCCTACGAGACGTTAATGGGAATGATAGCACGGCAAACACAGCGATTCCCTGTCTCCCGGTTTATCTACCGCACAGTAACCCCACCCCGCCGCAGCACGCCGATCCTGAACACCCGCCGCTTCAGCAGCGCCCGCACGAAGACCTTCCGCACCGCGCGCCACGCCTCGCGCGATTGATTTGCCGCCTTCGCCCGCCCCAACTCCGACAGGCGCAGCGGCGAATACTGTTCCAGCACATACAGATCGACAATCGACTTGATGTGGTGGGCCAGGTCGGGGAACGCCTCGATCAACTGGCGGGCGCGCTCGTGGGGGGTATCGCTCTCCGCGAGGTCGACGCCGACCAGCGGCGCGTAGGTGTTGAGCCGCGCATAGCTGCGGCCTGCCTCGCTCAGGCTGCGCGTCCCGCGAAATTCCAGCATGTACCACCCGGCGATCACCAGCAGGGTAAACACGCCGATCAATCCGCCCACCCAGCGGAACACCGGCCCCAGGTCGATGCGGCGCGCCGCACCCTCACCCTGTGGAAAATCCAGCCCTTCGGCAAGGTTCGCAAAGTCTCGCCCGAAGTCGTCTTCCGGCTGCTCCCCGGCCAGTTCCTCCTCAAGCGTCGGGGGGGCGGCCTCCGTCTCGATCTGGTCGAGCAGGTCGAAGGTCGCCGGGCGCTCGATGGGACTCTCGGCGGCGGTCGGCTCGAACTCGACCCAGCCGTAATCGGGGAAATAGACCTCGACCCAGGTGTGGGCGTCGGCTTCGGTGACGACGTACTGATCGCGTTCCGCGTCGTAGGTGCCCTGGGCGAACCCGGCGGCGATCCGCGCCGGGATATGGAGCGAACGCAGCATGAGCGTCATCGCCGAAGCGTAGTAGGTGCAGTAGCCCTCTTTGCTCTCGAACAGCAGGTAGTCGATGGGATCGGCCCCTTCCGGTGGGGCCTCGACGCGCTCGTTATAGGTGATATTGTCCCGCAGGTAGCGTTCGATGGCGCGGGCGATATCGTAGGGATTATCGTAGGGATCGGCGATCTGCGCGGCCAGCGCGACGGTTCGCGGGGAAAGGGCATCGTCGGGAAGCAACATGTAGCGGCTGACCACCCAGCCGGGGTACTGTTCCCCGGCCTGGCGCAGGCTGGCTTCGTCGGCGAAGCTGATCGACGAGAGGACGCTGTAGTCGTCGCCGGTTTCGAGCGCCTGCTGCGCGTGAACCTCGGTCACCGTCGCGTAGGATTGCGATTGGGTGTCGATGGCATAGTAGGTGACCGGCACTGCCGCGTAAGACAGGGTTTGCGGGGCACCGTACAGCAGCCGGGTCGAGGGCATCAGCACGGTGAAATGCTGCTGGACGTTCTCCCGCAGCCGGTAAGGGTCGGCTTCTTCGAGGGCCAGCACGCCGTAGCCCGATCCGACGCTGCGCTCGGCGTGGGTCAGCCAGGTGCCGTCGAGGTAAACGTCGAAGATTTTCGAGCGCCAGTAGTAGCGATATCCCCCCGGTGCGTGGACGGCCAGCACGGGCGAATCCTCCAGCGAAACGGGGCCGCCCAGTGTGAGCGTCGACGCGGCATAATAGGAGGGGGTCGACGAGTAGCCGCCGCGCACGTCGTTGAACAGCCGCTCGAAGGTGTGCTGGATTTCCATCCAGGGATTTTCAGTGTTCTGCCACACCTCGCTGATCGGGTTTTCGTCGGTGGAGATGGTCGGGATCATCCACGAGAAGGCGACCAGCGACAGCACGGCGACGATCCCGCCGCGCCGCAGGTCGCGCCCGGTGTTTGGATCGTGGCTGATCCGCTCGCGCCGCCAGATGCGCTCGCGGCTGATGGCGTTGGTCTGCACGGCCAGGGCAAAAGTGATCAGCAGAAACGCCCCGATGAAACGTTCGTCCTTGATTGGCCCGTATGTGTAATAAGCATTGACGAGCAGCGCGGCCCCGACGGGAATGGTCGCCTGCCAGAGGCGCTCGGTGTGGAAGATGTGCCATATCGTATTGACCGCCACGAACCAGGCCAGCAGCCCGGCCAGGATCAGGAAGATCAGGTTGTCGCGGCTGAAGCCGCCCCCGGCGGCCTGCTCCAACCAGGTGCCGAACCGGAAGGCGATATCGAGCAGGCGCTCGCGGAAAGTCAGCGCCGTTTCGATCTGCCGCCCGGCATAGACCCACACGGTAAAGCAGCCGTCGATCACTATCATCAGCGCAGCGGTCAGGCCGGAGAAGCGGGCGATGGCGATCAGGTAGCCGAACAGACCGGCGATCAGGATGATCGGCACCACCAGCCTGATCCCCTCCACCCATTCGGCAGCGGCCACCGCCCAGCCGACGGTCACCAGCAGCGCCAGGGTCAGGGCGAGGGTCAGCCCGTCTTCGCGAAGTCGATTCAGGAAGTCATTGACAGATTGCATAGTGCTTTTAATCAAAGGATCGCGGGCAGGTCAAAACCATTACCGGTAACACAACCCCCTCTGGCCGACTGCGTCGCCCATCTCCCCCAGACTTGGGGGCGATCAAGTGAGGCTCGATTTTGCGCGTGATGGAGCACCCCCTCTGTCTCCTGCGGAGACATCTCCCCCGACCCCACCCCCTTCGTCCGACGTTCCGTCGGCCACTTCCCCCGAAGGGGCAGTTGGGGGCGATCAGGGTTGGCTTTGTTTGATATGATTGTTAGTTGCTCGCCGGATTATTTTCTCAAACTGCATCAGACCTACTCCGTTCTTTTGACGGTTTTCATGGAGATCGTACCGCAGATGGCCCGACGGTGCCGCTTCAGGGCACCGGACGCCAGGTGGGGGCAACGTCGTTGGCGTCGGTTTCGGTGATCTGGGTCAGGCTCCCGGTTACAACATCGACGATGTAAAGGTCGAAGAAGCCTGCGCCCGCCCGGTCGGAGTCGAAGGCGAGGCGGGTCCCGTCCGGCGACCAGGCCGGGTCGTCGTCCTTGCTCACGTTGCCGGTCAGGGGAGCGGCCTGCCCGGAGGCAAGATCGAACAGGAACAGCGACCGCCGCCCGGCGCTGCGCCCCTCGGAAGAAGTGAAGGCGATCACGAAGCCGTCGGGCGACCAGGCAGGCCACTGATCGAGCGCCGGGCTGTCGGTCAGCCTGCGGGGTTCGCCCGCCGAAACGTCGATGACGGCCAGGTCGGTGTTGTCGCTGCCGCTTTCTTTAATGTAGTAGGCGATCTGCGTGCCGTCGGGCGACCAGGTCGGGTCGAGGTCGTCGAAATCGTTGTCGGTAATCTGGCGCAGGTCGCTGCCGTCGGTGCGGACGACGTAAATCTCGAAATCGCCGTCGCGGTCGGAGTCGAAGGCGATCCACTCCCCATCGGGCGACCAGTCCGGGTCGGCGTCGCGGGCGGTGTTGTCGGTCAGCCGGAGCGGGTTGTGCCCGTCGGCGTCCATCGTCATGATCTCGGAATCGCCGTCGGCGGAGGAGGCATAGACCAGCGATTGACCGTCGGGCGACCAGCAGGGATCGAAATCATAGGTGGTGTCACTGGTCAACTGGCGCAGGTTCTCGCCGTTCTCGTCGACCAGGTAAATCTCGTAGTCGCCGTCCCGGTTGGAGGAAAAGGCCAGTTCGCCCGGCGAGGCCGGGACGACGGTTCCACCGCCGACCGCCGCGCCGGAATCGCCCGGTGTGGGGCTGGCGACCGGCAGCGGGGTGATGGTCGGGGTGATGGTGGGCGTGGGCGGCGGGGTGAGCGCCTCCATCAGGATGAGCGGCCTGCCATCGGTGACGACCATCGAGGTGATGAACACGCTGACCAGCAGGACGATCAGCGCGCCAAGCGGGATCGCGCAGCCGGGGCGAAGCAGTAGCGGCAGGTCGTCCGGTTCCGGTTCGGCGGCAGGATAGCCCCCCGTGCCCGGCGGCGCGGATCGGGCAGGCGTCTTCTGCTGCCTGCGCTTCCGGCGCGGCCTGTCTTTCGGCGGGGCTTCTTCGTCGGCGATTGGCGTGGTTTGAACCGTCGCAAAGCCGCCCTCGGCGGCCAGTGCCAGTTCGGCGGCGAAAGCCATCGCGCTGGGATAGCGCTGTTCGGGGTATTTGGCAAGGCAGCGCTGGATGACGGCGTCGACGTTCGGGCTGATGTTCGGATCGAAGTCGCGCACCGAGGGCACCGGCTCCAGCGCGTGGGCCATCAACACTTTGGTCGGCTCGTCGTCGACGTAGGGCGGCTCGCCGGTGAGCATCTCGTAGGCGACGACGCCCAGCGCGTAGATGTCGACGGCCTGGGTGACCCGCTCCCCGGATCGAACCATCTCCGGGGCAACGTAGGAGGGCGTCCCGATCACATGCGAGCCGGTGGTGATGCTCGCCGCCTCGCGGATCTGGGCGATCCCGAAATCGGCTAAATAGGCGTTGCCCGAACTGTCGAGCAGGATGTTGGAGGGCTTGAGATCGCGGTGGATGATGCCGCGCTCGTGGGCGTAATCGAGCGCCTCGGCGATCTGCGAGACGATGCGGACGACGGTCGGCAGGGCCGGGAGCCGCGTGTCGACCAGGTCGGCGAGCGTGCCGCCGGAGAGATAGCGCATCACGAAATAGGGGATGCCCTGGTCTTCGCCGACGCCGTAGACCGGCAGGATGTGGAGGTGCTCCAGGCGGGCAATCGTCTGGATTTCACGCTCGAAGCGCTGGAGGAAGGTTTCGTCGTGGAGGAAGGCGCGCGGCAGCACCTTGATCGCCACCGAGCGGTCCATCGACGATTGGTAGCCCAGGTAAACGCTCGACATGCCGCCCTTACCTAAAAGCATGCGGATTTCGTATTCGTCAAGCTGCTGGCCGACCAGACCGGCGGACATGGTTCTCCTCTTGGCGCAGGTGATGATAGCTGGCCTGATTATAAACACTTTCCGGGGTTGGTGAAAACGAACGCGGGCAGATGGCGGCGAAACCCGGCGCTGAAGCACCGGGCTAAAGAGGATTGGGCGACCGGAATGGTTTTACTGAACGCAATGTGCCCCTAACTATGAATGCACCCCTCGACTTGATCCCATTTTCGAAAATCTGTGTATAATGATTCTACGACCAGTACCTACTTTATAGACATTGAGAAAAAACGAATATCACCAAAGCCCACAAGGAGGGGACAATGACCCGGAAACCAATTGTCATTATTTTGATTCTTTCCTGCCTGGTATTATTGATCGCCTGCGGGCCTTCGGAGGAGGAAATCGCGGCGATGACCGCCGCAGCCGCCACCGATACACCCGTCCCGACCGACACCCCCGTCCCACCGACCGAAACGCCGACCCCCACACTCACGCCAACCGAAACACCCGTGCCCTTCGACCTGACGGTGACCGTCAGCGACGCCGAGGGAGCGCCGGTCGGCGGGGCAGTGGTCACGCTGGCCGAACTCGGCGAAGACCCGGCAGCCGTGCAGACCACCGACGACGCGGGCCAGGTTCAGTGGGGCGATCTGCCCGGCGAAGCGGTCAACCTGGCCGTCACCGCGCAGGGCTACTTCGATGCCAGCACGTCGGCGACCATCAGCCGGGGGCCGAACGACGTCACCATCACGCTCGAGCGGGACCCGTCCGGCCTGCTGCCCGCAGAAGCCTGCGCCCCTTCGGAGACGCTGCTTTACGTCGAGGACTTCCAGGATGGTCAGGCCCAGGGCTGGCAGCAGATCACCGCTGCGACCGACTTCGGCGCGATGAACGGCTGGTCGATTGGCGAGGATGCCGAAGCGCCCGGCGACTACGTTCTGACCGCGTCGAACGCATCAACCGGCCAGCCGCTGGAAACCGGCGATGGCTACCAGGAGCAGCAGTTCGAAAACGCCGTGTGGCGCGTCCGGGTGAAATACAACGGCGACGTGATCAGCACCTTCATCTTCCTAAACTGGATGCATCACCAGACGCCGGAGGGCGAAAGCCGCTACCCGGTCCAGATCGGCCCGGCGCCCAAGATAATGACGGCGCTCCTCCGCCTGGATCCCGAAGTGGGAGGCTTCAACGTGGTGCCCGCCGTACACAACGGGCTGCGCCAGAACAAATGGACTTTCTTCGAGTTGAGCACCTACGACGGGGTGGTCGAGATGTGGATCGACGGCGTGCGCTACGCCAGTTGGACCGATCCGAACCCGCTCCCGGCGGGCGGCCTGGGCCTCGAAATGCACACGCTCGACCCCGGCACGACCACCTATACCTTCGACGACTTCGTCGTCTGCGGGCTGTCGGCACCATTCGAGACGATGCCTACCCCGGAGCCAGAACCGGCAGGGTGATCGCCTGAGAGTTCTAACCACGATGAGCCATCCCGATCCGGGATGGCTCTTTTTTCTGGCAGCTATGGGGTAGCCGGGGATCAAGAGACATTTTCACCCCCTCCCTGTCCCTCCACCTCAAGGTGGAGGGAACAGAATCGCGTGGCAGACACAAAACTATCACTAAAGTGGTATTGACTTCTTAGAAACTTTGTTCGATGATCATCCTGCAAATTGCCCTTGCCGATTGAGATTTGCAGGGTATACTATGCGCGAAACTCAGTAAAGCGGGTAGGTGTGACGTGAGTATTATCGAAGTAAAGGATTTATCGAAACATTTCAAGGTCCTGAACCGCCGCGAGGGGCTGGTCGGTGCGATGCGCGACCTGTTCTCCGGCGACTACCGGATCGTCAAAGCCGTCGACGGGGTATCGTTCGATATCGAGGCGGGGGAGATCGTCGGCTACCTCGGCCCGAACGGTGCCGGTAAGTCGACGACGATCAAGATGATGACTGGCATCCTCAAGCCGACCGGCGGGCAGATGCTGGTCGATGGGAATGTGCCGTTCAAGAACCGCCAGAAGAACGCGCAGAACATCGGCGTGATCTTCGGGCAGCGCACCCAGTTGTGGTGGGACATCCCGGTCGTCGAGTCGTTCAAGCTGCTGCGCGAGATTTACCGCGTCGACAAGAAGGACTACGACCGGCAGATGGGGATGTTCACCGACCTGGTGGGGCTGGACAAGCTGTACTCCACCCCGGTGCGCAACCTGTCGCTGGGGCAGCGGATGCTGTGCGACATCGCCGCGTCGTTCCTGCACAACCCGAAGATCGTCTTTCTCGACGAGCCGACCATCGGCCTGGACGTTGCGGTCAAGGCCAAGATCAGGGACGTGATCACGACGCTCAACAGGACCTACAACACCACGATCATCCTCACCACCCACGACATCGGCGACGTAGAGGCGCTGTGCAGGCGGATCATCATCATCGACGAGGGCAAGGTGATCTACGACGGCGGCATCAAGACGGTCACCCAGTTGTTTGGCGCATACCGGACGCTGAAAGCGCAGATGGAAGACATCGGCGAGGAGACGATCCCGCAGTTCGAGGCGGCTTTCCACGACCGGTTCGGCAACGGCACCGGGGTGGTGGTCGAGCACAAAGAGGCGGGCTGGCTGGACGTGACGATCAACCAGGATCAACTGCCGATGCTCGAAGTGCTCAACTTTGCGATGACCGGCTACCCGGTCAAAGACATCCAGATCGTCGAGATCACTATGGAAAACGTGATCAAGAAGATATACGGCGGAGCGCTGGCATCATGAGGAACTTGAGAGGTTATTTAGCAATCGTCAAAACCAGTTTCATGACCGGCCTGACCTACCGGCTGCATTTCCTGTTCACGCTGATCACGGGCATCTTCTACACGATCATCATCTACTACCTGTGGAAGAGCATCTACGCGGCGAACCAGACTTTGCAGGGGATGACCTTCAACCAGGCGTTCCTCTACGTGGCCTTCGCCGGGGCGATCAACGTCCTGTTCCGCTACTGGACGGACTGGCAGATATCGCACGAGATCATCGACGGGCAGATCGCCAGCTTCCTGATCAAGCCCATCGACTACGAACTGCGGATGTTCTCCGAGTCGCTGGGATACGTGCTGTCGAACCTCGTGCTGACCACCGTGCCGACGGTCTTCATCGTCGTGGTGATCTTCCAGGTGCCGGTGCAGACCGGGTTGAACCTGGTGTTCTTCTTACTGAGCGTGCCGATGGCCTACGTGTTGAGCTTCCTGCTCGACTATCTCGTCGGGTTGACTTCCTTTTACACCGAGTCGATCTGGGGGCTGGTGACCTCAAAGGACGTGGTCGTGATGGTGCTCTCCGGGGCATTGATCCCGGTGCAGTTCTTCCCGGAATGGATGCAAAAGATCGTGCTGTACCTGCCGTTCCAGGCGATCTACAACGTGCCGCTGACGATGCTCACCGATACCACGCTGGGGCTGCCCGACTATCTCCCGATGATGGCGGTCCAGGTCTTCTGGGTAGTGGTGCTGTATGGCATCAGCCGCCTGTTCTGGAGCCAGGCGGTCAAAGCGGTGACGGTCAACGGGGGATAAGATGAACCTGATCCAGAAATTGACATGGTATGCGCGGCTCTACGTCAAGATCGAGACGCAGTACATCAAGGCGCGGATGGAATACCGCACCGACTTCATCATCAGCTCGGTGGGGATGCTCTTCTCGAACGTGGCTTCGCTGGCGATGTTCTGGGCGCTGTTCCACTCGATCCCGGCGCTGGCCGGTTGGAACTTTTACGAGATCATCTTCATCTACGGGTTCTACCTGCTGGCCGTCAGCCCGGCGCAGATCTTTTTCGACAACATCTGGCAGCTTCGCTGGCTGGTGGTGGATGGGAAATTCATCAAGTATTACTTCCGCCCGCTGAACATGATGTTCTACTTCATGTCCGAGGTATTCGACCTGAAAGGGCTGTCGCAGGTGGCGGTCGGGATCACGGCGCTGGTGTGGGTGTCGATCAAACTGGGGCTGGTGTGGACGCTGCCGAAAATCGTGCTGCTGCTGGTGGCGCTGTTCAGCGCCTCGATGGTGGTCATCTCGATTCTGACGCTGGCGGCCTGCACGTGCTTCTGGGTGCTCTACTCGTTCTCGATCCTGAACCTGGCTTTCCGGCTGCGTGAATACTCGCAGTACCCGATGACGATCTTCGACGGGTTCTTCCGCTTCATCTTCACCTATATCATCCCGATTGGCTTCGTCGCCTTCTACCCGTCGCAGTTGTTCCTGCGGCCCGGCGACACCACCTGGCTGATCTTCATCTCGCCGATTGTAGGGATCGGGTTGTTTGCGCTGGCCTACGGCGTCTGGACGCTGGGAGTCAACAGCTATTCGGGGACGGGATCGTAAGACCGGTATAATTCAAACGAAGAGGGCAACAGTTGAGGTGCTGTCGCCCTTTTTTGATTCCTGCCAGATACATATATACCATCTCGTAGGGGCGACCGGCGACCTTTTGGTCGCACAGGGTCGCCCTGGGCGGGGGCGACGACCTTTGGTCGTTTAGCCCCGCCCCTACCCTCGGTTTGTTGTTTAGAGCGCTCAGGCCGATTTCCCCGCCCGCCTTTGCAGCAGGTAAGCGGTTCCGGTGGTGATCACCGGGATCATGATGTAGGTCACGCCGATGTCGGACATGTACTCGCCAAACGACATTTTCATCGGCCCCCACATGAACATCAGCAGGTCGAGGCCCACGTTGACCGCGTACCAGATCAGGCCGACGACCAGCCCCGTCCAGAGCGTCGCTTTTTCGATCCTGCCGAAGTAGAAATTGATCAGCCCAACCATGCAGACCGCGATCACGACCGGCATGATCGATTCGAAGAGCGGGCGGTTGGTGTCGTGGATGGGGAAAATGAGCATGGCAACAATGAAGGGGATCAGCCAGAGCAGAAATCCATACAGCACGACACGCCAGGGTTTTTCGATCTTCATATTTTCCTCCCATTTATCGAAGATTAGAACAAATGTCCGTAACTATTATCGAATATTTGTTCTAATCTGTCAAGGAGGATTCGACATGAGGGGTGTTCAGATCACCCGGCCCGGCCTTCCCGGTTGAACTCCCAGATCAGGCGCAGCCCTTCGAGCGTCAGGTTGGGGACGTATTCCTCGAATACATCGGTATGGCCGACGAGGATGCGGGCCAGCCCGCCGGTGGCGATCACCCGCGTATTGGGATCGCCCAGTTCATCAACGATGCGCCGGGTCAAGCCTTCGATCAGGCCGATATAGCCGAGCACCAGCCCGCTCTGCATCGCGTGGATGGTGTTGCGGCCTATCGCCGCCGGAGGCGGGATCAGGTCGATCTGGGACAGGCGTGCCGCCCTCCCGACCAGCGCATCATGCGCCACGCGGATGCCAGGGGCAATCGCCCCGCCGACGTAATCGCCGTTTTTGTCCAC